>DASZCR010000337.1:0-20391 GCA_035942915.1 Pyrinomonadaceae bacterium | reverse complement strand
AAGACGACGAACTTCGGCGGGCGCGTGCCGACCTGCGTGACGTACTGGACGTGCAGACGCGAGTGGCCGCCCTTGACGGGCGCGGGCGCAGAAGGGGCGCGCGGGCTGGCGACGGACTGCTCGAAAAAGTCGTTCAGTTGCGAAGTCGTGATGCGCAGGTTGCGCGCTTCGTTGGCGCGTGCCGCGAGCGGCAGCAGGCGCTCGACGCGCTGACCTGACAACGCCGAGATGGTCACGACCGGCGCCCAGTCGAGGAACTTCATCTTGTCGCGCAGGTTGCGCTCGAACTCGAAGGGCGTGCCGGTGGTCTTGTTCTCGATGGTGTCCCACTTGTTGACGGCGATGATAATCGAGCATCCGGCTTCGACCGCATAGCCTGCGATGTTGGCGTCGAGCGCGGTCACGCCCTCTGAGGCATCGACGACGACGACGGCCACGTCTGCGCGTTCGAGGCTGCGACGCGCCATCACGACCGAGAGTTTTTCGGCCATCTCCTCAGTCTTGCCCTTGCGTCGTATCCCGGCCGTGTCAATCAGGCGAAACGTCCGCCCGTCGCTCTCCAGCACGGTGTCGATGGCGTCGCGCGTCGTCCCTGCGACGGGCGAGACGATGACGCGGTCTTCGCCGAGCAGGCGGTTGAGAATCGAAGACTTGCCGACGTTCGGCCGCCCGACAATCGCCAGACGTATCTCGCGCCGACGCGCGTCGCGCTTGTCTTCCTCTTCAGTTGCGCTCGCCTCGCCCGTCGGCAGTTGTTCGCAGAGCACGTCTAAGAGGTCTGCGACGCCGTCGCCCTGTTCGGCCGAGAGCGGGACGACATCCGTGAAGCCGAAGCGATGAAACTCGCCCGCGTGCGCTTCGAGACGGACGGCGTCGGCCTTGTTGGCGGCGACCACGACGCGCTTGCCCGTCGAGCGCAGGAGCCGCGCCAGCTCTTCGTCGAGCGGCGTCGTTCCGGCGCGCACATCGACGACCCAGACGAGCACGACCGCCTCTTCGATGGCGAACTCGGCCTGCTTGAGAATGTTGGCCGGAATCACCGCGTCGTCGTCCGGCACGATGCCGCCCGTATCGACGATGGCGAAGCGTCGTCCCTGCCATTCGGTTTCGCCGTAGATGCGGTCGCGCGTGATGCCCGGTTCGTCGCCGACGATGGAGCGGCGCTCGCCGACGAGTCGATTAAAGAGCGTCGATTTGCCGACGTTCGGCCGCCCGACGATAGCCACCAGAGGCAGCGCCGCCCGCTCCTCCGTCCGCCCCGCGCCCGCTTCGATTTCGCTGTTACTCATAAGGATTTAGACCGTCGAGCAGTCTATCGCGCGCCTCCGACCGACGGCAAGAGAAGAACGTGTCGGCGCGCGCACGCTCTGTGATAGACTGCGCCGCACAGCAAGCATCCATGCGCCGGATGCGACGGCGCAAACAACCCACCCGTCCCCTCGCATCTCTGGAGGAGACACGCCATGACACTCCAACTCGCAATCTTCATCATCGGCGCACTCTTCGCCATCGTCGGCATCGCGCTTTTCATCAAAGGCGTCGGGCGCGACAATCCGGGCAGCATCAAGGCTGCCGGGATTGAACTCAACGGCGTCGCTCCCGCCCTCGTCATCTTCGTCGTCGGCGGCGCCCTCATCTACGTATCCGCGCAGATGCAGGGCAACCTGTTCGGTCAAAGCCAACAGACGCCGACGCCGACGCCCGTCGCCTCGAAAGGCGGCGAGACGCCTCAACCGGACGCCCGCGCCAAACAGCCTCGCATCATGATTTCTCCTCCCGCAGACGACACGATTGCAGCCGAAGACCTCAGACGCGATGGCGAGAACTGGCTGTTTCGCGTCAAGGGCACGTCGGAAGGTTTGCACGACGCGCAGGGTAAAGTCTATCTGCTCTACAGAGACCTCTCTTGGCAGGGTTGGGAGATTGAAGACCCGATTGCGATACCGCCCGACGGGAAGTGGGAGGCGGAGGCATGGGCGGATGTGCAGACGGTCGGCACGTCGCGTAGGCATCGCTGTCAACTGCGCGCCGTCGCCACGCCGGACACCTTCGCGCCCGGCTCGTTCATCAGTCTCGACTTCAAAACCGTCAAACCGCCGGACGCCGCCGAGACCGACGCCGGTCGTCCTTTCCGTCACACGGCGCTCTCGGAGGCCGTCGAACTGACTTTGGAGATACCGAACTGACGATGAAGCTCTCTTTGCGACGCCTCCTGCGCAACCTCTGCCAGCGCACACGGACGAAGGCGAGCCTCCTTCTCAGCAAGCGCCGCGTGCCGACACAGCCGCACGCGCCGCACCTCGCACTGGGTCGTCGCGGCGAACGGCTCGCAGCCTCATATCTGCGACAGGCGGGCTACCGTCTGGTCGCCTCAAACTTCAAACTGAACGTCGGGCGCAACCGGCGCGGCGCGCTCGTGCAGGCCGAGATAGACCTCATCGGCTACGACGGCGCGACGCTCTGCTTCGTCGAAGTCAAGACGCGCGCCTCCGATTGGTTCGCCGCGCCGGAGGCGAACGTTGACCTGCGCAAGCAGCGTCAGGTGACGCGTGCGGCGCGCGCCTACCGAAGACTGCTGGGCGTGACGCGCGCTCCCTATCGCTACGACGTGGTCAGCGTCGTCATGCCTGCGCCGTCCGCAGAGCGCGGCACACGTCCTCCGCGCGTCGAACTGCTGCGCGATTTTTGGACGGAAGAGAAATTTCGCAAACGGCGCTGGCGACAATAGTGTGTGCGAGGCATCCGATGGAATTTAGAAGCGCGACTCCCGACGATTACGAAGCCATCCGTCTCTTTCTTTCCGAGGCCGGTTGGGAGCGGCGCGTGGCGGACGCAGAGCGTTTCGCGGAGATGATGCGGCACACGAACCGCACGGTGGTTGCGCTTGAGGGCGAGCGCGTCGTCGGCTTCGCGCGTGCGCTCTGCGACGAGGTTTCCAATGGCTACATCTCGATGGTGGCAGTCGCCGAAGAGATGCGCGGTCGCGGCATCGGGCGCGAGTTGGTGCGCCGGCTCATCGGCGAAGACGAGCGCATCACGTGGGTCTTGCGCGCCGGTCGCGGCAGCGCCGAGTTCTGGCGGAGGGTCGGTTTCCGCGCTTCGGAAGTGGCGATGGAACGCGTCAGGAGTTGCGACTGAGAATTTTTATTTGACCTTCATCACGACGAGCGTCATGTCGTCGTGTTGCGGCGTGTCCCTGCACCAGCGGCGCAGCGTCTCGATGATTGAGTTTGTCAGTTCTTCGGCCGACAGATGCGCCTGTTCTGTGACGAGAGCGTGCAGGCGCGCTTCGCCGAACTCGACGCCCTTCGGATTGAGCGCCTCCGTGACGCCGTCCGTGTAGGCCACAATCAGGTCGCCGCGCTCGGTCTGCACGGTCTCCTGTTCATAGGTGAACTCGTCGAAGAGCCCGATGACGGGGCCGCCCGTCGTCAACAGTCCGGTCGTGGCCGTCGGCTGTTCCGGCTCCTGCGTCGAGAGCAGGCTTGTCGTCGCAGTGCTCCCGGCGTGCGCCGCTCCGGCGACGAGTTGTTGTTGTGATGTGGCGGCCGACTCCGCATCTCGCAGTTGTCCGGCTGACGAAGCGCGGACGAGTATCGGCGGGTTGTGCCCGGCGTTGACGTAAGTGAGCGTGCGCGTGCGTTCGTCGAACTGCGCGTAGAAGAAGGTCGCGTAGCTCGAAGAGCCCGTCGAACGGTTGAGCAGGCGGTTCATCGAAGAGACGAGTTCCGTCAGACGCCCGCCGACCGTGTGCGCCTGACTGCGCAGAGACGCCTGCACCGTTGACATCAGGAGCGCCGCCGAGATGCCCTTGCCTGCCACGTCTGCCACAGCCACGCCGACCTGTCCGCCGCCGAGCGGCAGGAAGTCGTAATAGTCTCCGCCGACGCCACTCGCCGGATGACAGACGCCCGCGAGTTCGAGCGTCGTACATTCGGGCGGGCGTTCGGGAAAGAGCCTGCGCTGCACCTCCGTTGCCATCTCAAGTTCACGACGCAGGCGCTCCTCCTCGACCTTCTTGCGCACGAGCCGCGAGTTGGCGATGGCAAAGGCCACCTGCCACGAGATAGCCATCAACATCTGCCTGTCCTGACGCGAAAACGGAAGGTCGCCCAGACGCGGCCCCAGAGAGATGACGCCGAGCAACTCCTCTTTCGTCGCAATCGGCAGCAGCAGCGCCGCGTTGATGCGCCGCAACGTCTCGCTCTCACGCCGACGCGAGTCGTTCGTCATCACGTCTTCCGAGAGCAGCATGTTCGCCCAAGAGTACTTGTCCTCGAAGTCTACGACGAGCGCCTGCGCCGCTTCGCGCAAGCGTTGGACGACGAAGGCATCGCCGGGCAGCACCAGCCCCTGGTCGGCCGTTACGCGCCCGCCCTCGACGTGATGCGACGAGATAACGCAGACGAAGTCGCCCGACACGTCGTCGAGCAGAAAGACGCTCGCGCTTTCGGTCTGCAAAGCGTCCTGCATCTTCGTGCAGATGACGCCCGTGATTTCGCGCACGTCGGCCATCAGACGCAGTTCTTGTCCGAGGTCTGAGAGCACCTGCTGCGCGTTGTAGGCGCGGCGGAAGAAACGCCGGTCGATGGTCGGCGCGACGACGCTGTGATGCAGCGCCGAGGTCAGATGCCAGACGAGGACGGAGAAGACACCCGAAATGACGCCGACGACGAGCGGGCGCGCGGGCGAGATGCTATCGATGATGAAGTCGAGGAAGAAAATCAGCGCCAGACTGACGGCGACCACTTCCAGAACGACCGACCCCTGCGAGATAAACACGTAACGGATGCCGCGCCGGATAATCAGTCTCACAGGAATCACCTGATGCCGCACGATGGCGTAGGCGAGCGACAGCGGAAACAGCGTGAAGGCCAGCACAGACCCCGCGCTCAACCACCCCAGCAGCGACGCGTTAATCTTCTGCGCCCCGTAGAAGTAGATGGCGAACATCAACACCGACGGCAGAAACCCCATCACACAGCCGACGACGACCATCCTCATCTTCCTGCGCGACTGCCGACTCGCGTGCTTATAGTTCGCCAGCAGCGCCCAGACGCCCGCGAAGATGTAGAGCAGGGTCAGCGCCGTCGCCGCCACCGTGAGCGGCGCAATCCACTCCTCCCACGCGAAAAAGCGTTCGGGCGCAACGTACTGCACGACCGAGACGACGAGCACCACCGGCAGCGTAAAGAGCACGACCGGCGCATACAGCCAACGCTCCAGACGCGGGTATCTCCGCAGCAGACGCGAATTCTCAGGAAAGACCAGAAAGAAGTGGAAGAAGAGCGCCGGGAAGAGCGACGAGGCGACGCCGCAGACAATCATCAGGACGGCCAGAGGCGGCGGCAACCCATCGTAAAAACTGAGTTCGACGGGCAGGAACGTCCCGAACATCAAAGCCATCAGCACGGCCTGTTTATCTTCCGGCTTGAGGACGAAGACGGCGAAACCGAGGACGAGGAAGATGACGGGGATGACGATTGCCAGCAGCGTATCGAAGAGGACGCGGAAAGGCGGCAGAGGCGTCGTCTGAAAGGAGAACTCAAACGTCTCGGTGCCGCGCCTGACGACGACGGTGTAGACGCGTCCCGGTTCCGAATGCGGCAGTTCGAAAATGGGATACGCGCTCTCGACCGCCCGGCCGTCGAAGGCGACTATTTCATCGCCCGGACGCAGCAGGCTCGCGCGGCCCGCCTCGTCGACGTTCTCGACGACGACGCGCCCGCCCCGCAGCGCCGCGCTCCATCCGACGGCGCTTTTGCGGTACTCGAAACTCTGGTAGGCGTTCGTCCCGGCGTAGACGAACATCAGCACGAAGAACAGGCCGCCGAGTATCAGACGATGTTGCCGCGTCATCTCCATCGTGGAAAGCACTCCCAAGCCACCCGTCTTATACACACATCATGCCACAAATGTTTCCCCGCGCGCGTCTCAAATGTCCACTACGAGCGCACACGCCGGACAGACGCAGCCTTACAGCTTTAACACCGCCGCTCCCCTCTTTCGTGCCAAAATTTCGCCCCCGACCCCGCTTGACAAGCGACCCCGAATCCGTAGAATTGTAGACGCCATCAGCGGGAGTAACTCAGTGGTAGAGTGCGACCTTGCCAAGGTCGAAGTCGCGAGTTCAAATCTCGTCTCCCGCTCTTTGAAGAGATGAGGGCGGAGGGATGAGGGATGAAGAGAGACCACTTCTGATTCATCCCTCATCCCTCCGCCCTCATCCATCTTCCGGCGGCGTAGCCAAGTGGTAAGGCAGAGGTCTGCAAAACCTTTATTCATCGGTTCGATTCCGATCGCCGCCTCCATAGAATCAATAACTTACGGGCAGCCCTGTGGCTGCCCATTTTGCTTTGTGTGCCTATAGTGTGCCAACCTCTAGCAAGAATCTACATTTACTTAAGGCTAAAAGGAATTCGACTTCATTTTGTCACCCATTCATAGCCTATAAGCTCTTCAACTTCTTCTTGACTCAAAGTGAAGCGCACCTAGATACTTATCCCCGTACTCACGCTTCCCTTAAGTAGCACTAGATAAAACTGTTTTGAGTGGACGACTGCGCCGGAGGCTAAAATGTCCAATATGACATCTCTTGACGAGCTGATTTCCAAGAAGGCTGCCGAGTTCGCTGATCAAATCAAAGCTGCGGCAGCAATGGCTGATAAGGAAGAGGAGATTCGTATTGAGGCGGAACGGCAACTTGCTTTTATACAAAGGGAGGCTGGCATCAAGCTTGAGGGCAAACACGAATTTACTGTTGCCAGTGGGCGTGTTGATTCGGTCTATGACCGCGTAATTATTGAGTATAAGAATCCGGCAAGTCCGGGCGCGCGAATTGGCCCAAAGGCTGATTCACCGGGCAGCCGTAAAGTGGTGGAGCAGATCAAAAAACGTTTCTACGATATGCGCACTCAGTTCCATCAGCCGCTCAATAGCTTGTTCGGCGTTGGTCTTGATGGGAATTACTTTATTTTTGTTCGTTTCCGTGATGAGAAATGGCAGGTGCAGGAGCCGATCGAGGTTAACCGCCACTCGGCCGAACGGTTTCTGTGGGCACTGTTTAATTTGGGTCAGAAAGGAAAGCCTTTCTCCCCTGAATATCTAGCGGGCGATTTTGGGGCTGATGCGAAACTCGCGCAGGATGGCATCCGTGCGCTTTATGAATCTATCGTGGCAACAGACCACCCGAAAGCGCAGACTTTCTTTAACCAGTGGAAGATTCTGTTCGGTGAAGTCTGTGGTTACGATGTTGACAACCCTTCAGATAAAGTCAAAAAGCTGGCTGAGTTCTACGGCGTCACCTCGCGCAACAAGGTCAAGCCTGCCGAACTCCTCTTCGCCGTCCACAGCTACTATGCACTCTTCATGAAACTTCTGGCCTCTCAGATCGTGGTTTTCTTCCACGATCTGCCAACCCCTCTGGCTAGGATGATGCAGGCCGTGACGAGTGCCAAACTCCGACGTGAAATGGAAGAACTTGAGGCGGGCAGCATCTTTCGACATCTGAATATCACCAACTTTCTCGAAGGCGACCTGTTCGCGTGGTATTCGTTTGTTTGGGATGAACCAATTGAGATGCTTGTGCGCGCGATGGTGAGCAAGCTCGATGAATATAACCCGCGCACGATGGCCGAAGACCCTGCGGGCAGTCGCGACCTTTTGAAGAAGCTCTACCAGCAGCTTTTTCCTAAGAGCGTCCGGCACGATTTAGGTGAATACTACACGCCCGATTGGCTCGCTGAACACGTCCTCAATGAACTGGAATATGTAGGCGACCCTGACAAGCGGCTCCTCGACCCGTCATGCGGTTCGGGGACATTTCTAGTGATGGCGATCAACCGTATCCGTGCGTGGTACGAGCAGAACCGGGAGCGCGTGACTTATGACGAGGGCGAGTTGTGCCGTAAAATTTTATCCAACGTTATCGGCTTCGACCTCAACCCGCTGGCCGTGATGGCCGCGCGCACCAACTACCTCATCGCTGTCCGTGATCTGCTCGGCCATGTAGATAAAGTTGAAATACCTGTTTACCTCTGCGACTCAATCATGACACCTTTCGAGTATGGCGGATTATTCGCTGGTAAGTTAGGCAAAGCAAAGGAACTCAAGACGGCCGTAGCTAGGTTTCTAATCCCAACTGAGGTTGCAGCTAATCGCGAAGACTTGGCAAAGTACGCCGAGCAATTGGAATTTTGTGTCCGTAATGGGTATTCCCCCAAAGAGTTTATTGAGTTATGCCGAGAAGAGAGCTTACCGATAAGCGAAGATGACCTTCACACAGCTCTATACGAAGAACTCATTGCACTCGACAAAGCAAATAAGAACGGAGTATGGGCCCGCATTATTAAAAATGCCTTCGCGCCGATCTTTGTAGGGAAGAGTGTGGACTATATAGCTGGAAACCCTCCATGGGTTAATTATGAGAATCTGCCTTCTGAATATCGAGAGGCGAGCGCAGATGTGTGGAACAAGTACGGTTTATTCCCAAAGGGTGGATGGCGAGCGCGATTTGCTAAGGGAAATACGGAGTTAGCAATGGTTTTTGTTTACGCATGTATGGATGCATATCTGCGGCCAGAGGGTGACGTCTCTTTAGTTATAACGCAAAGCATCTTTCAATCTAAGGAGGCTGGCAAAGGATTTCGACGTTTTCGCATTTCTGGTACGCAGCCAATCAATATCTTAAAGGTAGATGATTTTACTAGCCTACAGCCTTTTGAGGGAGCGACTAATCGGACAGCCGTTTTCACAGCCAACATGATGGGCCGCACTACTTATCCGCTGCCCTATATCGTATGGACGAAGGTCATTGAGGAGGATTTTGATTCGGCTAGCCCTTTACATACAGTAGTAGGAAGTACAGATAGAAAAGAATTGAAGGCTGCCCCTATTAACGACCCACAAAGCTTATGGATGGTAATTCCGTCAAATATTTCAGTATCAATGCTGAGCAATCTAGGTAGAGGAGTAAAATATTATCGTGCGTGGAAGGGCGCAGATACGCGAGGTGGTAACGGCATTTTCTGGCTGCAACTTCTTAATAACCATAAGAATGGTTATCTATGTCGCAATACGCCAGAGTTCTCTAAAAAGAAGCCCCCACAGATGGAATGGACGTTCGAGAAGGAATTAGTACTCCCGATGCTGCGAGGGCGCGAGACAAAGAGGTGGCAAACGGCTCCAAGTCTTTTTTTACTTTTTCCTCATAAGGGGGACAAAGCAATACCTGAACCAGAAATGAAACGCAAATTCCCCAAAACCTATAGTTATCTTCAGGAGATGCGCCAGTATTTAGAGCAAAGAAGAATGTATGATCTATCGCGTCGGAAGTTGTTATTTTATTCCCTGTTTGAAACAGGCGACTTCTTACTTGCCCCGTACAAAGTTGTTTGGAAAGAAATTGCTACGACTCTTTCCTGCTCCGTACAAGAGCCAATTACTATTGACGGTAAAACCTCAGTCGTAATTCCTGACCATAAACTCGTTATAGTTCCTTTTCAGGAGAAAGAGCCCGCATTTTTTCTCTGTGCGGTGTTGAACTCCTCCATCTCGCGGTTTTTGGCTGCTACATACATAGTCGGCACACAAATTGGTACTCACATTCTTGAACATCTTAAAGTGCCGCTATACAACCCGCAGGAGTCTTTACATGAGAAGCTTGCCCTGCTATCTCAGAAATGCCATCAAGCAGCCGCAAAGGAAGATGACGCGATGGTATCCAAATGCGAGGATGACATTGATGAGTTTGTAGCTAAGTTGTTGAAAGTAAGCACGGTGGATTTACGAAGCATCAAAGCTGCCTTAACGATGAAAGAGTCATCACGTCCTCGGCTTAAGAAATTTGAATTAGATGATGATGGTGACGAGTGATGCTGTGTGTTGACTACATAGACAACTTTGAAACTAAAGCCCTTGATACCATCCGTGATTTGTCGGCTTATGCAGAGCGAGCAGACATCGCAGTCGCGTTTCTGACGTATCGCGGATGGTTGGAGTTAAAGCCGTGCTTGACTGCACTGGTTGCGCGCGGTGGCGCACTTCGTATTATCGTCAGACGGGATGTGCGGATAACCAGTGCTGAAGCGCTCAAAGAATTGTTTCAACTGGAACGAACGCAACTCGCTTTCGGCCTGACGGATAGCACCTTTCATCCCAAAGACTACCTTTTCTACAGCGGTAAGAAGCTATCTGTGCTCACTTCATCAGCCAACGCCACGTATCCAGGGCTGACACGCAATGATGAAGGCGGGGCAATAATCACTCATCCTGATTTCGCTCATGATGAAGCCGCGCAGAAAATCATTCGCATCTTTGAACGGCGCTGGCAGAATGCCGCTTTGATTGATGCACGCTCGCTCGCCCAATTTGCGGCAGAGACGGCCACGCCTAGTTTTGCTGAAAGTGATCTGGTCAGAAGCACTAATGAACTTTTCCGCGATTACGGCGTCGGCTATATCCAGAAGGTGCGCGGAGCACAGGCCAAAGTAGAGTTCAATCCATCAGTCTTCATGCAGCCTCCCTACCGCTCAGAGAATAAGGTTCTCCAATTGGCAGAGCTTGAACGTATTGACTCTCCGCTCGAACGCGCGGCGCGTGGGGAGTGGGATGAGGCATGGCGCTTTGAACTCAAAATGCATGCCGCTCGCTTTCTCACAGGCAATATTGGCGGACAGCTTTCCAACGCCCGAACGGAGATTTTGCCCCATCAAATTTTCGCTGCCCACCGCGTCGTTTCCGCACCTCTCCGCCGTTTCCTGTTGGCCGACGAGGTCGGTCTTGGTAAGACTATCGAAGCCGGTATGATCTGGCAGGCGCTCGCACAACGCGGTCAAGCTCGACGGACACTCATTATCACACCCGCAGGTCTAACAACGCAGTGGCAGGAGGAGATGCAGGATAAGTTTGACGCGCTGTTTGAAGTCTTCAAGCGCGACTTTCAAGCAGTTAACCCTCGCATCTGGGACTTGAAAGCGGCTGCCATTGCGTCAATTGACACACTCAAACGCCCGGAACATAAACGTGCGTTACTTGAAAATCGCAAATGGGACTTAATCATCTTCGACGAGGCCCACCGTTTGAGTGCCATCAACTATGGCGGCGCGAAAACCGACAAGACACAAAACTATCGCCTCGCTGAAGAAATCCGCCGTAATGATTACTGCGAAGCCTTACTCTTGCTCACCGCCACGCCACATCAAGGCGAAGAGAATCACAGCCGCTTTAAGAATCTGCTCCTACTCTTAGATGACAACATAGATTTCGGCAGCCTAGATCGCATAGGGCTATTCTCTGGGATAGGTACTCCATTTACTGAGTTGGTCATTCGCACTCCCAAGCAAGAAGTCACAGACGCGCATGGTCGTAAGGTTTTCAAAGGACGACAGACGCACAAACTACCGTTCAAGATGTATCCCCGCGAAGCACGCTTCTACAATGCAGTCGCTGAATACATACGCGACGGCTACCAGATGCTTGAGCGCTTTAATGAACCGCAGCGAAGACAGGCCGCAGGCTTCGTCTTGACCACATTTCAGAAACTTAACGCAAGCTCGACCGCTGCCATCCGGTCGGCATTAGCTGGACGATTAGCACGCCTGACTGGTCAACTAGCCGATTTCCCACTTCCTGCTAAAAGAGATGAGGAGGAGAGTTTCTTTGATGAACGGTACGAAGGCGAGCAGGACGAACAGGATGCCCTGTTAGATGATCGGGAATTAATGGAGGATGAGATTAGAAGGCTGGAAACCTTGCTTTCGCTGAAGGTCAAACGTGACAAAAAGCTGGATGAACTTTTAAGTCTAGTTGACCATATCGAACAAGAGAGTCCGCGTGGTACAGAAGAAAAGATACTCATCTTTACCGAGTACCGCGAAACGCAGCGACATCTCGTTCGCGTCCTTGAGGAGCGTTACGGTAAAGGTTCAGTGGTTGTTATTCACGGTGGGATAAAGCTCGATCGTCGTGAAGAAGCTGAAATGGAGATTGATGCGATTTGGTCTCCGTTCGCGCGAGATGGAGCTATTGGGACGCCAACGACAAAGCGAACAAGCCAGCGACTGTTTAGAGATCATCCACGAGTGCGTTTCCTTGTATCTACAGAAGCCGGTGGCGAAGGAATCAACTTACAGTTCTGTCATATCTGCGTCAATTATGATCTACCTTGGAATCCGATGCGGGTTGAGCAGCGAATCGGGCGCGTTTATCGCTATGGACAAAACAAAGTCGTACAAGTGTACAACTTCTTCAATCAGGGGACTATTGAAGAGAAGGTACAGACTTTCTTTGAAAATCGGCTGAAGCGTGCGGCCGAAGCAATATCGCAGGTAACTCATGAAGACCCAGAGGACATTAAAGGAACGCTCAACGGTCAGCTTGAATTGGAAATAGACCCGGCGAAAATCTACCAACGCGCCTTAGTCGAGGGCGATCTGAATAAACAAACGCAACAACAGATTGCAGAAGCCATCGAACGAGCTAAACGCGCTTATGAAATTGCCACTCAAAGCCTCTTCCGAGATGTATCAAGTTACTCTTTCGACAGTTACCAACGAGAGATTGCCACAGATTTATCGTTAGCAGACCTGCGCATATTCACAGAGCGGTTCCTTGCAAAGCATCGCCGTCAAATACAGCAAAAGGATTCTTTTCTCGAATTTATCGTGCCCGATGTGATGAAGCTATACAAGCTACCCGAACGCTACCGCATGGCTACCTTTGAACGCACTCTAGCTATTGAACGCCCTGAAGTCGAGTTTCTAGCTCTAGGCCATTCATTTATTGATGCCATGTTGTCTTATGTTGGCTCATACGATTTTGGGGGGATAACTGCTATACGTCACCTGAATTCACGTAAGCTAGCCGGTACACGCGGCTTTTTATTTATCTTTGCTATTCGCCAACGTATCACGCGCGAAGGCAGTGACGAATGCCTTTTCCAGTTCGAGCCTGTATTCGTTACCGCTGAGGGTCATATTAATAATGAGGCACTAGCATTAGCCATGACCCAAGACAGCTTAGAGGAACCGATTGCTGAGATCACAGTAGTTCCAGATACAACACTTGCGTTCAGAGCGGCTAAAGATTATATAGAGCAAAAGGCCAGTCTGTGGGAATGGACAGATGATGTGGAATTTTTAGGGTTGAGTTGGGTTGAATTTAGCTGAAACACCCTGCAACTGTCGTAAAAGACTACTGCTGGAATTAGTTATTTCTTTTTGAAGATGCTACGCCCGCGTTTCTTTGCAGGCGTTCTCTTTTTCAGCAGGTTTTTGTGTCTCGTCATGAGCATATTAGTGAGCGATTGATGCCGGATGCCTAGCAACTCAGCCGCAAGGGTGACACTACCTTGAGCTTCGTCTAAAGCCTGCTCGATAAACTTCGCCTCGAAGTCATAGACAGCACCGTACAGAGAAAAATCCTTGTCGTGGATGCGACCGCCTGAGAGTCTTTTCAGAACGATACGGGCGGACGCTCGCAGCCTTGCCATCTCTCCGTCGGCATTCTGCGTTCCCTGAAGCATCTTGTCCGCGCGAGTGTAGAGATTATAAAGCTCCGTTTGTGACAATCTCTTGGCTCCGTGCTCTTCGATCAATGTCAGCGCGGCCAGACCCGCATGGGAAAGTGCGCCTGACTCTTCGGCTAGGTTTAGGGCGCGGTGCAAGATGCTGACAGAGTTTTTGTGTACTCCGAGCCTCGCCCATGCGACTCCTTGCACAATCAACGCGTCGGCGAGTAAAGCAGGCTCGCCGCCGTTCTCTAGCATCTGGATAGCAGATGTTATGGTGTGGTTGGCTTCTCTGTATTTCTGCTCCGCGATAAAAACGCGTGCGCGAGTTTCATCAACTTGCGCCAATAGCCCGACATCTTTGAGCCGCGCTAGAACTTTGCGCGCACGGTCGAGGTGTTCATGTGCTTCTTCGTGTCTGCCTAGTTTGTAGAGGAGAAAGGCCAGATTGTTTTCGATTGAAGCCCCGTATCTTTTGTGCTGTGCCTGTTCGTAATGGTAGATCGCGGCCGTATATTCAATGATTGCTTTGTCGAAGTAATCCGCATGGCCTTCCAGTGTGCCTAAGCCTTGTAGCGCAACAGCAAACAGATTATGAAAACTTCCTTTCAGCGCGTGATTATGGCTCTCATCCAAGATATGAGAACACTCTTTCAAAATGTTTAGAGCATAGTTGAATCTGCCCTCAGCGCATTCAACTGTCACCCATCTCAGCAGCACTCTCGCCTTGTCTTCATCCTCCTTGCCTGAAGCTTCATCAGAAGCTTGCATTAAAAGCACCCGCGCCTCGTCATACGCGCCTTCTCTCCAATAGCACAGGGCAAGATCACTCCGCGCAATAGCGACTCTCGCCGTCTCTCCAAGCGATTCTAAGAGGGTAATACTTTCGCTGATTAGGTCTTTTGCCGCTTCCTGTGCGCCCGTTAGTTGTTGGCTCGCGCCTATCCAACCGGACAAAGTGCCGCACTGTAACAACACTTCGGCTGCTGCCTTAGCTTCTAACCCTTCAACACGTGGACGCTTTCCGACTCCATGCCAGAACTCACCTAAAGCTTCGCGTGCGCTGTCGTACTGGCCGATGTGGATAAATTCGCAGGCGAGACGACAACGCAAGGAGATACGCGTTTCTAACGGGAGCGCAGGGTTATCTAGTTCCCTCAGACGGCTATCTGCTAAATTCATGTGAGGAAAGCCTTTCTCGCGCTTGCCAAAAAATGGGAAGCATGAAAAAACCGTCATCTCTCACCAAGAGAGTGACGGTTAATCCAGTCGGCAACTTCATAAGCCAACAAGGAAAAGAACAATGCTAAAAGCGATGAGAGTCTTTGGGCTACTGGTGGTATTAGCCTATTCAGTACAAGCGGGTGTGATTCTCACACCTCCCGCACCTCAGCCGCCGCCGCCACAATCAGAGACCGCCGAGCAAGAGCCGGAAGGGGGCGAGATTGAATGCGGCCAGCCCGAAACGGTCACGCAGATTGTCCTAACTCTGCTCAATAACGCGCTGTCCCTGTTCTAAGCAGGATGCCAACTAAAACGCGCCATGCTGCCCTCTGGCGGCCAACTATTAGTGTGCTTATGTGCAAGCCGGACGGATTGCAAGGTGGCTTGCACTGCGGGAGAGTAGCGCCGCGAGACGTGGAATGCAATAGATTTTTGCAGGAAATACACGCATGGCTAAAGCCCCACCTTAGAATCAAAGTCTGACGAGCGGCTTGTTAGCTGCCCGTCTTCGTTTGACTCACACTTGAGTCACCGCTTTGCACGCCGCCCCTATTGTAAAGCAGCTTTTCAAGCCGCGCCGTCGCGCCCTGCTGCATCGTCGGCAGAACATGAGAATACGTGTCCAGCGTTAACACAATGGTCGAGTGGCCTAACCTTTCGCTCACGACCTTCGGATTTTCCTCCGCTATCAATAGTAGCGTCGCGCAAGTGTGGCGAAGATCATAAAGCCGGATGCGCGGCAGCTTCGCCTTCGTGAGTATCGGACGGAAATAGCGATAGGTAATGTTAGGGATAGAAAGCGGCGTTCCCTCTTCACTACAAAAGACTAAATCAAAGCTTTGCCATAAAGCGCCAAGTTTCAATCGCGCTTCAGCTTGCTTGCGCTTATGCGCGGCGAGTTTTTGTAGGAGCGGCGCGGGCAAGTAAACCGTGCGTCGGCTGCGCGCCGTCTTCGGTTCTTCAAAGCTCCAACTCTTCTTATGACGGACAAGCGCACGTCTAACTTGCGCCGTACTACGCTCAAAGTCCACATCAGCCCATTGCAGCGCAAGGTATTCTTCAGGCCGCATCCCTGTAAGCAAAGCAAACTCAAAAATCACACCGTGTGGCATCGTGGATGCAGTTTCAAGAAAGTTGGCGGCTTCTTCGGGCGACAAGACGCGCCGCTCTTTGTGAGGCACTTTCGGTAGTTCAACCAAGTCGGAAGGATTACGCGAGAGCAATCCCCACTTAACGGCTTGTTTGAGCGCGTTATGTAAAGCTGAATGAGCGTGCCGGACTATACGGGCTGAAAGGCCGCGCACCTGCATCTCGCCATAGGCTTTCTGAATGTCTAATGGTTGCAATCACTTTTAAGACTTGAAAGCACGTCAGGCGCATGGCTTTTGATCGCGCGTAAGGACTCCATGCGCGCAAAGTCGCGTGAACTTACTATCACTCTCAACTCCTATTCTCTGAGAGTACCGTTAACCCGTCCACGCCGAGGAAATGTGTCCGATTGTGTGTAACAAGCGGGAAGCCCAGATGCAGCGCGGTCGCGGCTACCCACGCATCAGCCGGAGCAATCGGTCGCCCGTTGCGTTTCGCGCTCTCCATCGCTTCCGCCCAACGCGTGCATAGCGCGTCGGATGAGTGCTCGACAACGTACCTCTGCAAACGTGATTCAAGATGTTGACGACGCCGCGCGCCCCAATTCGCAGAGAGCATCCAACGACGCAACTCCGCGACCGTCTGAAAGCTAATGACTAAGATTTGACCGAACAGGTGCGGGTAGTAGAGGTTGGCGCGGCTGTCGCCTTTGTAGAGGTACGACACTACATCCGTATCAACGATGCGAGACATTAACTATATGCTCCGCGTTGATGGAGTGTCGCGCCACTCGCGCACGGCGCGCACGAACTCATCAACGTCAAAGTCATCGGTCAATCCCGGCTCGCCCGCGAAATCTTCAAGTGCGGTGAGAGGCTTGACGCCTTGTGCTTCGGCGCGGCGTAATACGTCGGCGCGGGCTTCCGCCGTCGCGCGTTCGCTCTCTATATCAGTCGGCGTTGTGCTGTTGGCTTTCGACATCTCGCCCTCTCTTTGTTCACAGTCTGGTTTGCCAATGGTTTGCCAAATAGCCCAAACATACTCAAACTCAGCCTATCCAAGTATAATTCAAAACGCGAAAAGTCCAATAGAGACGCACACATAACAACTCAGCATTACTCAGGCAAAGAGGCTCTTTGAATCTGCAAAACCTTTATTCATCGGTTCGATTCCGATCGCCGCCTTCAATCCTCTCAACAACTTACAGACAATCAACACGACGCGCAAAAAGGCTACTGTAGTAGGAAATGTAGTAGCCTTTTTGCGCCTGTGCCTTTTCTAACCATTCCCTAAGCGACAAGCATCTTCGCCCGAAAAATCTATTGCAATCCATTTCAGGCGGCGTTAATCTCCCTGCCGTGCGTGCCACCTCCGCATTCCGGCACGCGTAAGCACACGAACACACAGCCGCCAGAAGGCAGCAAGGCGCATTTAACTGGAGTCCTGCTTAGAGCAGCGACAGCACGCTTTGGAGCAGAGTGAGGACTATTTGTGTCGTTGCCTCCTCTGTCGCTTGCGGGTTGTGAATCTCCCCGCCCTCCGCCTCTTGGAGGGCATTCGTGGACGTTGGCGGCGGTGGTTGCGGGGCTGGCGGACAAAGAATATCGCCAGCAAAGACGGGGCAACACAGCGCGAGCAGTAGGGCTGACGCTCTCAGTGTTTTCAGCATTGTTCTTTTCCTTGTGGTTTTATGAAGCTTCCGAGCGGATTAACCGTCACTTCCTGTAGGGGGTGACGGTTTTTTCATATTAGCCAAAATTTGGCTAATACAGAGAAAGGCTTTCCTCACATGAATTTAGCAGACGAACGGCTGAAGGAACTAGATGCGCCTTCTCTTACTGCTAATCAGCGCATCGTCTTGCGCTGTCGCCTCGCATCGGAGTTCATTCATACAGGCCGATACGACGCCGCACGCGAGGCTTTAGGCCAACTGTGGAGAGGCATTGGGCAACGTCCGAACACTGAAGGCATGGAGCAATCCCTAACAGCGGAAGTCTTGTTACAGGTGGGCGCGTTGTCCGGTTGGATAGGTGCGAGCCAACAGATAGCGGGAGCACAGGAAAAGGCGAAAGACCTAATCAGTGAGAGCGCGTCACTGTTTGAGCAGATTGGAGAGACGGACAGAGCGGCGAGTGCGCGGAGCGACTTGGCTTTGTGCTATTGGCGCACAGGCGCATACGACGAGGCGCGCGTCCTTCTCGAAAGTGCTTTCAAGTCCATAACGGAAACAGTGGGGCGGTTGAAGGCCATCTTGAGACTGACAACTGTCGAGTTATCAGCGAGCCGATACCATGATGCTCTCTCCCTTTTAGAACGCCGCGCTCATCTGTTTGGCGAGGAAGTTAGCCACGCTCTCAGGGGAAGTTTTCACAGTCATTTAGCTGTCACGCTCAAACAGTTGGGAACTTTAGAAGACCGCCCCGACTATCTTGACAGAGCGATTATTGAATACACCGCAGCCATTCACCATTTCGAGCAAGCGCAGCATGACCGTTATCGTGCGAACAATGAAAACAATCTTGCTAACTTGCTCCGCAAGATGGGGCACTACCAACAAGCGCACGAACACCTAGACCGTGCGCGTAGAACTCTAGTGCGGCTAAATGACGTTGGCATACTCGCGCAAGTTGACGAGACTCGCGCCCGCGTCTTTATTGCAGAGCGAAAGTATAGAGAGGCTAACCGCATCATCGCGGGAGCAATCCAGACGCTTGAGAAGGGCGGCCAGTCTGCTTTGCTAGCCGATGCTCTGACCGTTCAAGGTGTCGCTTGGGCGCGTCTTGGAGTTCATGAAAGTTCTATCAGTATCCTGCGTCGTGCTATGAATATCGCGCGGGACTGTGGCGCACTCGTCAACGCAGGGCTGGCGGCCTTGACGCTGATAGAAGAACACGGGGCATCGCGGCTCTCTCCGATGGAGCTTTATAGCGTGTATCGCCGCGCTGATGAGCTGCTCAAGAAGACGCAGGATACAGAAGCCATAGCAAGGCTCAGGGCGTGCGCTCGCGTCGTTTTGCGAAGGCTCTCAGGCGTGAATATCCATGATAAGGATTTCAATCTGTACGGCGTCGTTTATGACTTTGAAGCGAAGTTTATCGAGCAGGCTTTGGAAGAGTCAGATGGGAGTGTGACGCGCGCGGCGAAGTTGCTAGGGATGCGGCATCAATCTCTTGTCTATCTACTGAAGACGAGACATAAAAAGCTGCTCAAGAGCCGCACGCCCCCGCGCCGACGCGGGCGGACAGTCTTCAAAAAGGAATAGCAGAGGCGTATAATTCGCCGTACCCACCCTAGAGAGCGGCGAGCCACCCCTCGCCGCGCTTTATCCTTTGGCTGCCCGGTGTGCTTCCATCCTTCTTCATTGCGTTGAATTGATGTTCTTCGGTCGGATGCGCGTAGCGTAAGACCATCTGAATCCGAGAATGCACGAGCATGGACGCGTTGAGCATGGCTCTCGTCGCGGGTTTTCTGCTCAGTGGTCGGCTGTGCGGGGGAGGGTTGTCAGGTCATGGCGAGGAGGATTTTGCGCGCGCCTGTGTAGGGCATGCGGCCGTGTGCGGTGAGGACGTTGTCGAGGATGAGGATGTCGCCGGGTTGCCATTGGAAGAGCGCCGTCTCGCGCCACATGACGGCGCGGATGTGGTCGAGCATGGAGGGGTCAATCGGCGTCGCGTCGCCGAAGTAGGCGTTGAGCGGGAGTTCATCTTCGCCCCTGCTCTGCCTCAACATTCGATAAACTTCCTCGTCCATCCCTGTCGGGTGGAAGCCGTCGGCTTGATTGAACCAGACCTCCTCGCCCGTCTGCGGATGCGTGAGCGTGGCCGGGCGCACCTGACTCGTCCAGAGTCCGCCGTCCGGCTTCCAGCGAAAACGGACGCCGCCCTCACGGCAACAGGCTTCGACCGCCGAGGGGTCGTCCGTCTCGTAGGCCGCCTGCCATGAGAGTCCCGCCGCGCCCGTCCCGTCGTGAAAGTTTCGTTCGTACCTGACGCCCTTGCTCCTGAACTGTTCGACCACTTCCCTGTCGATGCTCTTGAGGAGCGCGCGGCTGTCGCCGAGCGACGTTTCGCCCCCTTCGGCGGCGGGCTTGACGCAGCAGAAGTAGAGGTGCGAAGGCCAGCGATAGTTGTAGGAGAGTTCGTTGTGCAGCGAGAGCGTGTAGTGGCTCGGATATTCGGTCGAGGTGTAGACGCCGCCGCCGAGTCTGATGCGGGGCGACGCGCCGCCGATGTAGTCGAGTGGGTTGCGACCTGAGAATTGGCAAACGAACTGTGCGAACTCGCCCTCATGGGGCAGGCCGAAGCCGCGCAGCAGCAGCGCGCCCGCTTTGAGTAGCATGGTGCGCAACTCTGCGCCGTGCTCGGCCGTCAGGGCAGAGAGCGACGCGAGGCCGTCGGTCGCTGGCGAGTTGTCCGGCACGATGACGAGGGGCAATCTCTGATTGTTGACGAAACTCGTCTTCATCGCCTCTCCTCTTTGGAAACGGAATGTGCTTGAGAGTCTGGCTGATTCTAACCTGTCGGCGGGCGCAAAGTAAGGAAGGCCGCCAGAGTCCGTTGAGACTCTGGCGG
>DASZCR010000336.1:0-13348 GCA_035942915.1 Pyrinomonadaceae bacterium | reverse complement strand
CCTGTCATTCGGGCGCGTGCGCGCGTCGCTCTATGTCTTGCGGACAAGACTCTTTCTGTCAACCGTCTCGCAAACCGCGCAGTGCTACAGGCTCGCCTCGCGGCGCAGGTATTCCTGCGCCTTGAGAATCAGCGTGCAACTGACGGCGTGCGTAATCTCGGCGCGCATGACCATCTCGACGGCCGCTTCGAGTTTGACGCGGACGACCTCAATCTCTTCCGTGCCCTCCTGCTCCGACTCTCTGAAACGGAGGCCGCGCGCGAGAAAGAGGCGCGCGGGCGAATAGACCTGCGAGGTGACGGCATCGACCAGACCGAGGTCGATGAGTTCGTCTGCTTCGATGCCCAGTTCTTCTTTCAGTTCGCGCCGCGCGGCGTCGGCTTCCGCCTCGCCTTCGTCAACCGCGCCGCTCGCCGTCTCAAGGCTCTCGCGCCCGATGGCGTAGCGAAACTCGCGGCCTAAGTAGACGAAGCCATCGGCGTCGAGCGCGAGCGTCGAGACGCCGGGCAGCATCCGCGCGACGGCGAACTCGCCTTCCGACCCGTCAGGCTTGATAACCTCGTCAACATGAAACTCGATGAAGGCGTCCGCGTAGCGTTGCTCTGTCCGCTTGATAGTCCAGAGGCCATGCTTCTTCAACGTCTCTCCCCCTCGTCCTCCGCATCCAGATAACCGACGAGCGCGCCTGCGGCCGCGCCCCAGACGACATGCGCGCCAATCATCAGAGCGTTGCGGCGCGCGGGGTGTTCGGTTGCGGGGCTGAGGATTCCGGCGGCGGGCAACCAGCCGAGATAGCTGCCCGCCCAGACGGCGAGGCCGAAGGCGACGCCGGAGACGACCGGCGGAAGCGGCGCGCGACGTGCGAGCGGTGCGTAGAGCGCGCCGCAGGCCGCCCCGTAGGCGAAGTGCGAAGCCCACGTCAGCCCCTCGCGCTCCTCTTCGTCCAGATGTTCTCGGACGCCTACTTCCTCTGCGATGTTCATCGTCACAGCACGCGGCGGCAGAGGATATTGCTCCTGCTCCGGCAACTGCTCGTGCATCAACTTCATCGCCACAGACATCGGCACGGTAGCGACCAATCCGCTCAACGCGCCCAACAGAATATTCTTCATCCGAAACCTTCCTCCCTCCGCGCGCTCTCTTGTTGCTTTGCCCGACATCATACTCCGCGCGTCGCTCCCGACTCAAAACCGGCGCGCAGTTGTGATAGTCTTTGAAAGTTCAATCCAAACAAAATTTTCGAGGAGCGTCGCTCTCAACATGAGCATCATCGAGGCAGTACACGCGCGCGAGATTCTCGACTCGCGCGGCAACCCGACGGTCGAGGCAGAGGTCACGCTGATAAGCGGCGAGACGGGGCGCGCCGCCGTTCCTTCAGGCGCTTCGACCGGCGAGCACGAAGCGGTCGAGTTGCGCGACGGCGACAAGAAGCGTTACGGCGGCAAGGGCGTGGCGAAGGCCGTCGCCAACGTCAACGACATTATCGCCTCCGAACTTGAAGGGATGGACGCGCTCGACCAGGCCGAGATTGATGCCGCGCTTATCGCGCTCGACGGCACGAGCACGAAGTCGAAGCTCGGCGCAAACGCCCTGCTGGCCGTCTCTCTGGCGACGGCGCGCGCCGCCTCGACGCTGCTCGAAATCCCTCTCTACCGCTACCTCGGCGGCGCCAACGCGCGCACGCTCCCGGTGCCGATGATGAACATCATCAACGGCGGCGCGCACGCCGATAACAATGTGGACTTTCAGGAGTTCATGGTGATGCCGGTCGGCGCGCCCACGTTCCGCGATGCGTTGCGCGCGGGCGCGGAGATTTTCCACGCGCTCAAGAGCGTGTTGAAGAAACGCGGACTGGCGACGAGCGTCGGCGACGAGGGCGGTTTTGCGCCGAACCTGCGCTCGAACGAAGAGGCCATTGAGACGATTCTCGAAGCCGTCGCGCAAGGCGGCTACCGCGCCGGGCACGACATCCTGCTCGCACTCGACCCGGCAGCGAGCGAGTTCTACGACGGCCGCGCCTACGTCTTCAAAAAGTCGGACGGTCGTCGCCTGTCGAGCGATGAGATGGTGGCTTACTGGAAGTCTTGGGTTGAACAGTATCCGATTGTCTCCATCGAAGACGGGATGGCCGAAGGCGACTGGGACGGTTGGAAACTGCTGACGGACGAGTTGGGCGCACGCATCCAACTCGTCGGCGACGACCTGTTTGTGACCAACACGGAATTCCTGCGTCGCGGCATCGAGCGCGGCGTCGCCAACTCGATTCTCATCAAGGTCAACCAAATCGGCACGCTCACCGAGACGCTCGACTGCATCGAACTGGCGCGCACGCATCGTCGCACGGCCGTCATCTCGCACCGCTCCGGCGAAACGGAGGACACCTTCATCGCAGACCTCGCCGTCGCCACCAACGCCGGACAAATCAAGACCGGCTCGCTCTCGCGCACAGACCGCACGGCGAAGTACAACCAACTTCTGCGCATCGAAGAAGACCTCCGCATGGCCGCGCGCTTCCCCGGCCGCGACGCCTTCTATCAAATCGAACAGGCCGCACAGCCTCAGCCGAACGCCACAGCCTCGCGCTCCAGTAAGAAAGCGAAGGCGGCGAAGAAGTAAACAAGAGAATCGAACAAGTATTCGGGAGAAGAAGCATTGACTGACAAACGCGGGCCGCTCGCGCTCATCATCCTCGACGGCTTCGGCCACAGCGACCAACGCGAGGGAAACGCCGTCGCGCTCGCCTCGATGCCCTATTACGACGCTCTGCGCGAACGCTACCCGCACACGCTCATCGAAGCTTCGGGGACGTGCGTCGGGCTGCCGTCGAACGTGATGGGAAACTCGGAGGTCGGCCATCTCAACATGGGTTCGGGTCGCGTCATCCGCACGGACATCCGGCGCATCGACTATGCGATTGAAACCGGCGAGTTCTTCCAGAACGAGGCGCTCGTCCGCGCGCTCGACTCCGCGAAGGAGCGCGGCGGCGCGCTGCACCTGATGGGGCTACTTTCCGACGGTCTCGTCCATTCCTCGCAGGAGCATCTCTACGCGCTGTTGCGGATGGCGAAAGAGCGCAGCCTTCAGCGCGTCTACGTCCACTGCTTTCTCGACGGGCGCGACACGCCGCCGATGTCTGCCTATGGCTACGTCGAGGCGCTGCAAATCAAGTGCATGGAGATAGGCTGCGGGCGCATTGCTTCGGTCGTCGGCCGCTACTACGCGATGGACAGAGACAAGCGTTGGGAACGCACAGAGCGCGCCTACCGTCTGCTCGTCCACGCCGAGGGCGCGCGCTGCATCGACCCCGTAGAGGCCATCAAACAGTCTTACGAGCGCGGCGTCTCGGACGAGTTCTTAGAGCCTATGGCCGTGACGCGTGCGCGCGAGACGGGCGAGCCGGTGGCAACTATTCAGGAAGGCGACGCCGTCGTCTTCTTCAACTTCCGCGCCGACCGCGCGCGCCAAATCACGCGCGCTCTCGCCATCGAAGGCTTCGACGGCTTCGACGTGACGGGGCGACCGCGCATCGATTTCGTCTGCTTCACGCTCTACGACAAGACCTTCGAGTTGCCCATCGCCTTTCCGCAGTTGCAGCACCAGAACATCCTCGCCGATGTCTTCGCCGCCGTCGGCGTGCGTAACTACCGTCTCGCCGAGACGGAGAAGTACGCGCACGTCACCTACTTCTTCAACGGCGGCACGGAGCGCGAGTTCCCGCACGAGCGACGCCTGCTCGTCCCTTCGCCGAAGGTCGCTACCTACGACCAGGCGCCCGAAATGTCCGCCTTCAAAGTGACGGACAAAATCCTGCGCGGCATCGACGAAGGCGAGACCGATGTCTTCATCGTCAACTTCGCCAACCCCGACATGGTCGGCCACACGGGCAATCTTGAAAAGACCATCGAGGCCGTGCAATACGTCGATACCTGTCTGGGCTGGATTACGAAGGCGCTCAAGGCGGTCGGCGGACGCTGCGTGATTACGGCCGACCACGGCAACTGCGAACAGATGATTGACCCGACGACGGGGCAGCCGCACACGGCGCACACGACCAACCTCGTCCCCTTCCATCTCATCGACGAAGCCGCGCGCGGCCTCAAACTGCGCGAGGGCGGCGCACTCGAAGACGTGGCACCCACGCTGCTCGGCCTGCTCGGACTCGACAAGCCGGCCGAGATGTCCGGGCGCGACCTGCGCGAAACCGGCACGCCCACGCCTTCGTTATAAAGCTTCGGACGGATGAGGAGCATTCTTCTCATCCGTCTCCGACGCAAAATGAATCTCGACCCGCACAATATCCTCGTCATCGACTTCGGCCAACTCGGCGACGTGGTCTTGAGCCTCCCGGCGCTCTCGGCCGTGCGCGCGCGTTTCCCGCGTGCGCGCGTGACGGTCGCCGTCGGCCGTCCCGGCGTCGCCGTCGTCGAGTTGGCGGGCGTGGCCGACAGAGTCCTCGGCGTTGACCGTGTCGCGCTGCGCGACGGGCCGAAGCCGCTGTCGATTTTCCGCATCGCGCGACTCGTCAAAGAGGTGCGCCGCTCCGGCTTCGACTTCGTCATCGACCTGCACAGCCTGTCGGAGACGAACCTGCTCGGCTACCTCTCGAAAGCGCCGCAACGCCTCTACGCGCGCCGACCCGGCCGCTCGCTCGACTGGCTCTCGAACTTCCGCCCACGCCCCCCCATTGAAGACGTGACGAAGCACGCGACCGACCGCTATCTCGACGTGCTCACGCCGCTCGGCATCGGCGAAGTCTCGCGCGTTCCGCGCCTGCGACCGCGCGAGGACGACGACCGCGCCGTCGAAGAGATGCTCCGTAAGGAGCGCGCCGGTCATGACGCTTCGCTCGTCGGACTCTTCCCCGGCGCAGGCCATCCTTCGCGCCGCTGGCCGCTCGAAAACTTCATCGAACTCGCACGCCGCCTCGACGCCAACGACGGCGTCAGAATCGTCCTCTTTGCCGGGCCTGAAGAGCGTGCTCTGGTGCGCGAACGGCGCGCGGAGTTTCCCCGCTCGACCATCCTCTTCGACCGCCTCACCGTGCCGCAACTCGCCTCTGCGCTCGCACGCCTCGCACTCTTCGTCTCCAACGACACCGGCCCGATGCATGTCGCCGCCGCCGTCGGCACACCTGTTGTCATCCTCATGCAGCATCACCCGATGTTCGGCTGCTACGTCCCGCGCGGCGACCGCCACCGAGTCGTCCATGCCCCCTCCATCGAACAAATCACGCCCGAAGAGGTCTACGGCGTCGCCCGCTCCGTCTTCACGGCCGAACGCGCCACCTCGCTCTTCTCACGCTAGTTAACCCACACTTTTGTTAAACCACCAGCTTTAATCTGGACAAACTATGTTTAATGTGTATAATGACCTTGCTGCCTCGCGGCTGTGAGGGCAGCCGGGAGGCAACTTGAGAAGCTTTCCGAGGGTTCGGAGTAGGGGCGAGGTGGGATTGTAAGTTTTTGATGCCCTTACGTTTAGCGAGCCCGTCCACCACCCGCGCCGTAAGCCTCAAAGCGTGCGCGCGTCCCACGTGCCCGGTCTTCCGCGGGCGCTGACGCTCCCAACAGTTCAAGCGTCGATAAGGAGCGGGGACGGCTTTCCGCGCCGTCGCCCCCAAAGCGGCCGAATCCGCACGCACCTCCCCTTCGGACGGGACGGCCTCGCCGGAGAAGTCACACCAAAATTTCAGGAGCTAAAGTCATGTTGAAACGAACGAACCTGATGTTGTCAGCGGTTCTCCTCGTTTTCTCGTTCGGCGTCTCGTCCGCCTACGCGCGCGGAGGCTTTGCGCCCTCGTTCGTTTCACAGACGCAGACGGCGAATGACCGCGAGCAGGATGGTCTCGCGGGGCCTGTCCGGCGCGTCAAGACCGAGACGGCGAAGATTACGACGAAGAACGGCAAACCGTTTGAGGGGCCGCGCGTCGTGTTGGAAACGGCGACTTACGACATCAAGGGCGGAAAAGTCGACCACGCATACTTTCTCGCGGCAGGCGGCGCGCTGACGGGCAAAGAGGTTTACAAGTACGACGACAAGGGCAACATCGTCGAGATGACGCTGCACCATGCCGACGGGACGCTCCTGACGAAAGAGGTCTACAGCTACGAGTTCGACCAGATGGGCAACTGGACGAAGATGGTCACGGCGGTGGCCGTCATCGAAGGCGGCAAGATGACGTTTGAGCCGACCGAGGTGACATACCGCACGCTCTCCTACTTCCTCGACGAAGCGATGATGGCGAAGATGGCGCAGCCCGCCGCGACCAACGCCGCGAAGCCGCCCGCTTCAGCGAACGCCAACACGGCCGTCTCCAACACGCCCACGTCGAATCCGGCTGTCGCTTCGGCCACACAGCCATCAAACGCCGCCGCCGCTTCTTCGATGGCGCGAGTCGGGGCGTCTCCCGCGAGCGGTGCGCCGGTCGTCGGGTCGAAGCCGGTTGAGAAGGCGGCTGAGAAGACGTCGTCGGCCTCCGTTGCGAAGGAGACCGGCAACAACGCGTCGCAGGGCGTGCAGAAGTTGGCGGCCGCGCCGCCGCCGGTCGCGTCGGTTGACAGGATGAATACTACTGCGCCGTCGAATCAGGCTTCGAGCGCGAAGGCGGCGACGAGTGCGCCGGTCGTCTCGGCCGACGGTGAGGCTCCGGCGCGCCCGGTCGCGCGCGGCCCGGTCAAGCCTGTGTCGGGCGGCATCCTCAACGGTAAGGCCGTCAAGCTGCCCGCGCCTGAGTATCCGGAAGTGGCACGCCGTCAGCGGACGATGGGAATGGTCACGGTCGAGGTGGTGGTTGACGTGACGGGTCGCGTCATCTCTGCGAAGGCCGTCGGCGGCCCCATTATCTTGCAGAGCGCGGCGGAGAAGGCCGCGCTGGCGGCGCGTTTCTCGCCGACGCTGCTCTCAGGCCAGCCCGTCAAGGTCTCCGGCCAGATTACCTACAACTTCACCATCCAGTAAGGCACAGTCTTTAAGCCGCTAACTTTAAGAGGAGCGATTTTCGTATGGCACTGACGGGACAGCTCAGCGACATGTCGCTGGCCGAACTCATCGAGTTCTTCTGCAACCAACGCAAGACCGGGCGGCTCAAGGTTGATTACCACCGTGGGCACGGCGTCTTCTTCATCAAGGACGGCGAGTTGGTGGATGCCAAAGTCGGCGCGTTGAGCGGCGCGGAGGCCGTCTACTTCGCCTTGACGCTGCCGAACGCCGCCTTCGACTTCAGCCCGGAGTTTCAGCCCTCGCGTCGCACCATCGAAGACAAGTGGACGCAGGTCGTGCTCGAAGGCTTGCGCCGCCTCGACGAAGGCACTTCGCCGACGGAGACGGATGCCTTCGGCGGCTGGACGCCGACAGAAGCCGACATGGTCGTCTTCATGGACCAAGTCGAACGTCTCGGCGAAAGCACGTCGAAGCAGACGCAGGAGAAGAAGAAGGAGGATGAGAGCGCGCCGCTGTCGATGATGGTCGAAGGAACCGGCTCAGGCGGCGGGAAGAAGAAGTGGGTGGTGGTCGCGTCGGTCGCGTGCGTCGTGCTGGCAGTAGCCGTCGCTGCGATTCCGCTTTCAGGCCGTTTCAAAGGCAAGTCTTCGGGCACGGCCGCTGCCGCCGCTTCGAGCGCCGCGCAGCCGTCGGCTTCTGAAGCCGCGCCTGCGCCGAGCGCGACGAATGAAGCATCTGCACAAGGCTCTACGGAAGCCGCGTCGGGCGAAGAAGCGTCGGGTGCGCCGGTTGATGAAGCCGCCGCGCAGCGTTGGCGCGAGGAGCGCGAGCGCGAACAGCAACGTCTGCGCGAACAGCGAGAGCGCGAGCGTCGGCAGGAAGAACAGGCGCGCAAGGCCGACGCCGAACAGCCGAACGGCGCGACGCCTGCCGCCGCGCCTGTCACTCCGGCCGCCTCGTCGGGGCCGAAGAGCGTCCGCGTGCAGATAACTTATGACGAGGCCGGGCGCGTCACGGCAGCCTCCGTCGCCGGTTCCAGTCCCGGCGCTGAAGCCTACGCCGGAATGGCCGTTCGCGTCGCGCGCGGCAAACGCTTCCCCGCAGGCAAAGCGGGCACGACCGTCGTCACGATTCCCGTCAACTGAGCCGCCTAACGGGCGCAGATGCTTTTCGACAGGGCGACGACTGGAACGGCCGTCGCCCTGTTTCTCATCCGGCACGAACGCACTTCGCGCTGACGGCTGCGTCAGGAATTTTTATGGAAATCATTTACCACCTCGAACCCAGAGACGTGGTCGCGTTTCAGCGATACGCTTATCGCACTTCGCCCGCGACCAGAAAGATGCGGCTCTACCTCTACATCTTCTTCGCCGCCATCGCCGCTTACAACTTCCTGACCTCATCTGCCTACTCGCTGGCGACGCGCATCGTGAGCCTGTTTGTTGACCTCGCCATCTTCTATCTCATCTTCCTCTTCTGGACGGTCGTCGTCGGCGAATACCTGTTCCGTCGCTCAGTCCCGCAGGGGCAGAACAACGGCGTCACCGGCTGGCACAAGCTGACGCTCGGCGAGCGGGAGATAGTCGAACAGACGAACGTGAACGAAGGACATCACTTATGGGAGGGCGTTGACCGCGTCGAGCAGGACGCTTCCTACATCTACCTCTTCATCACCAACAATCAGGCGCACATCATCCCGAAGCGTGCCTTCGAGAACGAGCGTCATGCTGAAGACTTCTACGCGCGCGCGTCGGCCTTGAAAGCACGCGCCGGGGGAGTTATCCCGCAGCCAGTCCCGACCGAGACGCCGCAACTGGCGCACGCCGCGCCCGTCAGCTATCTCGACGAACAGAACATGACGCCCATCGAGCGCGTCTTCCGGCGGGATTAAATTTCGGGTCGCTTGACGCAGAGAGTTTCGGCGAGAGACGCGCGCAGACAGCAAGACCTGTCGCGCGCGTTTTTTCTTTGCGCGTTATGCGCCTTCGGCGAGTCCGACGAGGCCGAGGATGAGGAGGAGAGCGCGCTTGAGTCCGGCATCGCGCCCGCGCGGGTCGTACCATTCGTCGAGCGTGTGCGAGTTGCCGGATGCGCCGCCCGCGCCGATGGTGACGGCCGGGACGTTCATCGAGATGGCGACGTTCGAGTCGGTCGAGGAACAGTCGAGGCGCGGGCGGAAGCCGACGGCGCGCGTCGCTTCTTCGGCGAGGCGGACGATGGTCGAGTTCGGCTGTGTCACGCCGCTCGGACGGTCGCCGAGCAGACGCATGTCGAGTTCAAGCGGAGGCGTTCCCGCACGTCGCGCAGCGTTCTCGTCGTCGGCCGCCTCGCGCGCCGCGCGCCGGAAGAAGGCGTCGAGTCTGCCCAGTTCTTCGGCCGACTCGGAGCGCAGGTCAACATCCATGACAGCCTCGCGCGCAATGACGTTGACGCCGGAGCCGCCCTCGACGCGACCGACGTTGAAGGTGGTGCGCGGGCGTGGCGGCGCGGGATAAGAGGTCAGGCGTGCGACGGCGCGACCGAGCGCGTGGACTGGATTGGCCGCGCCGAAGTCGCCCCACGAATGACCGCCCGTGCCCGTGTAGCGCACGCGATAACGGCGCGAGCCGAGCGCGCGATTGGTGATGCGCTCGACGCCGGGGCCATCCAAACTGATGAAGCCGTCGATGCGTCCGGCCCACTCGCCTGCGGTCAGCAGATGACGCGCACCGCGCAGGTTGCCCTCGCCCTCCTCGCCGACCGTCCCAACCAACAGGAGCGACCCCGCCGTCCCGACACCGCACTCTTCGAACGCGCCCGCGAGCGCGACGAGTGCGGCCAGCCCGCAGCCATCGTCGGCGATGCCGGGCGCGCGCATGCGCCCCTGCTCGTCGCGCTTGACCGTGAAGTCCGTGCCTTCAGGAAAGACCGTATCGAGGTGCGCGCTGACGACCAGCAACGGACGTTCGCGTTGCCCGCGCCTGAACGCGACGCAGTTGCCCTCACGGTCTATCGAGACCTCGCGCAGCCCGCGCTCGCGAAACTTCTCCGCCAGATAGAGCGCGCGCTCGGCCTCGCCGAAAGGCGGCGCGGGGATGGCACAAATCCGCGCGTGCTCCTCCGTCAACTCTCCCGCGCGCGCCTCGAAGAACCGGAACGCACGCTCCACCGACGCCGACGCGAGCAACTCGCGCACAACCTGTTCGACACCCGGCGCTGTGCCCGTGATGGACATAAGGGACGAGAATGATAAGTGAGAGGTGAGAGGTGATAAGTGATAGGTGATGGGTGATAAGTGATGGGATAAAGGCTCGCCTCTTATCACCTCTCATCTATCGCTCATCGCTTCCCTCCTATCACCCATCACCTATCACTCATCACTATTCTTCAAACCAACTGCATGACTTCGTCTTCCGTGAGGACGCCGTGTGCGTTCTTGGCGTGCTCGAAGATGCGCGCGACGCGTTCGTCGGTCGCCTCGATGTCGTGTGTTTCGAGCCAGTAGACGACGTTCGACTTGCCGCTCATCGGCCCAATCTCGATGCACTGTTTCATGCCGAACAGACCGGCCGGGACGCCCGAATAGACGAGGTCAGCCAACTCCGTGTCGCCTTTGCGGAAACTCTTGATGACGGCCGCCGCATGGACGCCCGTCGCCGTGCGGAAGGCGTCGCGCCCGAAGACGGGATAGTTGACCGGAATCGTCCAGCCGCAGGCGGTCGACGCCGCCTCGCAGTATTCGCGCAGTCGCGAGAGGTCGTTCGTAATCCAGCCCATCAGCTTGAGGTTGACGAGCAGTTGGTCCATCGGCGTGTTGCCGACGCGTTCTCCGACGCCGAGAGCCGAGCCGTGCACCTGGTCAGCGCCTGCCTCGATGGCGGCGATAGAGTTGATGACGCCCAAGCCTCTGTCCTGATGGCCGTGCCAGTCGAGACGGACGCCTCCGCCCTCCTCCTCGATAATCTTTTTGACGAAGCGGACGACGGCGCGCGCCCCGTCCGGCGTCGAGTGGCCGACCGTGTCGCAGACGCAGACGGCGCGTGCGCCCGCGCGAATGGCCGTCGTGTAGAGCGCGCGGATGGTGTCGGGGGCGGCGCGCGTCGTGTCTTCGGTGACGTACATGACGGGCAGACCTTCGGAGACGGCGAAGGAGACGGCTTCTTCCGTCAGCCGCAGCAGTTTGTCGAGCGTCCAGTCTTCGGCGTAGAAACGGACGGGCGATGAGCCGATGAAGGTGCAGGCTTCGATAGCGATGCCTGCGCGTTGCGAGATTTCGGCAATCGGTTTGATGTCGTTGCGATGCGTGCGCGCGGCGCAGTTGGGACGGATGGAAAGTTTCTGTTCGACAATCTCGCGTGCAAGCTGCTCGACTCCGGCCGCGTGCGTCCCGCCTGCGCCCGGCAACCCGATGTCGGCCGTGTCGATGCCGAGCGCGTCCATCAGGTGCAGCATCTCGATTTTCTTCTCGACCGGAGGCTCGCAGACAGAGGGCGATTGGAGGCCGTCGCGCAGCGTCTCGTCGTCGAAGCTGATGTTGCGCGCAGGCTTCGCGGACGACGGCTCGACCGTGTTCCAATCGTAGATGAGTTCGCTCGCGGGCACTTTTGGAAACCTCCCGTGGTGCAGGAAAATTCGGCTTGGATAGGAGACTTCGGATTACAACAAGCGGCGCAGTGAATGTCAAGCAAGATGGCCTCGCAGCGCGTCCGGCGACGCAACTGTTTTATAATCCCAACGTCTGGAACCGATGTGCATCCGAAGCATCATCCTGAGAGCGTTCGTCCTCTCCGTCGTCGTCGCCGCCGTCGCCGCTGCCCCGGCCTGTACGACGCGGAGGACTGCCGCGCCTGCGGCGCGACGCGTCTCCGAGACGCCGACGCCCGCTGCCCCGGCCGCCCTCCCGACGCCGGACGCTTCGGCGCGAGGCGCGGGCGCAGGCGCGTTCAATCAATACAAGTTCACCTACAAGCGCGCAGGCTCGGAAGTTGAAGTGAGCTTCGCGCCTGAGCTTCTGCCCTGGAACGACTCGCTGGTGGTCGCGGTCGCGCGCGAGGTGCTCGTTGCCGCTTACGACGACCGTTCGGAGAATTTTCCGCGTCGCGCCGTGTGGTCGCATGAGGGCGCAGAGGTCAACGCCATCAAACTCGAAGGCGAAAAGTTCGAGTACGTCTTCCTGCCGCTCAGGGACGAGCGCGCCGACGCTGTGGGCGACCGGCGCGTGCGCCGGATTCTCTTCTGGCAACTGGCGAAGGGCACGGTCAAGTGAACGAGCCGACAGAACTTGTTTGAAAATACTCCTTTGAGTTCTTTGCGCCGCGCGCGTGGAGTGAAATGGTCAGGCGTGAGATGCGGGAGACGCCCGGAGGAAGTGTGCCGTCTTGATGGTCGGTGGCTTTGACGCGGCGCGTCGGTCTGTTATAGCCTGCGGCACGCCCGCGCACCCGCACAGTCTCCCCGACTTTTGGCGTGAGGTTTTTTGCGTTCGATGATTATCGCTCTCGGCTCGGCGCGCGCGGCCAAGATTATGGCCGTGCGTGCCGCCTGCGCCCGCATCGCGTCGGTTGACCCGGCCTGGCATAAGGCCGAGTTGGTGGCGCGTGCCGTCGAGACGGGCGCGCCCGCCATGCCGCTGACAGATTCGCAGTTGATGCGCGGCGCACGCGAGCGCGCAGAGGCCGTCCGCGAACTGCTCGCGCGCGAGCGGCAGACGGAGGCCAGTTTCTACGTCGGCCTCGAAGGCGGCTTCCACTCGACGACGTTGGACGGCGTACGTCACACCTTCCTGCGCGGCTGGGCTTACGCGACCGACGGGGCGCGCGGCGCATACGGCGCAGCGCCTTCGGTGAGCGTTCCTGCCAACATCGTGCGCGCCGTCGAAGGGTCGGGTCGTGAGTTGGGAGAGATTGTCGATGAGTTGGCGCAGGAGCGCGACGTGCGTAGCCGACAGGGCGCGTGGGGGTTGCTCTCGCGCGACTTGCTGACGCGCTCGATGAGCTTCGAGGCCGCGCTGCTTGCCGCTTTCGCGCCGTTCTATAACGCGCGGCTTTATACCTGAGCCGTCTATCGCCGTCCAGAGTTCACTCAGCAGAAGAAGAGGCCAACCGACCGTATGGAACAGTTCACCGCACAAGGGAGCGACGAGCACCTCGCGCACCTGCGCACGTCGCCCGGATGGATAGAGGTCATCGCCGGCTCGATGTTTTCGGGCAAGTCCGAAGAGTTGATACGACGCCTGCGGCGCGCGCGCATCGCGCGTCTCAAAGTTCAGGTCTTCAAACCCGAAATTGACGTGCGCTATTCGCGCGACCACATCGTCTCCCATTCAGAGATGCGTCATGAGTCGCGCACGGTCAGGTCGGCCGCCGAACTCCGCACGCTCGTCGACCCGGCGACAGAGGTCGTCGGCATCGACGAGGCGCAGTTCTTCGAT
>DASZCR010000335.1:0-29340 GCA_035942915.1 Pyrinomonadaceae bacterium | reverse complement strand
CGTCAAGGCGGTCTCAGTCTCCGTCATGCGAAGTGTCTTCGGGGGTCGCCGGCAGCGTCAGCGTGAAGGTCGTCCCGCGCCCTACGGTCGAATCAACCCCGACCGAGCCGCCGTGCTCCGTTACAATACCATAACAGACGGCGAGACCTAGCCCTGTCCCGCGCCCGACCTCTTTGGTCGTGAAAAACGGGTCGAAAATTCTTTCGAGATTCTCCGGCGGGATGCCGACGCCGGTGTCGCTCACTTCAACGAGGACGGCCGCGCCGCTGCCGACAGAGTCTTCGCCCCGGCGCGTACGCAAGCTGACCGTGCCGCCCTGCGGCATCGCGTCGGCCGCGTTCTCCGCGAGGATAATCACGGCCTGCTGCAACTGCCCGAAGTCGCCGGAGACTTTCGGCAGACCTTCCTGCGTCTCGACGCGAATCTCGACGGCCGCCCCGCGCTTCTGATGCATCAGCAGGCGGGCGGCCGACTCGACCACCTCCGAGACATCGAGCGGCGCATGTTCGCCCGCACGCGCGCGACTGAAGTCGAGCAGCCCGTTCGTGATTGATTTACAACGGAAGGCTTCGCTGCGTATCAACTGCAAGTATTCGCGCAGGTCGTCCACGTCGGCCGACTCTCCGAAGACGCCTTCGGCAACGCGCGATTCCAACGCCTCGGCGCACGCCGAAATCGTCGCCAGCGGATTATTGATTTCGTGGACGACGCCCGCCGCCAGTTTCCCGACCGCCGCTAACTTCTCCGTCCGCGCGACGGCGCGACTCGCCACGACGCGCTCCGTTATCTCCTCGCCGACCGTAATCACGTGCGAGACCTCGCCGCCGGAGGCGCGCATCGGAATCTTGCTCACCAGCCAGTGCTGCGTCCGCCCGTCTGCGCCTTCCGTCTCCTGCTCGATGCGTTCAATCTCTCCCGTCTCGAAGGCGCGCGCAAACTCTGCTTCGAGCATCTCGCGCGGCTGACGGGTCAAGACCTCGAAGACGTTGCGGCCGAGCGCGCTGCCGCGCGGGATGCCCTGTCCGCCCAATTCGCGGTTGCGATTCCACGCGACCACGCGAAAGTCTCTGTCAACCGCATAGAGCGAGACGGGCAGGCTGTCGATGATGGCCTCCGTGAAGCGACGCTGCGCCTCGGCCTCGGCCGTGCGCCGCTCGACCTCGCGCGCCAGCGTGACGCTTGAGGCACGCGCCGCTTCGTAAAGCGAAGAGATGTGCGCGGCCAGCGCGGCCTGCTGCGCGGCGGCGTCAACGAGGCGGCTCTCCGTCTCGCCGCATTCGTGCGCGAAGTCGAAGGCCGTGACGAGCGCGCCGAGCGAACGCCCCTCGAAACGAAGCGGCGCGGCGTATTCGACCGCGTGCCTGTCGTCGCGGAAAAAGAAACGCGCGCGGTCTTCAATGCGCTCGGACGAAGCGGGCGCTGACGCGAGCCACGCGCCGAGCCTCGCGGTATCTATCAGCGAAGCATCCTCCTCGGCGCTCCCCTCGCGGTCGAAGACGCAGACGGTCACGCCGCCCGCTTTCTGTCCCGCCGCGCGCTCGTCCGTTCCCTTCTCGGCGCGTCTGGTCAGAATGGCCGCGCACATCGCCGCGTTCGCGCCCTCGTAGGTTGCGCCCGCAACTCGTCTGACGACCTCTTCCGGCACGAGCGCGTGCAGCAGGCCGCGACCGAGGTCTGCGAGAAAGCCGAGTTCGCGGTTGCTGCCTTCGAGTGCGCGCTGGCGGCGCGCGGCTTCCAAGTGCGAGTTGACGCGTGAGAGCAGTTCGCGCGACGTGTCGCTTTTGACGACGAAATCGTCCGCCCCGGCGGCGAAGGCTTCGACCTTGTAGGTTTCGTCCGTGTGTGACGAGATGATGATAACGGGCAGGCGCTTCGTTGCCTCCTGCGCGCGCAGCAGGCGGCAGAGCGCGAGACCGTTGACGCCGGGCAACTCGATGTCGGCGATTATCAGGTCGCAGCGTTCCTGATGAAGTTTGCGTAAGGCAGAGGGCGCGTCGGCGCAGGCGAAGACGCGATGACCGTCCTCTTCGAGCGTGCGGCGCAAACTCCGACGCACGCGCGCGTCGTCATCGACGAGGAGCAGCGAGCTTTTACGTGAGGGGTTCACGACGGCTGACATGCGATAAGGATAAAGGCAAAAGTGAAAAGGTAAAAGGCCAAAGTGAAGATGAGAAGGAGCCTCCCTCGCATCTTCGCTTTCGCCTTTTTACTGTGGCCTTCTTACTTTAATTGATGGCGGTGGAGGCGAGGTCGCCGGTGTCGAGTTCGGAGGGTTTGTCGCCCGTCCCGCCCGCGACCGCGATGGTGGCGGCGACGGTCGAGGGCGACGGCTGTTTATGATGCGACTTGACGGTGTACATCGCTTCGTCTGCGGCTATCAGCAGTTGGTCGAGACTCTCGCCGTGTGTGCCGTAGCTGGCCGCGCCGACGCTGATGCCGACACGTGCGTATTTGTCTGCGCGCACGCGCAACGCGAAGCGTCCGACGGCCTTCTCGATGCGCTCGCGTAGCTCTTCCGTCTGCTCGGTCGAGAGTTCCTGCACGATGGCGACAAACTCGTCGCCCGCGTAGCGCGCGAGGAAGTCGTACTCGCGCAGTTGCGCCTGAAGGATGCGCGCCACCTCGCGCAACATCTGGTCGCCGGTCTTGTGCCCGTAGGTGTCGTTGACCTGCTTGAAGTCGTCGAGGTCGAGCATGATGACCTGAAAGGGTCGCCCCGTGCGCCGCGCGCGCGAAGCCTCCTGCTCGAAGCGCACGTACATGGCGCGTGCGTTCGGCAGCCCCGTCAACGTGTCGGTCAGGGCGTTTGACTCGGCCTCGGCATGGTCCATCGCGTTGTGCAACGCGTCGGAGGCGAGACGCGCGACGGTGTCGAGCAGGCGCAGGTGCTCGTCCGTGTAGCGACGCGCGACGGTCGAATAGACCGAGAGCGCGCCGACGAGCCGCTCGTCTTTGACAAGCGGCAGGGAGAGCATCGAGCGATACTCCGTGCCGGGAGGCAGTTCCGAGCCTGTGAAGTCGAGCATCGGGTCGAGATGCATGGCCGGGCGACGGTTCGCCAGCACGAACCCCGTCACGCCTTCGCCGAAGGCGACGGCGCGCCCGCGCACGGCCTCTGCGTGTCGTCCCGCGACGTGCGCGGCGGTCGCATAGCCGCGCGCCTCGTCGTAGAGATAGACGGCGCAGAGGTCGAACGGAACGATGTGGCCGACCTTGTTGACGAGCACCGAGACCGTGTCTTCGAGGTCGAGCGACGAGCCGAAGGTGCGCGCAATCTCGTAGAGCGCGTAGACCTCGCGGTGCGCGTTCTTAATCTGGTCGAGATAGGCGGGCGCTTCCTCTGCGTCGTGTGAGACGTGCATGGGAGCGTTCGAGGCGGCGTGCTCGCTGACGAGCGCGCGCGGCTCGCACTCGACGCTCGTGAACCCGTGACGGTTCAAGCCCTGCGCTTCAATCTCGGCCTCGAACTCCGGCAGATGCGCGAGGAAGAGTTCGACCAGATGCGGGTCGAAGTGCTTGCCTGCGCCGCGCAGCAGCAGGGCGCTCGCCTCCTCGCGCGTCAGCCCCTTGCGGTAGGGGCGGTCTTCGCGCGCCGAGTCGAAACAGTCAACGAGCGCGAGCACGCGCGCCGTCAGAGGAATCTCCTCGCCCTTCAAGCCTTCCGGGTAGCCCTTGCCATCCCACTGTTCGTGGTGATAGCGCACGACGGGGACGACCGGGTACGGGAAGCCGACGCGCTCAAGTATCTGCGCGCCGACCCACGTGTGAATCTTCATCTTCTCGAATTCGGCGGCGGTGAGTTTCCCCGGCTTGTTCAGGATGTGGTCGGGCACGGCCAGTTTGCCCACGTCATGGAGCAGCGCGCCCGCGCCGAGCGCCTTCACCTCGTCGGGCGAGAGACCGAGCAGTTCGCCCATCCGCGCGCAGTAAATCTGGACGCGCCGGACGTGGCAATGCGTCGTCTGGTCTTTGGCGTCGATGGCCGTCGCCAGCGCCTCGACCGTCGCGAGATGGATGCGGCTCATCTCGGCCGCCTCGCGCGTCTTTTCGTTGACGCGGTCGAAGAAAGATTTGTAGGTGGCGTAGACAGCCCAGACGACTGGCACGCTCAGGAGCACGTAGAGCAGGCCGAAGCTGAGAATGGCTTTGTAGATGACGAGCGTGGCGGGCGCGGCCGCCAGATAGCCCCAGAAAGTCCAGAGGTAGTTCTCGCGCCAGAGATGCGCGACCGAGCGACGGCTCTTGAGCGCGTGCAGCGTGGCGACGGCGACGCCGTTCAGGAAATACTGCGCGAGTCCCATGGCGACGAGCGGCATCACGAGTTCCGAGAGCGCGACCGGCTCGACGAAGCCGAGTGGCTCGCGCGGCGCGTCGGCGTAAGCCGCAAACATCTCGTAGAAGACGCTCGAAGCGATGAAGACCGTGATGGACATGACGGCGGGCGCGGCAATCCAACTCGTCGCGCGTTTCGACGTGCGCAGGCTGCTGCCGAGCAGGTCAGTTGCTCCGAGCAGGACGGCCGCCGGAGTGCCGAGGAAGATTGCGCCGAGGAAGATGAAGGCGTCGCCCGCCGTGACGCTCGCCTTCGAGTTCGGGATTCTGACGGGGCGTGAACTGGAGATGACGACGAGGCTGACGAGGACGAGCAGTTGCGCCCATTGCAGCGAGCTGAAACGGAGACATTCGGAGACGGCCCATGCGAAGATGCTCGCGCCCGCTGTGGTCACCAGCCACCAGTAGGCACGAGCCGTTCGGTTGTAGTCCGACATCTCGATGAATCTCACCCGTCTTCTCCGTCGTCCAATTTTTTGTAGAACACGAGCATCCGCCAGCGCACCGACTGTTCGTTGAGAGAGAGGCTCGGAAGGTGGATGCCCGTCGCCGGGAGCGATGACCGGGAGCAAATCGGTCTTCGCTGTCGGCGACGGGCACGGGGGGCAAGAAAGCGCGCCCTCAACGGTGGCATACCGCGCGCTTTTGCTGGGTGAGAATTGGGAGGCGAGCCGCGACGAACGTCCACGCGGCGGCTCGCCTGAAGCGGCCTCTTGTCACTCTCAGTCGGGTTTTCAAATTTGGTGCGGCTTTACGAACTCCGTGCGGTGAGTTCGCGAAGCGTCTTTGCAGAGCGCCTCTTCAAGCCGCGCGCTTCATACTTTACAAGCCGCGTGCCGCTTCCTTCTCATTCCCGACGAAGTGCCCTGCGAGCCTTTAAAGACATGAGGTTAGAGACTCGCGCCGGACTTGCGTGCGAAGATGCAGGGCTTCGCCGCTTAGTCAACGTGACGCGTCATCTTGAGAGCGACGGCCAAAGTGACCGCTGCCTTCCGCGTCCCGACGCGGTTGACAACGCTTGCGCGCACGGCGCACTCTGCCGACGCAACCAGAGACTTTTCTTCTCGACGGCGGTCAACATCTCTTGAACGTGGCGGCGGATTTACCAGCGGTGGAGGACGAGGAGCGGCACGACGAGGACGACGGCGCGCCCGTCGGCTATCTCGAACTGCTGCGGCGCAACCACGACTTTCGCCAACTCTGGCTCGGTCAGGTCGTCAGCCAACTCGGCGATTGGTTCAACACCATCGCGCTCTACACGCTCATCCTGCAACTGACAGGTTCTGGGCGCGACATCGGTCTGATGCTCGTCGCGCGCTTTTTGCCGAGCGTCGTCCTCAGCCCGGTGGCAGGCGTCGTCGCCGACCGCTTCGACCGGCGGACGGTGATGATTGCGAGCGACATCGGACGCGCCGTCGTCGTGCTCGGCTTTATGCTCGTGACGAGCGCCGAACGGCTGTGGCTGCTCTATGCGCTGACGGTCTTGCAACTCGCGCTCTCGACCTTCTTCGAGCCTGCGAAGACGGCCACCGTCCCTTCCGTCGTCTCGCCGCGTGAACTCGTTGCGGCCAACGCCATCACGTCTGTCACGTGGTCTGTCATGCTCACGCTCGGCGCGGCGCTCGGCGGCCTCATCGCCGGTTGGTTCGGCACGGACGCGGCCTTCCTGCTCGACTCGCTGACCTACATCGCCTCGGCCGTGCTCATCGCGCGCGTGCGTCTGCGACGTACGCCGCAGGCGCGCGAGCAGACGAGGTTGACGCTGGCGCGTGCGCTCGGCATCACGGCGACGCTCGAAGGACTCCGCTATGTGCGACGCAGGAGGCGCGTGCTGGTGTTGTTGCTGGTCAAGCCCGCGTGGTGTGTGGGCGGCGGCATCCTGTCGCTGCTCGCCGTCTTTGGCGAGAAGGTTTTTCCATTGGGCGGACGCGCGGCGACAGGCATCGGCGTACTCTACGCGGCACGCGGCATCGGTACGGGGATAGGCCCGTTTCTGGCGCGGCGTCTGGCGAGCGACACGCGCGGCGCGATGCAGGCAGGCATCGGCGTCTCGTTCTTCGTCGCAGGGCTCTTCTACGCCGCCTTCGGGCAGTCGCAGAGCCTCGCCGTCGCGCTTCCCGTGCTCGCCGTCGCGCACATGGGAGGCAGCGTCCTCTGGGTCTATTCGACTTCGCTTTTGCAATCGTCGGTGGCGGACGAATATCGCGGGCGCGTCTTTGCTACCGAGTTGGCGCTGGTCACGCTGGCGCTGGCCGCATCGAATTACGCGACGGGCGAGGCGCTCGAACGCTTCGGCTATTCGCCGCGCACTGTGGCCGTCGCCATCGGTGCGTTCTTCCTGCTTCCCGGCGCGCTCTGGTTCGCCACACGCCGCTGGTGGGATGCGCCCGACGAACTCTGAGCTTTACACTTCGCACCTGAAACTTATGAGCGAAACTGTTGTCGAAGCAAGACGCGTGAGCGGCGAGATGGAGGTCGCAGACTTTGCGAATCAGGCGTGGCAGACGGCGCGTGCCGTCGTGCTGACGCGCTATTGGTCGGGCGAGGAAGCGCCGCCGGAGCGGCACGCCGAGGCGCGTCTGCTATGGAGCGCGGAGGCGCTCTACGTGCGCTTCGTCTATCCGCAGCGAGAGCCGTTCGTCGTATCGTCCGCGCCGGAGACCGGGCGAAAGTCTATCGGCTTATGGGACAGAGACGTGTGCGAGTTGTACGTCGCGCCGGACGCGAACGCGCCGGAGCGTTACTTCGAGTTCGAGGCCGCGCCGACGGGCGAGTGGCTCGACCTCGCCATCAGTTGGCATCCAGACGGGCGCGAAACCGACTGGGAGTTTCACTCCGGGATGCAGACGGCGGCGCGCATCGAAGCGGACACGGTGACGATAACGATGCGCGTCCCCTTCGCCGCACTCGGCCGCACGCCGCACGCGGGCGAACGCTGGCGCGCCAACCTCTTTCGCTGCGTCGGCGCGGGCGACACACGCGGCTACATCGCCTGGCAACCCACCCACGCCCCTGAACCCAACTTTCACGTCCCCCAAAAATTCGGCTCGCTGGAATTCAAGTGATAGATGATGAGAAGGAAGTGATAGGTGATGGGTGATAGGTGATAAGAGAGAGCCGGTTTCTTATCCTATCACCCATCACCTATCACCTATCACCCATCACCCATCACTTCCTTAGGCTCCGCAGGTGGTCGATGTAGAGGGTGCGGTCGCGGTCGGTGATTTCGCGGATGTGGAGGCCGATGAGATAGCCTGTGTCCGGGTCGTCTTCGGGGAGTTGTTCGTAGCGGACGGGCGCGGCGCGCAGTTCGATGAGACCGGCCGGAAGTTTGAGCGTGAGGCGCAGCAGTTGGTCTGGGCCGGTCAGGTAGCGTTCGCCGATGCGGATGCCGGGGACGATGATGGAAAGCCCCGTCGCGCTCACGTCGCGCGTATGAGCGGCGACGGTCGGCAGGTTGAGTGGGACGCGCGTGGTCGTCTTCGCGGCGTCGATGGAGACGACGGCGACGAGCCGCGTCGGCAGGCGCGGGGCGCGGCGGCGGTTGCCGACGAACTCGCGCAGGCGTCCCGCGATTGCACGCATCAATTCCGGCATACGCCACCACCTCGCGTGAACGCTCAAACCTGTCCGAGCGTCGTCGGGAGCAAAGGGAGAGGTACAGCCTCACGGAGAGACGAACGCTCTCCAAACAAGTATTCAGTTGGGGGGTGTCGGCGCTCCGGGTAAGTGCTAGAGAGCGCGTTCGCCTTCGCTGCAAGCCATTTTAGACACACGCTGCCTGCGCGCGCAATCTATGTTTACGCGCGCATCAGCTTTTAAGGCTCGCGCGCGGCGGGCGCGCCGATGCGTGCGTCGAGCGTTCGGCGCTCGTTGGGTCTGAGCGTGAGGGTCTGCGCGGAGGTCGTGTCGAGCAGGTGCGCGGGATTTTCCGGCTCCTCGTCGGGATGCCATGTCAGGAGGTGGTAAGTGCCGGGCGCACAGTGCAGCACGAAACTGCCGTCGAGTCCGGTGCGTGTCGAGGCGCGTGAGGCGCGCGAATAGCGAAGGGCTGGGTCTGCTGGGAGCAGTAGCAGCAGCGCGCCGCCGACGGGCGAGCCGTCAGTTGATGAGATGGCTCGTCCCGTGATGGTCGCGCCGTCGGCAGCGAGCAGGATGCGGACGCCCGTCGTGCTCGTCTCCTCTCCGATGACGAGCGGCGAGCGCATCAGGTCAACTCCATTCGGCGCAGTAATAGACTTGACGTAGAGTTTGCTGTCCGGCGGGATGACATCGAGGAAGACCTCGCCCGGCGTCAGCCCTTCAATCTCGAAGGTGCCGTCGGGTCGGACGGGCTGCGGGAGTTTGAAGAGCGGTTCGTCGCCCGCCGTCAGCGCGCCGACGTGTATGGCTGGCGCGAGCGCGCGTGTCTCGCCCTCGACGGTCACCGTGCCGGAGACGCGCCCGCCTTCGCCGAGCGTGACGTTGAAGCCCGACACGTCGCCGTTGCGTACGACGACCGGCAGACGCTTCTGCACGACGCCGGGCGGCACGTGCGAGGACGTGCCGTCCGTCGAGTAGAGATGTGTGCGCTTGCGTTCGGGTAGAGGAGCGATGACGGTGAGGATGTAGTTGCCCTCGGTCACGTCGCTGAAAGCCCACTGCCCCTGCTCGTCCGTCTCGCGCAGTTGGACGTTTCTTGAGAGAAGGCCGAAGAACATCATCTCGGCGCGGGGCGCAAGCCCCACGTTGAGACCGCTGCGCGCGAGGTCTGAGAAATCCATGTCGGTGTTCGGCTCTTCGACGTGCTGAAGTTTGACGAGCGCCTGATTGACGGGCGTCGCGCCCTTGCTCCACCTGACCACGCCGGAGACGCGTCGCAACTCTCCGGCCGGAAACATGATGTCGATATCTTCGACTTCTGCGCCCGCTTCGACATTGACGGGCACGGCGCTGCCCATGTTGATTGCCGACGGATGATAAGCGCCGACGGTCGTCGCCGCGTTGAACATGTTCGACTTGCCCGTGTCGTCAAAGGCCGTGTGCAGTTCGGATGCGCCAAGCAGGTATTCGCCGGGCGCGAGACCCTCGATGCGATAGCGTCCACGGTCGTCAACCGCGATGGTCTCGCGGATGAGACGCGAGGCCGCGTCGCCCTTGCGCGCGAAGAGGACGACGACGACGTTGGTCGCAGGTTCGCCGTCGGCGTAGGTGACGCGTCCGCTGATGGACGCTCCCGGCAGCGCACGCACTTCGGTCGTCACGTCGTTAACGCCGTCCACATCGACGATGGCATAGCTGCCTGAGCCTGACTGGCTCATCACGCCGAAGCGTCCGATGACGAAACCGCGCCCGCTCCCGATGATGCCGGGCGCATCGACCGAGACGAAGTATTTACCGGCTCGCAGACCGACGAAGAGAAACTCTCCGCGACGGTTTGTGACGGTGGTCTTGAGCAGACCTGTGTGTAGCTCTTCGGCCTCGGCCTCTGTCCGTTCGTTCTCGACCTCGCGCTGCTCCGGGATACGCATCAGACGGACGGTCGCGCGGCGCAAGGGGCGCGAGGTGTCGGCGTAAATGACGCGCCCGCGCACGTTCGAGCGATGAGGCGTGGTGTTGGCGGGTGACGGTTTAGGCGTCGGCGTGGTTGCCGCGCCGCGCGTCTGACGACTCATGCGCGCCGCCGTCGTTGTCGCATCCTTCGCACGCGCTCCGGCCGCCAGCGTTGCGCCGGAGAGGATGCACGCGAGCGCGAGGGCAGAGGCCAGCGCGCAGCAGCAGAAGAAGAGACGCGTCGCGCCGCGTACGTCGTCAGGTCTGGTGGAGCTTTTCATCAGGCCGTTTCCTTCAACGTCACTAAACTCAGCGCGGCGTCGTTTCCGTGAGGACGAGGTCGCGCGTCTCCTCGCCCTTCAACTTGAGCGTGACGCGCGGGAGCGTCGCGGCGCGTTCCCTGATGTCGCCCTCAGAGAGCGCGGGCAGTTCCTCCTCATTGAGCGGCAGCGCGACGAGATAGTATTCGCCCGGCGCGTCGGTCACGAGGTAGCCTCCTTCGTCGTCCGTCACCGCGAAATGGGTCAAGCCGACGATGCGGCGGCGCACAGGGTCAACCGGGATGAGCACGACCGCGACGGCACGCGCAGGCTCTGCGCTGCCCTCTTTGAGCATGACGCGCCCGCTGACTCTGCCCGCGCCCGTCGCCAACACGATGCGCAAGTCTGTAACCTCTTCGCCCTCGGCCAGACGCAAAGGCTCGCGCAGCAGGTCTCTCCCCTTCCAGAGCAGAGACTTGACGTAGTGCGTCGAGTCGGGCGGGAACAAGACGTTCAGGTAGCCGTTTCCGGCCGGGACGCGCCAGAGCAGGAAGGAGCCTGTCTCCGGTTCGTAAGTCGTGCCGTAGCCGCTCAGGCCGTTCTGGTCAATCAACTCTGTGAGCGCCGTCAGCGAGATAAGCGGGGCGGACGGCGCGGGCGCGCTCTGCGGGATGAGCAGGACTTCCGCCTCGGCAGGCAGCGGCTTGCGCCCTTCGACGACGAGTTTCCCCGAAATAGTTCCGGCCTCCGCCAGCTTGACTGACATGTTCCTCATGTCAGCCTCGACCTTGACCTCCATCTCGGTCGGCACGTAGTAGCGCGGTCGCCACGCACCCCGTTCATCCTCGTCCAGCATCCCCTCCGCCTCTTCGTCTTCCGGGTAACGCTGGGCCTTCAGGCGGTAGAGACCGTCGGGAACGCCCTTAATCATCCAGTGCCCCTGCTGGTCGCTCCAACTCGTGGAGATGGGCTGATAGCCGGTCGAGGTGAGCGCAGGGTCTTGCAGTTGAAGCTTGATGACGACGCTGCCGATAGGCTCGCCCTTGCGGCGCGTCGTGACCGTGCCGGAGAGTGTGCGCAGTTCGCGTTCGCTGAAGCGGATATCGACCTCTGTCGTCTCCTGTCCGATGCCGACCCGGACGACCTGCGCGCCCGCGATGTTGGTCGCGTCCGGATGGAAATTGAGGATGAGCGAAGTGTCGTGATAGGCATCATCCTCGCCTTCGGTGTTACCGTCGGTGCTGACGATAGGCTCGGAGGCGCTGACGAGATACTCGCCGGGCGGCAGGCCGCTCGCGCGATAGACGCCGCGCGCATCGGACGAGAAGCTGATGGGCTTGGTCATCGTTCCGAAAGACGTTTGCTTCCAAGCGCCGTTGCGTCGGCGAAAGAGTTGGATGCGTGCGGCGGCGACGGGCGAGCCGTCTTCGTAGAGCACCTTGCCCGTGATGACGCCCCCGCGTCGCGCGCGTATCTCGACGTAGGAGTCGCTCGTGCCGTTGACGGTGGCCTCGATGAAGTCGGTCTGCGTGCGGCGTGCGGCCAGCATATCAAAGGGCGTGCGATCTTCGCTCTCATCGGCGTAGATGAACGGCGAGATGACGCCGGGCGATTCGACGTGGACGAAGTAACGCCCGCCCGACAGATTTTTAAAGGCGAACTCGCCCGCGCGGTTCGTTGCCGTGTAGGTCGGCGACGGATGGCCTGCGCCGTAGATAGCGACATGCGCGCGCCTGATGGGCTGTCCCGTGTCGGCGTAGGTGACGCGCCCGCGCAAGACCGAGTTTCCGTGGCGCGCGACGTTCAGGTTGCCTTCGCTGTTGAGGTTGGTGTTGGCTGCGACGTTGTAGTTGCGGCTGTCCTGCGCGCCCGCGCGGAAGACGCAGACCAGCATCAGGAAGAGCAGTGAGAGGCCGAGCGTGGCGATGAGCGCATCGGCTCTCGTCCCGCGTCTCGTGTCGTGTGGGGGCGGGGCTGGCATAGATTCTCTATGGAACGCGAACACACGCGTGGGCGCATGGCGAGGCGACTTCCGCGCGCACGCGGCGCTTCACTTCTTCGGCTTCGAGGCTTTGAGCGGCTTGCCGCCCCGGTCTTCACTGCGCAGGCCGGAAGCGTCGAGGTAGTAGGAGAGCCGTCCGGTGCGACCGTAAGCGACCGGCTCAGCCCCGGCCACGTAAGACTTGCCGCCGTTGGTCACTTCGGCGTGGAAGCGGTAGCCGGTCGATTCGGTCGAGAGCACGTCCTGCGGCATCAATCCGGCGGCGACGAGTTGTTTGAGGTCGCCGAACTGTCCGCCGTGCTGCGCGCTGTAGACGAGTTGGACGGCGGCGAAGCGTTGGAGGAGGCTTTCCACGTCGCTGTGGTGCGCCTCGATGCGCGCCTCGAAGAAATACTTCTTCCCGCTCTTCTCAATCTCTTTCTTGCCGTTGCGGTCGCCGATAATCCATACGCCCTTCTCGCGGATGAGATAGACCGGCTCGATTTTCAGCGCGTCGCCCTCGCCGATTTTCATGAAGACAGTCGCCTCGTCGCCGCTGATTTGCTCGCCGGTCAACTCGACGACGGCCGGGACTTCGGCCGCGCGCCGCTCGAAGTCTGGGCGCAGTTCGGCCAACTCCTGTTCGTTAAGCGGGTCGAAGGCCGGTCGCAAAATCGACATCGCAAAAGCTTCGCGGAAACGCCGCTCGCGCAGCGCCTTGTAGAACTCGCGCACGACGGCCGAAGGGGTTGAGACGGAGGCGGACGACGGCGGCGGCGTCTGTGCGGCGAGGCGTTCGCCGACGGCGCTGAAGAGCATGAGGATGAGCGGGAGCAGGAGGAGCAGCGACGGCGTGCGTTTCGAGGGTCTGTTCATCGCGGGGTTTCGATTCCTTCGGATAGACGGGTTCGGACGAGGGGGACGAATCGCTCGACGGGCGCGATTCGTGTGTCGGTTCACTTCTGCGCGCGTGTCAGAACATTTGACTGAGGGGAGAGGTGTCAGGGTTGCCGGGGGCTGTCAGGAAAACTCCCGGCGTCTCTCATGGGCGCGGGCGGCCTCTGGAAAGCGCCGCCCGCGTCCTTCTCAAGCATTACTACGGCCACACGCGAGGCGTCAAGCCTCAACGATTCGGCCGTTTGGCTGCGAGCCACCACTCGCGCCCGACGGCGTAGAGCAGGAAGGTGATGATGATGAACGGGACGAGCGACAGCAAGTCGGCCGACCCCTTGATGACAGGCGCTTCGTCGAACATCGGATTGTGCTCAATCATCCACTCCTTGACCGCTGCCGAGAAGCGGTCGAAGTAGCCGGACATGAAGGCGATGACGATGCCTGCCAGCGCCGCGCCCGCGATGTAGCCGGAAGCCATCAACACGCCCGGACTCTTGTCGCCTTCGGCGACGAGTTGCTCTTCGGTCAGGCCAACGTGCCTGCGGCGCAGATGCCGGTCGACGCCCCAACGAATCAGGCCGCCGACGAGAATCGGCGTCGAGGCCGAGAGCGGCAGATAGACGCCGACGGCGAAGGCCAGCGAAGGCAAGCCCGCCAGTTCGAGCATGATGGCAATCATCACGCCAATCAGGACGAGATTCCAGGGCAGTTCGCGGTTGAGAATGCCCTTGATGATGTAGGACATCAGCGTCGCCTTCGGCGCGTCGAACTTCTCGACCGTCGTGCCGTCGGGTCGCACCTTGTTCTGTCCGTTGATGGCCGGGTCAACGAGATAGACCGGCACGCCGCGCTCGTCCACCAGATAACGACCGGCGCGACCGCCCGTCTCGTCCGTCTTCTGCCAGACGCGATAGCTCTTCGTATCGACTTCGCCCTGACGGCCGTGCAGGCGTTCGGCCGGGCCGAGACGGTCGAGCGGCGCACGCAGGTCTGGGCTGAAGTTGCGTTCGACCTTGTACATGATGCGCCCCTGCTCGTTGACGAGATACTCGCCCTCGTCCAGACCTGCGGTCTTCGGCGCATCCGCGCCGCGCGTCAGCAAGCGGTAGTTGCCCGTCGTGCCCGGCCTGATGTCTTCCGTGTAAGCGGGCAGCGAGATGATGCCGTTGGCTTCCATCGCGGGCACGCCCTCCTCGACCGGCGCAAACGTGATGCGCGGCGCGTAGACCGTGCCGTTGTTATTGAGGCCGATGAGAATCGGGCCGAGAACGAGCGCCGACGCGAGCGCGCCGATGAGGATGGCAACCTGCTGCAAGCGCGGCGTCGCGCCGACGAGGAAGCCCGTCTTCAAGTCCTGCGAAGTGGTGCCGCCGTTCGAGGCGGCGATGCAGACGATAGCGCCGATGGAGAGCGCCGTCACGTAGTAGGGCGGCGTCGTCCAGCCGAGCATCAGGAAGAAGAGACAGGTCAGGAGCAGCGTCGCCACCGTCATGCCGGAAATCGGGTTCGACGAAGAGCCGATTTCGCCCGTCAGGCGCGACGAGACGGTGACGAAGAGGAAGCCGAACGCGATAATCATAATCGCGCCGAGGAAGGCCGTCAGGATGTTGTGTTGGAGACCGAGTTGCGGGAAGGCCATAATCATCGCAATCAGCGCAACGATACCGGCCAGCACGTACTTCATCGAGATATCCTGGTCGATGCGCGGCGCACGCGCCGTCTCGCCCTGCCGACCGCGCAGGTCGCTCAAGCCGCCCTTGAGTCCGTGCCAGATGGTTGGCAAGGAGCGGAAGAGGCTGATGATGCCTCCGGCCGCCACCGCGCCCGCACCGATGTAGAGCACGTAGTCGCCGCGTATGCCGTTCGGACTCATGCCGCGAATCGGGTTGGTGGCGGGCGGAATCGGCGCGGTCGTCTCGCCGCCGCCGAAGTATGCGATAGTCGGAATCAGCACGAGGTAAGCCATCACGCCTCCGGCGCACATGATGGAGGCGATGCGCGGCCCGATGATGTAGCCGACGCCGAGCAGCGCCGGGTTGACCTCGATGCCGACCGAACCCTTGTTGAAGGGCGGGCCGAAGACCTTGTCGGGCGCTTCCTTCCAAGTGTAGAAGGCGCGGTGCGCGGCCTGATAGAGAAAGCCGATGCCGAAGCCTGTGAAGATGGTGCGCGCGCCGATGTTGGCCGTGCCCCCGGCGCGTGCTGAGGCGGCGGCCATCTCGGCCTTCGCTTCGTCGGAGGCGGCGGCGCGCGACTCGTCAGACGCGCCCGCCTTCAAGACCTCAGCGCAGGCCGTCCCTTCCGGGTACTTCAGTATCCCGTGCTGCTGGACGATGAGCGCGCGCCTGAGAGGAATCATCATCAGGATGCCGAGCAGGCCGCCGAGGATGGCGACGAGCATGACGCGCGTCACTTCGAGGTCGAAGCCGAGAATCATGATGGCGGGCATCGTCACGCCGACGCCGAAGGCTATCGACTCGCCCGCCGAGCCGGCCGTCTGCACGATGTTGTTCTCTAAGATAGTCGCGTTGCGCGCGCCGAACTTCGAGAACAGACGAAAGAGCGTGATGGAGATGACGGCGACCGGAATCGAGGCGCTCACCGTCAGCCCTACTTTGAGGACGAGGTAGAGCGACGACGCGCCGAAGATGATGCCGAGGACGGTTCCGACGATAAGTGCTCGCGGCGTCATCTCCGGCAGGTGAGTGCCCGAAGGGATGTAAGGGCGGAAACGGCCGTTGCCGCCGCCGTCGGGGTCGTCCGGACGGTATCCGACAACATCCGGATATTCGTTACTCGGCCTTGTCGCTTCGACGATTCCACTTGCCATTTCGGTCTTATACCTCCGAAGCTGAGACTGTCTGAAACGGGAGTGCGAACAGAAGGGGTTCTAAGCAGAAGCTACTTTACACGCGCACGCGCGCGCTAAGCAAGCACGCGGCCGAGCCGATTTTGTCAGCAAGTTGTAAATTTACAGGCGTTTTGCGGCCAACCTCACGGACGGCCGCGCTGACGAGCACCGGAAGCGAGACCCGTGCGCTACGGCGCGCTTCTGCTGTAAAATGCTCGCACATGCCGACGGTCTCTGCGAACCGGAAATTCTCAAATCGAAAGGTCATCATTTAATGCTTCAGCGTTTCGGTAGTTCGAGCGGGTTGCTCTTGAGAAGACTGCTCCTCGTCGTTGTCTTCGTGCTGCTGCCGCTCGCGCCGGTCAGTGGGCAGCAGGCGTCGGACGAGGCGCGGCTGCGGGAAATCGACGAGTACGCGGCGAAGGCTCTGCGCGACTGGCGTGTGCCGGGCATGGCTCTGGCGATTGTCAAAGACGACCGCGTGCTCTTCGCTAAGGGCTACGGCGTGCGCGAGACGGGGAAGCCCGCGCCGGTGGATGAGCACACGCTCTTTGCGGTCGCTTCCAACACGAAGGCTTTTACGGCCGCCGCGCTCGCCATCCTCGTCGACGAGGGCAAGGTCAGGTGGGACGACCCCGTGACGAAATACCTGCCGTCGTTTCAACTCTTCGACACCTACGCCACGCGCGAGTTGACCTTGCGCGACCTCTTGAGCCACCGCAGCGGCCTCGCCACCTTCGGCGGCGACCTGCTCTGGTACGAAACCACCTACGGCCGCGACGAAATCCTGCGCCGCATACGCTTCCTTAAACCCGTTTCGAGTTTCCGCAGCCGCTACGGTTATCAGAACGTGATGTTCGTCGCGGCCGGACAGGTGGTCGCCGCCGTCACGGGCAAGAGTTGGGACGACTTCGTCCGCGAGCGTTTCTTCGCGCCGCTCGGCATGAACTCGACGAACACTTCCATCAAAGATTTCCGTCCGGGCGCAAACGTCGCCTCGCCGCACAACGAGTTGGACGGCCGCCTGCGCGTCGTCCACTACGGCAACGTTGACGGCGCGGGGCCTGCCGCCTCCATCAATTCGAGCGTCGCAGACATGGCGCAGTGGATACGCCTGCAACTCGGTCGAGGCACGTATCAGGGCAGGCAGATTTTCAGCCCGCGCGCGGCGCGTGAGATGTGGCAGCCGGTGACGATTGTTCCCGTCAGCGAAACGGCCGAACGTTTCAACCCGACGCAGCACTTCAACGCCTACGGCCTCGGCTGGTTCCTCAGCGACTATCACGGGCGCAAGGTCGTGACGCACAGCGGCGGCCTCGACGGGATGATTTCCCGCGTCGGCATGCTGCCCGAAGAACGGCTCGGCCTCGTCGTCCTGACCAACAGCGAGACACCGGTCTCGACCGCCCTCATGTACAAAATCTTCGACATCTTCCTCGGTGCGCCCGCAAGGGATTGGAGCGCAGACTATCTGGCGCGCACGCGTCAGGCGGAAGAGGCGGCGAAGGCCGAGCAGCGACGGGTTGACGAATCGCGCGTGACGGGTACGCGCCCGTCGCTCGCGCTGGCGAAATACGCGGGCGCTTACGGCGGCGAGATGTACGGCGAGGCGCGTATCGCGGAGGAGCAGGGGCGTCTCGTGCTGCGGCTCCTGCCGTCGCCGAACCTCGTCGCAGACCTCGAACACTGGCACTACGACACCTTCCTCGTCCGCTGGCGCGAAACGGTCGCCTACCCGTTCGGCCGGGGCTTCGTCACCTTCACGCTCGACGCGCGCGGCGAGGCCGACGAGATGAAGATTGACGTGCCGAACCCGGATTTCGATTTCAAGGAGTTGGAGTTCAAGCGTCTGAAGAATCAACCTCAGAATTGAGGTCAGCCGCCACGCCCTCGCGGCGCATCAAAGCTCAGGCGCGGGTTCGTTGAGTCTGCGCGCCGCCGTCTGTCGTCCCTTCAAAACTGATGAGAAGCTTCGTGCTCATACGTCTCGCCCGCATCGCCTGCGTGATGCTGTTGTTGTCTTTGCCGCCGCTGCTCGGCCTGCATCCGTGCGCGTCGGTCTCGGCGACGCCGACGGCGCGTGCCGCACAGGCGACCGGAGAGAGATGGACAAGTGTCCGCTCGAAGAATTTCCGCCTCGTCGGCAACGCTTCCGAGTCCGAGATTAAGGAGGTCGGCGCGCGGCTCGAACAGTTCCGCGAGGTCTTCACGCGGCTGCTGCCCGGTGAGCACTTCGATTCGAGAGTGCCGGTCACGGTCGTCGTCTTCGCCTCGGAGGAGTCTTACAGGCCGTTTAAGCCGCTCTATCTGGAACAGCCCGGCGATGTCTCCGGCTACTTCAAGTCCGGGCAGCACGCAGACTACATCACGCTCTCGGTTGACGAGGCGCGTGCGCGCGGCACGGCCTCAATCGTCTTCCACGAATACGTCCACCTGCTCCTGCGTAACGCCGCGCGCGTCGCGCCGCTCTGGTTCAACGAAGGGCTGGCCGAGTACTACAGCACGTTTGAGATGTCGCCGGACGCGCGTCGCGTCACGCTCGGCCAACGCCTCGACGTACGCGCACAGGTCTTACGCACGGGCGCGTGGATTCCTCTGTCCGCGCTGATGGCGGCCGACCGCTGGTCGCCCTCTTACGCAGAGGCCGAACAGAGGCGTCTGTTCTACGCCGAGTCGTGGGCGCTCGTCCACTATCTGTTCAACGCTCAGGGCGGACGACGCCGCGCGCAACTGACAAACTATCTCGACCTGCTCGCCTCCGGCTCGACGGTCGAAGCGGCCTTCCGCGCAGCCTTCCAGACAGACTTCGCCGGACTCGAAGCGGAACTGCGCGCCTACGTCCTCTTCAATCAGTATCCGACGCAGACCGTCAGCTTCGAGCGCGCCGTGTCGGTTGATACGGCGTTGGAGTCTGCGCCGCTCGTGGAGGCGGAGGCGCTCGCCATCCTTGGCGACCTGCTGCTGCGCACCGAACGGCCGACCGAAGCCGAAGACTATCTGCTGCGCGCCATCGAACTCTCGCCCGCGCTCGGCGCGGCGCACACCTCGCTCGCCGTCCTGCGCCTCTCGGAAAACCGTGTCGCCGAAGCCCGCACGCATCTCGAATGTGCCATCAGCGCCAACGGGCGCGACCATCTCGCGCGCTATCTCTACGCCGAGGCGTTGCTGCGTTCGGCCTCCGACGCCGACCTGACGGTTGAAGGCTTCGAGCGGAAGACGCGTCTGCTGCGCGCCGAGTTGAAGCGGGCGGTCGAACTCGCACCGCATTTCCTGCCCGCCTATCGCCTGCTCGCAGAGGTTGAAATAGAACGCGGCGCGCGGATGGAAGAGGCGCTCTCAACGATTGCTCGCGCGATAGAGATTGCCCCGCGTCGTCACGAATTCAAACTGCTGCTCGCACAGGCGCACCTGCGCCGCGACGACCTCGCCGCCGCGCGCCGCACGCTCGATGCGCTCGCACAGATGACGACCGACTCAGAGACGCGCGCGAAAGCTCAGGCGCTCCTTAAGACGGCCGCCGAGCGCGAAGCTCTGCTCGCGCGGCTCGCTCATGATGAGACAATGGCTCCGCCCGACGCTCTGCCGACGAAGCCCGTCCAGCCGTGCGACATGCCGGAGCCGGGGCCGCAAATCAAGCAGTTGCGCTTTCAGGGCGAGCAGGTCTGCGGCATGCTCGAACAGGTCGCCTGCGAAGACGGGGGCGTCGTGCTCACGGTCGCGGCCGACGGCCGCACGCTCAAACTTCACAACTCGACGCTCAAACGCATCCGCTTCGTCACCTACACGACCGAGGTCAGCGGTCAACTGACGTGCGGCCTGCGCGAGCCTGCGAACGCCGTTCTCGTCACCTTCCGTCCGCCGAAAGATGCGACGGCGCAGGCGGACGGCGAGGTCATCGCCGTCGAGTTCATCCCACGCGACTGGCTCGCCGCCTCCTCGCGCCCCTAGCGCGTCCGAGACAGTGTGCTAAACTCTTGCCAGCCGCCGCTCCCCTATTGCAAAGTTTCATCATCCCAACTTCAGACGCCGGAGTCTCGCTTATGCTCAGACGCGCCCTCGTCTTCGCACTTGTCTTAACTCTCGCACCGTCCGCGCTGCTGCTGCCCGCCCGCCACGCGCACGCGCAGCAGAGAGGCGTGCGCCCCGCGCCCGCCCCTGCGCCCGAAGCAGTGCTCGGCTTTCGTCCCGGCGAAGACCGCCGGCTGGCGAGTTGGCAACAGATAGTCGAATACTTCCGCAGGCTCGACGCCGCGAGCAACCGCGTGCGGTTCGAGGAGTTGGGAAGAACGACGATGGGCGCGCCGTTCGTGATGGCAACCATCAGCGCGCCGGAGAACCTTGCGCGACTCGGCGAGTTTCGTGAGATTCAGAGACAACTGGCAGACCCGCGCCTGCTCGGCCGCGACGCCGAACGCAAAGCCGCGCGCCTCATCGCACGCGGCAAGACCATCGTCCTCATCACCTGCGGCGTCCACTCGACCGAGGTCGGCTCAACCTTGTCGAGCACGCTCATCGCGCATCGTCTCGCCACCTCCAACGAGCCGGAAGTGGCGGAGATTTTGCGCGAAACCATCGTCCTGCTCGTGCCGTCCCTGAACCCGGACGGCGTCGACATCGTCAAGAACTGGTACGACCGCACGCTCGGCACACCCTACGAGGGCACTTCCCCGCCGGAGCTTTATCACAAGTACGTCGGCCATGATAACAACCGCGATTGGTACGCCTTCACGCAGGTCGAGACGCAACTGACGGTCGATAAGATACATAACGTCTGGCATCCGCAAATCGTCCACGACATACACCAGCAGGGCATCTACGGCTCGCGCCTCTTCCTGCCGCCCTACATGAAGCCGGTCGAGCCGAACGTGCCGCGCCAGCTTGTCGAAGGCTATACCGAATTGGGGATGGCGATGTCTGCGGCCTTGCGCGCGCGCGGCTATAAGGGCATCACATGGGATTCGACCTATGACGCGTGGACGCCTGCGCGCGCCTACTCGCATTATCACGGCGGCGTCCGCATCCTTTCGGAGACGGCCTCGGCGCGGCTGGCGACGCCCGTCACCGTGCGCGCCGACGAGTTGCGCGGCGGCGAAGGCTACGACGCGCGCAAGGCTTCGCCGAACTTTCCCGAAGTGTGGCCGGGCGGCGACTGGCGCATGCGCGACATCACCGACTACATGACGAGCGCCGCTTTCGAGCTTTTGCAGCACGCCGCGCGCAACCGTGAGCGTTGGCTGCGCCGCTTCTACGATGTCGGCCGCGAGGCCGTCGAGCCGCGCCGTCCGGGCGAACTCTACGGCTTCATTCTCCCGCCGTCGCCGAATCGCGGCGCCCTTCTGGACATCCTGAGGCGCGGCGGCGTCGAGGTCGATTTCCCCCAAGTCTTCTCGCACGCCGGCCAGAACTACCCGCGCGGCACGGCCATCGTGCCGCTCGCGCAGCCCTACGGCAACTTTGCGAAGGCGCTCCTTGAGACGCAGCGTTACCCGGACTTGCGCGACCGTGAGGGACATCCCATCTCGCCTTACGACGTGACGGCGCACACGCTGCCGCTCCTGATGGGCGTCGAGGCGCGTCCCGTCTTCGCTCCCGTCAACCACAGACATCGCCCCGGCTACTCCTTCACGAGCGACACGCGCCTCCCGGGTCAAGTCATCAATGCGGGGCTTGGCCTCTACAAGTCGCACGTCCCTTCGATGGACGAAGGCTGGACGCGCTGGATGCTTGAGAACTACACCTATCAACCCAACAAAAACAGTTTCGAGCGCGTGCGTCTGGACTACCGGACGGTCACCGACGCCGACATCCGCGCCGGAAATCTGCGCGCCAAGTACAACGTCATTCTCATTCCAGACCAATCGCCGCGCGTCCTCCTCGAAGGCCATCGCAAGGGAGCGATGCCGGAACAACTGACGGGCGGACTCGGCGAAGCGGGCGTGCGTGCGCTGCGCGAGTTCGTCGAACAGGGCGGGACGTTGATAACTTTGAATCAGGCTTCCCTGTTTGCGGTCGAGCAGTTGAAACTGCCCCTGCGCGATGTGACAGCGGGCATGAAGCGCACGGAGTTCTATGCGCCGGGGTCTATCTTGCGCACCATCCTCGACACGTCTCACCCCATCGCACGCGGCATGTCGCAGGAGTCCGTCGCGTGGGTTGAAGACTCGCCGGTCTTCGAGATGGTCAGCGACCCGCTCGCGCTCCAACGCGTCCGCGTCATCGCGCGCTATCCGCAAAGCGGCAACCCGCTGCTCTCCGGCTGGCTCCTCGGCGAAGAGAAACTGCGCGGCAAGGCCGCCCTCGTCGAAGTCGGTCTGGGACGCGGGCGCGTCTACCTCTTCGGCTTCCGCCCGCAATACCGCGCGCAATCACTCGCCACCTACCCGCTGCTCTACAACGCCATCTCATCGGCCAATAACGAGTAGACATCTCAGGACAAAGAGCGAAGACCTTGAGCGAGCCGCGGTGCTCGTTCAAGGTCTTTCGTTGTGGCTTTACTTTAGCGTTTCAGGCCAGCGTGCGTGCGAACTCGAGGACTTCTTCGGCGTGTTCGGCGGGCGACACGTCGCGATAGATTTTCCTGATAGCGCCGTTCTTGTCGATAACGAAGGTGACGCGGTTGGCGATGCCGGATGAGGAGAGCACGCCGTAGCGCGTCGTGACCTCTTTGTTCTCGTCCGAGAGGAGCGTGAAGTTCAGTTGCTCCTTCTCGCGGAACTTTTTGTGCGACTCGACGCTATCGACGCTGACGCCCAAGACTTCGACGCCCGCCTTTTTGAACTCCGCCAGATTATCCCTGAAAGAGCACGCCTCTTTGGTGCAGCCGGGCGTCTCGTCCTTCGGGTAGAAGTAGAGGACGACGGGCTGGCGGCCGCGAAAGTCACTCAGTTTGACGGTGCGGCCGTCGTCGCTCGGCAGCGCGAAATCGGGCGCAGCCTGGCCTTCGGCCACCTGCGACGATGCCTGTCCCGCAGAAGCGGCCTTCAACTGTCCTCCTGTCTGCGCGTCGTCGTGATGAGCGCACGCAGCGGCGAAGGCCAGAAGCGATGCGCCGAGCGTGGAGACGACGAGCAGCCTGCGCGCCTGCGAAAAATGCTGTCGAAGTTTCATCAAAGGTTCTTCCTCCTTGTCATGTTCACTTCTTGTTGTCGAGATACATCCTCGCCGCCATCTTCGCCAGCTTCCACATCTTGCCCCACTCGATGCGCCCGTCTTCGCCCCGGTCGCGCCCGGTCAGTTTATCGACGACGAGTTTACGAAACTGCTTGCCCTCGCGTCGGAGCATGAACTCTCTGGCGTAGGGTTTGGCAGTGTCGAAGAAACTAAATTCGGGGTCGGTGATGATGCCGATGCCTTCGAGCGTCATCAACGCGCGCATGACGTAGGTGAAATTCGACGGCAGACGGAACGGGTATTCATACATCACGTCGGCCAAGTCGTAGGTCAACTCTCTGAAGTTGATTTCGCCGAGTTTCAGATTCAGGTAGTGCTGAAAGAGGCTCTCGACGACGGGTCGCACCTGTCCGGGGTCAACGCCCGGCTTGAGAAAGTCGAGGTCGATTAAGTCCTGCGCCAAGCCCTGCACGTCCTTCGAGACGACGTGGAAGAAGGCGTCAATCATCTTCGATTGCAAGGCGGGCGTAATCTTGCCCGTCATGCCGAAGTCGAAGAAGGCGAGCTGGCCGTTGTCCATCACGAGCAGGTTGCCGGGGTGCGGGTCGGCGTGGAAAAAGCCGTCTTCGAGCAACTGCTTGAGATAGGCGCGGATGAGCAGCCGGTTGACCTTGACGGGCGAGATGCGATGCGCGCGCAAGCCTTCGATGTCCGTCACCTTCGTCCCGCGAATGAACTGCATGGTGAGGACGCGGCGCGTCGTGTGCGACCAATAGATGACGGGAACGTGGACGGCGCGCCACTCGCGGAAGTTGCGGCGGAAGCGGTCGGCGTTGCGCGCCTCCTGCGCGTAGTCCATCTCCTCGAAGATGGTCTGGTGAAACTCGGCGAGCATGCCGTCCCAGTCGGCGTTCTCGTTGAACTGCGGGTAGCGCGCGAGAAAGCGCGTGATGCGGCGCAGCACGGCGATGTCGAAGCCGACGGTTTCGCGCAGGTGCGGGCGCTGAACTTTGACGGCGACCTCTTCGCCCGTATGCAGGCGCGCGCGATAGACCTGACCGAGCGAGGCGGCGGCCACCGGCTCGGCGTCAATCTCCGCATAAGCCTCTGCCAGCGCGCGCCCCAACTCCGACTCGATGCGCGCGAAGGCTTCCGCGTTGGAGAAGGCCGGCACCTGGTCTTGCAGCGTGGAAAGTTGCTTGACGTAGGCGAGCGGCAGGAGGTCTGCGCGCGTGCCGAGCGACTGCCCGATTTTGATGAAGGTAGGCCCCAGACGGACGAGGTGCGTCTTGAGCCACTCGGCCTGTTTCTCAAGGCGCGCCTCCTTGCGCGCAGAGTCGTCGCGGCCGCGATAGACGTAGAAGCGGACGAGGCGGACGAGGCGGTCGAGCGCGCGCCGGTCAACGTCTCTCGACCATTCCTGAAAGAGCGCGATGCGACCGCGCACACGTGCCTGCTCGCGCAGACGCGCCGCCATCCGGCGCATGAACTTATAGCGCGCCTCGTAGTTGTCGAGAAACAGATAGAGCGCCAGCGTGCCGAGCACGCGGATAATCTGCAAGGTGCGCAGCCAACCGCGCCAGCCCTGTGCCCGTGTCTCGGCACTCTCCTGCGCTGCCGCCGCCGCTGCCGCGTCGTCTTCCGGCTCGACCTGTTTGACAGGACTGCTCCCGGCGCGTCGCGCGGGGGCGAGCGCGAGCGGCGTGCGCGAGGGTGCGGACGGTTCGGTTAACTGTTTGCGTTCGGTAGCCGCCATGACCTTAAAATTCTAGATAAAACTTGTCGCAATCCTGTGCGAACCCTGTCAACGCTCGGTGTCCGCCGCGCCGCACACACAGTGTCTCTCTCTCTGCGCGCACTGTTATAAAGAACGTCGGAGCGCCTGTTTTAGATTCCATTTAAACGATGGCGAGCGAGCGGCGCACGCCTGCGCGCTCGAAGTAGCGCGTGGCTGAGGCCGTGTCGCGCGCGATTTGCCGCTGCAACTCCTCGACCGACGCGAACTTCTGCTCGTCGCGCAGTCGCCTGAGAAAACGGACGCGCACGACATCGCCGTAGAGGTCGCCTTGCCAGTTCATCACGTAAGTCTCGACGGAGGTCTCCGTGTCGCCGTCGAAGGTCGGGCGTGTGCCGACGTTGGTCACGCTGCGCCGCCAGACGCCTTCGACGAGCGTGGCCGTGACGTAAACTCCGCGACGCGGTATGACGCGATTGCGCGGTTGCAAGTTGGCCGTCGGAAAACCGAGCGTGCGCCCGCGCTCGAACCCGCGCACGACCCTTCCTTCGACGCCGTAAGGCCGCCCCAACATGCGCCGCGCGAGATTGACCCAACCGCCTGAGAGCAGCCCGCGAATCCGGCTCGAACTGATGCGCTGGCCGCGCAGACGCACCTCCGGCACTTCCTCTGCGTGAAAGCCGAGACGGCCGCTCGCCTCGCGCAACAGGTCGATGTTGCCCTCGCGGTTGCGGCCGAAGGCGAAGCCGCGCCCCAGATAGACCTCTCTGGCGTGCAGGCGTTCGCGCACCACGTCGCGCAGAAAGTCTTCCGCGCCGAGACGTGCAAACTCGTGCGTGAAACGCACGACGATGGTCTGCTCGACGCCGAGCACGCCGAGCGCCTCAATCTTCTGGTCGAAGGTTTGCAGAAGCGGCGGCGCGGATTCAGGATGCAGGACGGCGCGCGGGTGCGGGTCGAAGGTAATCACGGTTGGAACGGCCTCCAACGCACGCGCGCGCTCGACGACCGTCCGCACAATCAACTGGTGGCCGAGATGCAGACCGTCGAAGACGCCGAGCGTCAACACCGTCGGCCGCGCAATCTCCGCGTTATCAGTTCCGTGAAAAAGACGCATAAGCAGGCGGTCACAAGCGACAAGTGATAGGTGATGGGTGATAGGTGATAGGTGATGGATGATAGGTGATAAGAGAAAGCCTGTTTCTTATCCTATCACCTATCACCCATCACCTATCACCGATTTCCATTCCGTCGTAGCCGAACTCGACGCCGGGGGGCAGCAGGCGCGAGTCGCGCGCGTGTTTGATGTCGTGCGCGATGTGCGTGAAGACGGCGCGGCGCGGGCGCAGTTCTTCGACGTAGGCGAGCGAGCGTTCGAGCGACAGATGCGTCGGATGCGCGCGCAGCCGCAGACAGTCGAGCACGAGCAGGTCGAGGTCGCGCAGGCCATCCAACGTCTCAGGCGGAATCTCGCTCAGGTCTGTCACGTAGGCGAAGTCGTTGAAGCGATAGGCGACGACGGGCAGACGACCGTGAATGACTTCGAGCGGTGTCACGCGGAGGTCGCGCCCCAGACTGAATGGCGCGTTGTGGACGACCGTGTGCGCGACGACTTGCGGGAGACCGCCGCCGAAGTGCGACGGCTCGAAGACGTACTGAAAGATGCGCCGGATGTCGCGCCACGCGCGTTCATTGGCGTAGACGCCGAGCGCGCCGTGTCGAAAGTTGAGCGGGCGGATGTCGTCGAGTCCGAAGATGTGGTCGGCGTGGCAGTGCGTAATCAGGACGGCGTCGAGGTGCTTGAGGCCGACGCGCAACGCCTGCTGGCGGAAGTCTGCCGAGGTATCGACGAGGACGGTCTCGCCCCCGTGTTCGACGAGGACGGAGACTCTCAAACGCTTGTCGCGCGGGTCGTCCGAGCGGCACGTCTCGCACTCGCAACCGATGGACGGCACGCCCGTCGAAGTTCCTGTACCGAGCAGCGTGAATTTCATCGACTAGTCAGTGATAAGTGATGGGTGATGGGTGATGGGTGATGGGTGATAGGATAAGAAACAGGCTTTCTCTTATCACCTATCACCTATCACCTATCACTTATCACCCCTCACCTATCACCTCTCAGCTAGCGGCCGCCGGTGATGTCGTTGCCGGTGAAGCCGCGCGGGTTGCGTCCCGCGCCGCCGCCGGGACGCGCGCTCGACAGCGAGACGTATTGCATGCGCAGTTGCGAGAGGATGAGGTCGAAGAACTGTTTCTCCTCGGCGTTGAGGTTGCCGCGCGTCTTCTTTTGCAGCGTGCCGAGCATGTCGATGCACTGCTTGGCGAGCGGCAGGTTGACCTGCGGCGTCGCGCTCGCCACCGGATGCGCGCTCATGCCGAGCGCCTCGGCGGCAAACGAGCCGATGAACTCGACGACCATCAGAAAATCCTGCGGGTCGTCGTCGTCCGCCGCCGAACGCGCCGCGCCCGCATCCGCCTCGCGCGCCGACGCAGACGCTCCCTCAGCAGCCATCTCATCACCCTCCGCGCCGCCCTGCCGGAAAGTCTCAGGCGTCGGGCTGGCGGCGTCGGCGTGCGCTTCGTCCGTCGGCGTCTGCGCAGTGGTCGGCGTCGCGGCAGCAGCGGCGCTCTCCATCTCCTCGCGCGCGCCCTCGCGCGGCGTGCCGTCGGCGTTAAAGAGGCGTCGGTCTGTGACTTTGAAAGTGGGTTTCTCTTCGCTCATCTCTTCACTCTAACAGTCTGGAATCGTGTGCTTGCTTTAAGATGGATGGTAGCACCTGCCTCCGCGCCGTCGCAAGAAACGGCGCTCGACACCGAGCACGCCTGTCTGTCTTCAGACTTGAGACTTTAGACTTGAGACTTTAGACTATTTTCATGCCAGCCACTTTTGATGACCTCGTCGCGCTGATGGCGCGACTGCGCTCGCCCGAAGGTTGCCCCTGGGACCGCGAGCAGACCTATGCGTCGCTTGCGCCGATGCTGCTCGAAGAGGCGTATGAAGCCTTTGAGGCGGTCGAAGAAGCGCGCGAGGGAAAGCCCGAAGAGTTGCGCGACGAGTTGGGCGACCTGCTCTTCCAGATAGTCTTCTACGCGCAGGTCGCGCGCGAGCGCGGCGAGTTCACCATCGCAGACGTGACCGAAGCCATCCACTCGAAGATGGTGCGCCGCCATCCGCACGTCTTCGGCGACGCCACCGTGCGCGACAACGACGAACTGCTGCGCAACTGGGAGGCGATGAAGGCCGAAGAGAAACGCGCCGCCGGTAAGTTGCAGGAGACGGACGAAGACGCTTCGCTGCTCGACGGCGTCTCGGCCAAAGCGCCCGCGCTGATGGAGGCGCACCAACTCTCGACGAAGGCGGCGCGCGTCGGCTTCGACTGGCAGCGCCTCGAAGACATCTTCGACAAACTGCACGAAGAGATAGACGAACTGCGTAGCGCCATTCGCGACCGCGAAGAGGCGCGCGAGCGCGACTCCGTCTCGAACGAATCCGCAGAAACGCGCATCCGCGAGGAGATAGGCGACCTCCTCTTTGCCGTCTCCAACATCGCGCGCCATCTACAGGTCGAACCCGAAGCCGCGCTCAAACTGACGAACCGCAAATTCCGCCGCCGCTTCCGCCACATCGAACGCCGACTCCGCGCACAAGGCCGCACGCCCGACGCCGCCACCCTCGACGAGATGGAGCAACTCTGGCAAGAGGCCAAAGAGACGGAATAAGTGATAAGTGATAGGAAGAGCGTGATAGGTGATAGGTGATAGGTGATGGAAGAAGACAGGATTTCTCCCATCACCTATCACTTATCACCCATCACTTCCTTCTTATCACCTATCACCCATCACCTATCACTATTTACTATTTACCATCGAGCATTTACCATTGGCCTCGGAGGAGGAGTTTCGAGGATATGGCTATGATTCAGTTCGTCAGTAACTACGAAGACCTTTCGACGGATCGCGGGTATCAGTTCAAGTTCTACTGCGACAAGTGCGGCAACGGTTACATGTCGCGCTTTCAGCCGTCGACCATCGGAACGGCCGGTTCGCTGCTGCGCGCGGCCGGCGATTTCTTCGGCGGGTGGGCGAGTTCGGCCGGTAACTCGGCCTACGACATTCAGCGTTCGGTCGGCGGCAAGGCGCACGACGCGGCTTTGCAAAAGGCCGTCGAGGAAGGCAAAGAGCACTTTCATCAGTGCTCGCGTTGCGGGCGTTGGGTCTGCCCGGAGGTCTGCTGGAACGCGCAGGCCGGTCAGTGCGAAGGCTGCGCGCCGGACTACAACGAAGAGCTCGCCTCGTCGCACGCGCACGCCAAGGCCGACGCCGCGCGCGAGCAACTGAGCGAGAAGGCGCGCGCCACAGACTACGTCTCGCAGATAGACATGAGCGCGGGCGCGACCCTCAAGGCTCCTTCACGCGGCGAGCAGCAACAGGCCGCCGCGCCGAAGTGCTCGGCCTGCCACGCGGATGTCGGCAAGGCTAAGTTCTGCCCGGAGTGCGGCACGCCGACCACGCCGCCGAAGGCGACCTGCACAGGCTGCGGCCATCAGCCCGAAGGGACGCCGAAGTTCTGCCCGGAGTGCGGCGCGAAGATGTCTGTCGTCGGTTAGCCTGCGACAGCCGGAGAAGCAGCGAAGCGGATGAGAGC
>DASZCR010000334.1:0-13207 GCA_035942915.1 Pyrinomonadaceae bacterium | reverse complement strand
GCGCAAGGCTTCCGAGAGCTTTGCGCCGGTCTTTTCAGTTCGGGCGGCGAGTCTTGTCTTAAATGAAAATCCTCGCCGGTTGATAGTTGATGAGATTACTCGTCGTCGGAGTCGTCTCCGGCGTCCGTATCGTCTAAGTCTTCGTCGCCGTCGCCGGTTGCGACGACGGGCGTGCGCGCAGGGACGGTCGGAGTTGCGAGGTCTGCGTCGCCGAGCAGGTCGGGCAGCGCGTCGATGGTCGTCTCCTCGCGCGCCGTCTCGGCCGTCTGGTCGCGCTCGACACGGACGTTGCGATAGAACTCCATCCCTGTTCCGGCCGGGATGAGTCGTCCCATGATGACGTTCTCCTTGAGGCCGCGCAGGTAGTCGATGCGTCCTGAGATGGCCGCTTCGGTCAGCACGCGCGTCGTCTCTTGGAAGGAGGCCGCCGAGATGAACGAGTCGGTCGAAAGAGACGCCTTCGTGATACCGAGAAGGAGCGGTTCGGCCTGCGCCTGTTCGCCGCCCGCCGCGCGGACGCGTTCGTTCTCGTCGGCGAAGCGGAAGCGGTCAACCTGTTCGTCGAGCAGGAAGTCTGTGTCTCCCACCTCGCGAATCTTCACCCAGCGAAGCATCTGCCGGACGATGACCTCGATGTGCTTGTCGTTGATGTTGACGCCCTGTAGGCGATAGACCTCCTGAATCTCGTTCGTCAGGTACTCTTGCAAGCGGTTCATGCCGAGCACGCGCAGGATGTCGTGCGGGTTCAGAGGCCCGTCCATGAGCGCCTCGCCCGCGCGGACGCGGTCGCCCTCCTGCACGTTGATGTGCGTGCCGCGCGGGATGTCGTACTCGCGCTGCTCGCCGTCGTCGCCCGTGACAATCAGCTTGCGCTTGCCCTTCGAGATTTGGCCGAGCGTAACGGTGCCGTCGATTTCGCTCATGACGGCCGTCTCGCGCGGTTTGCGTGCCTCGAAGAGCTCGACCACGCGCGGCAGACCGCCCGTGATGTCTTTCGTCTTCGTCGTCTCGCGCGGAATCTTGGCGATGATGTCTCCCGGCTCGACTTCGTCGCCGTCGCCGACCATGAGGTTGGCGCGGACGGGCATCTGGTAGGTCTTCAAGACCTTCGTGCCCGAACGGATTTCGAGGCGCGGCTGCTTCTTCTCGTCGGGCGAGTCTTTGACGACCATGCGCGACTGACCCGTCACCTCGTCAACTTCCTCGTCAACCGTGACGCCTTCCTTGAGGTCTTTGAAGGTGACCTTGCCGGCCACTTCCGTCAGGATGGCGAAGGTGAACGGGTCCCACGTGGCGAGCAGTTGGTCTTGCTTGACACGTGCGCCGTTCTCGACGTGGATGTGTGCCCCGTAGACTATCTGGAAGCGCGCCACTTCGCGGTTGCGCTCGTCGATGATGGTCAGCGCGCCGTTGCGATTCATGGCGATGATTTCGCCGCGACGGTTCTTGACGACGACGAGGTCAACGTACTTGATGGTGCCATCCATGCGCGCCTCGTGCTTCGAGGACTCTTCGAGGCGCGCCGTGCCGCCGATGTGGAACGTGCGCATCGTCAACTGCGTGCCCGGCTCGCCGATGGACTGCGCGGCAATCACGCCGACGGCCTCACCGATGTCAACGGGACGACCCGTCGCCAGATTGCGCCCGTAACACTTGATGCAGACGCCGCGACGGGATTCGCACGTCAGCACCGAACGGATGCGAACGCGCTGGACGCCGGAGCGTTGAATCTCTGCCGCGAGGTCTTCGTTAATCTCCTGATTGGCCTCGACGATGGCGCGTCCCTCGACCGGGTCAATCACGTCGTCGAGCGCCGTGCGGCCGACGATGCGGTCGCGCAGGGATTCAATCTCCTCGCCGCCTTCGATAATGGCGGTCGAAGAGATGCCTTTGAGCGTGCCGCAGTCCGGCTCGCTGATGATAACGTCCTGCGCCACGTCAACGAGGCGACGCGTCAGATAGCCGGAGTCGGCCGTCTTCAAGGCCGTATCGGCGAGACCTTTGCGCGCGCCGTGCGTCGAGATGAAGTACTGAAGGACGTTCAAGCCCTCGCGGAAGTTCGAGCGGATGGGCGTCTCGATGATTTCGCCCGAAGGCTTCGCCATCAGACCGCGCATCCCTGCGAGCTGACGAATCTGCTGCGCCGTACCGCGCGCGCCCGAATCCGACATGATGAGAATCGGGTTGGCTTCGTTCGTCGCCTTCTCGCGCGCGTCCATCGCGCTAAACATCTCCTTCGCCACCTTGTCGGTCACTTCAGACCAGATGGCGATGACCTTGTTGTAGCGTTCGCCGTTGGTGATGACGCCGTCGCGATACTGCTTGTCGACTTCAATCACGTCGCGGTCGGCGCGTGCGACGAGGTCGCGCTTGGCGTCGGGCGTGACGAGGTCGTCAATGCCGATGGAGATGCCCGCGCGCGTCGCGTAGAGGAATCCGAGATTCTTCAGGTCGTCGAGCATCTTGACCGTCATCTCGTGGCCGAGACGAATGTGACAGTAGTTGACGAGCGACTGTAAGCCCTTCTTCTTGAGCGTGCCGTTGACGAAGGGGAGACCCGAAGGAATCTGGTCGTTGAAGATGACGCGCCCGACCGTCGTGTTAATCACGCGGCGGACGTTCTCCTGCACCGCGCCGCGCATCACGTCCTGCGTGTCGTGCTCCTGCGTCAAATCAATCAGGTCGCCCTCGATGCGGAGTTTAATCGGCGTCTGCGTCGTCACCTCTTTCGCGTCTAAGGCGAGCAAGACCTCTTCGGTCGAGGAGAAGATGCGGCCTTCGCCGCGCGCGCCCGGCTTGTCGCGCGTCAGGTAGTAGCAGCCGAGGACGATGGCCTGCGACGGGACGGCGATGGGCTGGCCGTTCGCGGGCGAGAGGATGTTGTTCGAGGCGAGCATCAAGACGGCCGCCTCAATCTGCGCTTCCGGCGAGAGCGGGATGTGGACGGCCATCTGGTCGCCGTCGAAGTCCGCGTTGAAGGCTGTGCAGACCAGCGGGTGAATCTTGATGGCTTTGCCTTCGACCAATACCGGCTCGAACGCCTGAATACCGAGACGGTGCAGCGTCGGCGCCCGGTTCAGGAGCACGGGATGCTCGCGGATGACCTCTTCGAGGATGTCCCAGACGACCGGCTCCTGACGGTCAACCATCTCGCGCGCCTGCTTGATGGTGGCGGCGTACTGCTGCTTTTCAAGCTGGTTGTAAATGAACGGCTTGAACAGTTCCAGAGCCATCTTCTTCGGCAGGCCGCATTGATGCAGTTTCAAGTCCGGCCCGACGACAATCACGGAACGACCCGAATAATCGACTCGCTTGCCGAGCAGATTCTGGCGGAAACGTCCCTGCTTGCCCTTGAGCGTGTCGGAGAGCGACTTGAGCGGGCGGTTGTTGACGCCTCTCAGCACGCGTCCGCGACGGCCGTTATCGAAGAGCGCATCGACGGCTTCCTGAAGCATCCGCTTCTCGTTGCGCACGATGACTTCGGGCGCGTGAAGCTCCATCAGCTTCTTGAGGCGGTTGTTGCGATTGATGACGCGACGATAGAGGTCGTTCAAGTCCGACGTGGCGAAGCGTCCGCCGTCCAAAGGCACGAGCGGGCGCAACTCCGGCGGGATGACCGGAATCACGTCGAGAATCATCCAGTTGGGCTGATTGCCAGACTTCTGGAAAGAGGTCACGACCTTGAGCCGCTTGGAGTACTTCAGCTTCTTCTGCTGCGAAGTCTCCTCGCGCATCTTCTGCCGCATCTCTATAGAGAGTTCTTCGACGTTGACGGCGGCGAGCAGTTCCTTGATGGCTTCCGCGCCCATCTTGGCGACGAACTGTCCGGGATGGTCGCGCATCAACTCGCGGTAACGCTCGTCCGTCAACAGTTCACGTTCTTTGACGGGCGCGTCGCCGGGGTCAATCACGATGTAGGACTCGAAGTAGAGCACCTTTTCGAGTTCGCGCAAGGGGATGTCGAGCAGGTGGCCGATGCGCGACGGAAGCCCTTTGAAGAACCAGACGTGCGAGCAGGGGCTGGCAAGTTCGATGTGGCCGAGGCGCTCGCGGCGCACTTTGGCCTGCGTCACCTCGACGCCGCACTTGTCGCAGATGACGCCCCTGTGCTTCATCCTCTTGTACTTGCCGCACAGACATTCCCAGTCCGTGACGGGGCCGAAGATGCGCGCGCAAAACAGGCCGTCGCGCTCCGGCTTGAAGGTACGGTAATTGATGGTCTCCGGCTTCGTCACTTCGCCGTGCGACCACTGTCTAATCTTCTCCGGCGAGGCCAGAGAGATGCGGATGGCCTCGAAGTCGGGCGCGAGTTGCGTCTTATCTTGCTGGAATCCAAACACGGTTTATATCTCCGTTAAATAAACACCCGTAACCGATGACTGCATGGAGGGACGCGGAGCGCAGTTGCTCCACGTCCCCCGACTTTCCGAACTATCCTTCGACGCCCGCCGTCGGGACAACGGGGCGACCCGCGCCGTCGCCGTTCTCCTCAGCCGCCACAGCCGCGTTCTTGTCAATCAACTCCACGTCGAGGCAGAGCGATTGCAGTTCGCGGACGAGGACGTTGAACGATTCAGGCACGCCCGGATTGAAGTCGGCCTCGCCCTTGACGATGGCCTCGTAAATCTTCGAGCGTCCGGCCACGTCGTCGGACTTGGCGGTGAGCAACTCCTGAAGGATGTGCGCCGCGCCGTAAGCTTCGAGCGCCCAGACCTCCATCTCGCCGAAACGTTGTCCGCCGAACTGCGCCTTGCCGCCCAAGGGCTGCTGCGTAATCAGCGAGTACGGCCCGATGGAGCGGGCGTGAATCTTATCGTCGACGAGGTGTGAGAGCTTGAGCATGTAGATGTAGCCGATGGTCACCTTCTGCTCGAACGGTTCGCCCGACAATCCGTCGTAGAGGACGGTCTTGCCGGAGTCGCCGACGATTTCCGGCAACCCTTGCTCGCGCAGGTTGTCGGCCGCGCGCCGAATCATCTGCTTGATTTCCGGCTCGGTCGCCCCGTCGAAAACCGGCGTGGCGAAGTGCATGCCGAGGACGCGCGCCGCCCAGCCGAGGTGCGTCTCAAGAATCTGTCCGACGTTCATGCGCGAAGGCACGCCGAGCGGATTGAGGACGATATCGACCGGCGTCCCGTCGGGCAGATAAGGCATGTCCTCTTCCGGCAGGATGCGTGCGATAACGCCCTTGTTGCCGTGGCGTCCGGCCATCTTGTCGCCGACCGAGAGCTTGCGCTTCATGGCGATGAAGACCTTGACCATCTTGATGACGCCGGGCGCGAGTTCGTCGCCCTGACGGAGTTTGGCAATCTTCTCCTCGTAGATGTCCGTCAGGATTTTAATCTGACGCTCGGTGCGGTCTTCAAAGTCTTTGACCTCGGCCGCGACATCGACCCGCGCCGAGGCGAGTTGCGCTTTACGCAGGTGCTTCGGCTCGATGCCCGCGAGCATCTCGCGCGTCACCGTCTCGCCCTTCGGGATACGCACCTCGCGGTCAACCAACAGGTCGGCCGAGAGTTTGCGCCCCTCGAACAGTTCGTAGATGCGCTGGTCGCGCTGTTCGCGCAGGATGCGGATTTCGTCTTCGAGGTCGCGGCGGAGACGGTTCTCCTCCTCCTCCTCGATGGCGAGCGAACGCTGGTCGCGCTCCTGCCCCTTGCGTGTGAAGACCTGCACGTCAACAACCGTGCCGTCGATGCCCGGAGGACACTGCAAGGAGGCGTCCTTCACGTCGCCTGCCTTCTCGCCGAAGATGGCTCGCAGGAGTTTCTCCTCGGCCGTCAACTGCGTTTCGCCCTTCGGCGTCACCTTGCCGACGAGAATCGAGCCGGGTTTGACCTGCGCGCCGATGCGGATGATGCCGCTCTCGTCGAGGTCGCGCAGCATGTTCTCGCCGACGTTCGGAATGTCGCGCGTAATCTCTTCGGGGCCGAGTTTCGTGTCGCGCGCCTCAATCTCCAACTCCTCGATGTGAATCGACGTGTAGTAGTCGTCCTTGACGAGACGCTCGGAGACGAGGATGGCGTCCTCGAAGTTGTAACCGCGCCAGGGCATGAAGGCGACGAGCACGTTGCGGCCGAGGGCGAGTTCGCCCCTGTCCGTACAAGGCCCGTCGGCAATCACCTGTCCCTTATCGACGCGCTCTCCGACGGCCACGATGGGACGCTGGTTGATGCACGTGTTCTGATTCGAGCGGCGGAACTTCGTCAGCGTGTAGATGTCGGCCGTCACCTCGCGCGAAATCGTGCCGTCAACGTTATGGTCGGCGCGGACGATGATGCGTTCGGAGTCAACGTAGTCAACCACGCCGTCGCGGCGCGCGACGACGACCGCGCCCGAATCCTGCGCCGTCACCTTCTCCATCCCCGTGCCGATGTAAGGCGACTCGGCACGCAGCAGAGGCACGCTCTGGCGTTGCATGTTCGAACCCATCAGCGCGCGGTTCGCGTCGTCGTTCTCAAGGAACGGAATCAGCGAGGCGGCCACAGAGACGAGTTGCTTCGGCGAAACGTCAACGTACTCGATGTCTTCGCGCAGCGCCGTGACGAACTCACCGGCCTTGCGCGAGGCGTTGTGGACGTTGACGATGTTGCCCTGCTCATCAAGTTCGATGTTGGCCTGACCGACGACGTGTTTGTCCTCCTCCCACGCCGTCAAATAGAACGGATAAGGCTCGAACTCTGCGCGGCGTCCGTCTGCGCCGACGCGCTTGTTGGCGCGTTCGACCTCTTCGAGCGGGACGTGCTCGCCCGGCTTGTACTTCGTGTCGCCGCCGTTGATGATGCGCGCGTACTCGACGACGCGGCCGTTCTCCACCTTGCGATACGGCGATTCGATGAAGCCGAACTCGTTGATGCGCGCAAAGCAGGAGAGCGACGAAATCAGTCCGATGTTCGGGCCTTCCGGCGTCTCGATGGGGCAGATGCGCCCGTAGTGCGTCGGGTGCACGTCGCGGACTTCAAAGCCCGCGCGCTCGCGCGACAATCCGCCCGGCCCCAGCGCCGAGAGACGCCGCTTGTGCGTAATCTCGGAGAGCGGGTTGGTCTGGTCCATGAACTGCGAGAGCTGACTGGAACCGAAGAACTCACGAACGGCAGCCGTCACGGGCTTGGCGTTGATGAGGTCGCGCGGCATCGTCGTCTGCATCTCCTGCTGAATCGACATCTTCTCTTTGATGGCGCGTTCCATGCGGACAAGACCGATGCGGAACTGGTTCTCCAGCAGTTCGCCGACGGCTCTGACGCGACGATTGCCGAGGTGGTCGATGTCGTCGGCCAAAAACTCGACGGGGTTGCGCCGCATCTTCAGCAGGTAGGAGATGACCTCGACGAAGTCCTGCGCCGAGACGAGCGGGTCGTCGATGCGCTCGCGTTCGGGGCGACCCATCTTGATGTTGAACTTCAGACGGCCGACGCGCGAGAGGTCGAACTTGCGCTCGTCGAAGAACATGCCCTCGAAGAGGCGGAAGGCGGTCTGCACGGTCGGCGGGTCGCCCGGCCGCATCTTGCGATAGATTTCCAGCAGCGCATCGACCGGCTTCGTGATGACATCCTTCTTCAAGGTCTGCGCGAGCACGTTGCCGAGGTCGTCGCGTTCGGGGAAGAAGACGGTGAAATTGGCGACTCCGGCCTCTGTAATCTCCTGCAACTTGGCGGGCGTAATCTCCGTGTTGGCCTCGACCAGCACCTCGCCCGTCTCCATGTTGACCACATCGCCCAGAGCGTAAGCGCCCTCGAACTGCTGCGCGTCAACTTCGACTTCGGCGACGTGCGCCTTGCGCAAGTCCTTGAGCGTGGCGTTGGAGATTTTCTTCCCGGCGCGCACGATAGGCTCGCTCGACCCGCGACCCTTGAGGTCGTGGTCAACCCTCATTCCCGCCAGATTCGTCGGGCCCTCTTCGCGGACTTTGACGAAGAGGCGACCGCCTTCGGCGCGCACCTCATCGGCGATGTAGAAGGCGCGCAGAATGTCCTCGTCGGTGAAGGAAGCGTTCTTGACGGCCTCCTCCATCTGCGCGTCGGTGTGGAACGACTTGGCGTCGAAGCCCGGAGTGAGCCAGATGCCGAGCGCGCGCAGGAAAATCGACGCAAGGAATTTGCGCTTGCGGTCGATGCGGACGTAGAGCAGGTTCTTCTGGTCGTACTCGAACTCGACCCACGAGCCGCGATACGGGATGACCTTCGCCAGATAGACGGGCGTGCGCTCGAAGAAGACGCCGGGCGAGCGGTGGAGTTGCGAGACGATGACGCGCTCCGTGCCGTTGATGATGAAAGTGCCGTTGTCGGTCATCAACGGGATTTCGCCGAAGAAGACCTCTTCTTCCTTGATGTCGCGGATGGACTTGGCGTCGGTGTCCGGGTCTTTGTCGTAGACCGTGAGGCGAATCTTGACCTTGAGCGGGACGCTGTAGGTCATGCCGCGCTCCTGACATTCCTGCTGGTCGTGCTTGTGCTTGAGGCCGACCGGCTCGCCGCAGTTGTCGCACAGTTGCGGGCGGACGGCGTTGAACGTGCCGCAGTTGTGACAGAGCGTCTCGCCGGGAACGAGCGGGTCAACTTTGACGAGCGCGCCGCACTCCTTACAGTTGGCTCTCAGGTAGCGCAAGCCTTCCAGACGCCCGCACTTGCACTGCCAGTTGCCGATGTGAAACTCGACGAAGTCGAGGTCGGCCGTCCCGCGAAAGTCCGAAATCGGAAAGACCGAGCGGAAGACGGCCTGCAACCCCGTAGCCTCGCGCTCTTCGGGCAGCAAGTCCATCTGGAGGAAACGGTTATAGGAATCGCGCTGAATCTCGATGAGGTTCGGGATACGCGCGGCCGTTTTGATTTTCGAGAAGTCGTGGCGCTCAGGCGGACGACTCTGGCGGCGACCACTGCCGCTCGCGACCGGTTGAAGCGGATTTGCAGACATCTATGATATTCCTCTGTGATAGGTGATAGGTGATGGGTGATAGGTGATAGGAAAAACAGCTTTTCTCTTATCACCTATCACCCATCACCTATCACTTCCTTTTAGAGACGCCAAAGCGCGGCCAGAGCGCACGAAGCTCTGACCGCTTGGACGAACCGTAAGCGGTTGATGTATTCAAAGTTTTTGGGAGTAACGACAGCGCCTCAATACTCCCCTACCTTAGCCGCCCGGCGGCACTTATGTCAAGACAGGAAAACGGTGACGGGTGATAGGTGATAGATAATTAAGAGAAAACAGGGCTCTTCTTATCACTTATCACCCATCACCTGTCACTAATCGTTACTTGACTTCGACGGTCGCACCGGCATCGGCCAATTTCTGGCGGATGCTCTCGGCCTCTTCCTTCGAGACGCCCTCTTTGACCGCCTTCGGCGCGGCTTCGACGAGGTCTTTGGCCTCCTTCAGTCCGAGCGCCGTAATCTCGCGGACGACCTTGATGACGTTAATCTTGTTGCCGCCTGCGGCCTGCAAGATAACGTCGAACTCGGTCTTCTCCTCAGCCGCCGGAGCGGCATCGCCGCCCGCCGCCGCGCCGCCGCCCGCAGGCATCGCCACCGCTGCGGCCGCCGCCGAAACGCCGAACGTCTCCTCAAGCTCTTTGACGAGCTGCGAGGCTTCCAAGAGGGTCATGCCCTTCAGGTACTCAATCACATCTTCGCGTGTAGCTGCCATGATTACTGTTAATCCTCCTCAAAGGGTTCTAGTGTGCTTTATGTGGTTTCGCAGCAGGAGAACCCGGGACGCTCGTGCGGAGTTCGTTGCATCGCAAACCGCTCAAAGCGTCCGAGCCGTTGACGGACGACCTGACAGTATCGTCCCGCTCGTTTTCCGCGTCCGGCTGACTCTTCAAAAGAGATTTCAACTCTGAAATCTCAGAACTGAAAACTGAACTTTACGCCGCCCCGGCGTCGCCCTCGCCCTTCTGCTCGCCAATCTGTCTGACGACGACGGCGAGATTGCGCGGCACGGCCGACAAGACCGTGACGAGGCGTTGCGCCTGACAGTTGATGAGGAACATGACCTTGCTGATGAGTTCCTCCTTCGGCGGCAGGCTGGCGATGGCCTCCACGTCGGGCAGGGCGACGACCTTGCCCTCGACGACGCCGGCCTTGAACGTGAACACGTCCGGATTGTCCTTGGCGAACTTCGAGACGGCCTTCGAGAGCGTGACGGCGTCGCCCGTCGAGAGCGCGATGGCCGTGACGCCCTTAAAGTGCTCGACGGCCTGCTCGAAGGGCGTGCCCTCGGCGGCCTTGCGCGCCAGTGTGTTCTTAACGACCGCATACTGCGCGCCCGCCTCGCGCAGACGGTTGCGCAACTCTTGGTCTTTGCCGACCGTCATCTTGGTGAAGCCGACGAGCATGGCGGCCGTGGCCGACTGGAACTGCTGCGTGAGAGCTTCGAGGTCTTGCTGTTTCTGTTCTCTGGTCTTCATAACTGTTTCCGCTCCTCACTCGCGTTCTATCTGGCGTAGACGGTCTCGTCGAGCAGCACGCCGGGGCTCATCGTCGCCGCAAGGTTCACCTTCTTGACATACTTGCCTTTGGCCGTCGCGGGCTTCGCCTTGACGACCGCGTCGAGCAGCACGCGCGCGTTCTCCTGCAACCGCTGTTCATCGAACGACACCTTGCCGATGGCGACGTGGATGACGCCCGTCTTATCGACGCGATACTCGACCTTACCGGCTTTCGTCTCGCCGACGGCCGTGCGCACGTCGAAGGTGACGGTGCCGGTCTTCGGGTTGGGCATCAGGCCGCGCGGGCCGAGCACTTTGCCGAGTTGACCGACAGAGCGCATCATGTCGGGCGTGGCGATAACGGCGTCGAAGTCGAGCCAGCCGCCCTTGATGCGTTCGACCACGTCTTCACCGCCGACGAAGTCCGCACCGGCCTCCTCGGCCTCGCGTAACTTCTCGCCCTGCGCGATGACGAGCACGCGCTTCGACTTGCCAAGCCCGTGCGGCAGGACGACCGTGCCGCGCACGAGTTGGTCTGCCTTGCGCGGGTCGACGCCGAGCCACATCGTCAACTCGACCGACTCGTCGAACTTCGCGAAGGCAATCTCCTTGACCTTCTGTAGTCCCTCTTCGAGCGTATATTTGCGCCCCTCCTCGACCTTGGCGAGCGCGGCGCGATACTTCTTCCCATGTGTTGCCATGACTGTTCCTCCGAGGTTCAGACGAGAACGACCGGGACAGTTGAACTGTCCGAAGCGTTTCTCTCCCTCTTCAATTTCCAAAACTATTCGACCGTCAGCCCCATGTTGCGCGCCGTGCCTTCGATGGTCTTGATGGCGGATTCGAGGCTCGTCGTGTTGAGGTCGGGCATCTTCTGGCGGGCAATCTCCTCGATTTTGTCGCGCGAGATGCTGCCGACTTTTTCGCGGTTCGGCTTGCCGGAGCCTTTCGGAATACCGGCGGCCTTCTTTAAGAGGTCTGCGGCCGGGGGCGTCTTCGTCTCAAAGGTGAAGGAGCGGTCGGCGTAGACCGTGATGACGACCGGAATCTTCAGGTCTGGGTCCATCTGCGCCGTCTTCGCGTTGAAGGCTTTGCAGAACTCCATGATGTTGACGCCGTGCTGGCCGAGCGCCGGGCCGATGGGCGGCGCGGGGTTGGCCTTGCCCGCCGGGACTTGCAGTTTGATGTAGCCTGTAACTTTCTTTGCCATAGTCTATTAAGTGATAAGTGATGGGTGATAGGTGATAGGATGAAGGCTGTTTCTTATCACCTCTCACCCATCAGTTATCACCGCGCTTTCATTCGTCCTCTGTAAACGTGACCTTCTCCACGTCGAGGAAGTTGAGTTCGACGGGCGTCGAGCGCCCGAAGATGGTGACGACGACCTTGAGCGTCGATTTGTCGGCGTTGACCTCCTCGACCTTGCCCGTGAAGGAGGCGAACGGCCCGGACTTGATACGCACCGTCTCGCCGGCCGTGTAGGTGAACTTCGGCTTCGGCTTCTCGGCCGCCTCCGTCACGTTATGGACAATCTGGTTGACCTCTTCGGGCGTCAGCGGCGTCGGGTTCTGCCCGCCGACGAAGCCCGTCACCTTCGGCGTCGACTTGATGAGATGGAAGACGTTGTCAGGGATGTGCCCGCGTTCGTCGCACTCGATTTGCACGAGCACGTAGCCGGGATAGAACATGCGCGAAGACTCGACGCGCTTGTTGCCGCGCATCTCGACGACCGTCTCGGTCGGGACGAGCACCTCTGTAATCTCGGCCTGCAAGTCGGTGTCGCGGATGCGTGCCTTGAGACTGTCACGCACCTTCTTCTCGTGCCCCGAATACGTGTGAAGTATGAACCACTGCTGCATCGCGTCCGAATCCTTTAAGCCGCCCCCAGCAGGCGGTTGACGAGCCACTGTATGCCGTCGATTACGCGCGACAGCAGATGATCGATGCCCCACAGGTAGAGGGCGAAGAAGACGACGGCGATGATGGTGATGATAGTCGTGTTTCTGACCTCTCTGGCCGTCGGCCACGAGACGCGCTTGAGTTCGGCGCGCGTGTCGTGCAGAAACTTACCCGTGCGTTCGAAGGCGTTGTCGCGCGAGCCCGCCGAAACGCCGCGCTCGCGACGCCCCCCGCCACCCTCGCCGCCTTCGCCGAAGCGCGCCGCGCGCGGTGCTGCGCCAGCGAACTCCTCCGGGTCGTCTTTGCTTGCCGTCATCTCTGTTCGTCCTCTTTCTTTGACAACCTTCTTTTTCCCTCGGTCAGCGTTGAACAGGGGTACCAGGATTCGAACCCGGACTCTCGGTTTTGGAGACCGATGTGCTAACCGTTGACACCATACCCCTAAGGAAAGTGATAAGCGACGGGTGAGAGGTGATAAGAAACAGGAATTCTCTTATCACCTCTCAGCCATCACGCTACTTCGTCTCCTTGTGCGCACGGTGCAGGCGGCAACGACGGCAGAACTTTCTGAATTCGAGGCGCTCCGGCGTCGTCTTCTTATTCTTCGTCGTCACGTAGTTGCGGCTTTTGCATTCGGTGCACTGAAGCACAATGTTATCGCGCGGCATAACTCACCTTTGTCAACTCAAAGAAAATTTCCTACATCCGACAGCCGGACAAAATCAACGATAGAGGCCTCTGGTCTTACTCCACGATATCGGAGATAGTGCCTGCACCAACCGTTCTGCCACCCTCGCGAATAGCAAACCGTAGCCCCTTCTCCATCGCAATCGGCGTAATCAACGTCACTTCCATCGCCACATTATCCCCAGGCATCACCAT
>DASZCR010000333.1:0-16523 GCA_035942915.1 Pyrinomonadaceae bacterium | reverse complement strand
CAGACGCTCTGGCCGCTCTTTCACCAATTCCCGACGCTCGTCAACTTCGCGCCCGAACACTGGCGCGCCTACCGCGAGGCCAACGAGCGTTTCTGCGAGACGCTGCTGGCGCATCTGCGCGACGACGATGTGGTCTGGATTCACGACTACCAGTTGATGCTCCTGCCGCAGATGTTGCGCGAGCGCGCACCGCAGGCGCGCATCGGATTTTTCCTCCACATCCCCTTCCCTTCGTCGAGCATCTTTCGCCTGCTGCCGCGCCGCGCCGAAATCCTGCGCGGACTCCTCGGAGCCGACTACGTCGCCTTCCACACCTACAGCTACTTGCAGAACTTCCGCGCCTCGGCCTTGCGCGTCCTCGGCGTCGAGAGCCGCATGGACGCCGTCGAAGATGCTTCCGGCCGTCTCGTGCGTCTGGACGCGCTGCCCATCGGCATCGCGCCCGCAGATTTCACCGACCTGCTCGACAAAGACGAGGAGACGCGCAAGCGTCTCGACTCTCTGCGCGCGCGCTACAGCGACCGCCGCATCCTGCTCGGCGTTGACCGTCTCGACTACACGAAGGGCATCCCCGAACGCCTGCGCACCTTTCGCCGTCTGCTGCGCGACGCGCCGCACTTGAAAGGCCGCGTCGTACTTATTCAAGTGGCCGTGCCTTCCCGCGAGGTGATTCCGATGTATCAGGAGTTGCGGCAGGAGGTGGACGAATTGGTCGGGAAGATTAACGGCGAATTTTCGACGCCTGATTGGTCGCCGGTCGTCTATCTCCGGCGCGGTCTGCCGCGCGCCGAATTGGTCGCGCTCTACGCGGCGGCCGATTTGGCGTGGGTGACGCCGCTGCGTGATGGCCTCAACCTCGTCGCCAAAGAGTACGTCGCGTGTCAGCGCGAGGGCGCGGGCGTGCTCGTGCTGAGCGAGTTTGCGGGCGCGGCCGCAGAGATGGGCGAAGCGTTTCTGGTCAACCCCTACGACGAGGAGCAGACGGCAGAGGCAATCGCGCGCGCGCTCTCACTGCCTGAAGACGAACGGCGCGAGCGCATGACGGCGCTGCACAAGAGAGTGCTACGCAACAACGTCTTCGCGTGGGGCGAACGCTTCCTCGCAAACCTCGCGTCGGCCGCCGAGGCACGCGCGGCGCGACCGCCGGAAGAGCCTCGTCCGCTCCCTTTCGACGAGGCCGTCGCCGCCTTCCGCACGGCGCGTCGTCGCCGTCTCCTGCTCGACTACGACGGCACGCTCGTCCCCTACACGCGCCGACCGCAGGACGCCGTGCCGACGGAGTCTCTCATCTCTCTGCTCGCGCGTCTCGCCGCGCAACCGGCAAACACGGTCGCCGTCGTCTCAGGCCGTTCCCGCGACGTGCTCGAACGCTGGCTCGGCGGCGTGCGTGGTCTGTGGCTGGCGGCCGAGCACGGCGCGACGATGCGCCCGCCCGACGCGCGCGAGTGGGAGTTGTTTCGTCCCGGCTCGACCGACGATTGGAAGGAGCGCGTCCGCCCCGTGCTCGAACATTTCGTTGACCGCACGCCCGGCAGCCTCATCGAGGAGAAGGAGTTCTCCGTCGTCTGGCACTACCGCATGGCCGACCTGGAGTTTGGCGAGTGGCTTGCCAACGAACTTGTCTCGACGCTCGAACAGATGCTCGCCGAGACAGACCTGCGCGCCTTTCGCGGACGCAAGATTGTCGAGGTCAAGCCGCTCTGGGCGAACAAGGGCGAGGTGCTCGCGCGACTCGCCGAACACGACGCGGGCGCGCCCGCCTTCTGTCTGGCGGCAGGCGACGACCGCACAGACGAAGACCTCTTTGCGCGTCTCCCGCCCGACGCGTGGACGATACACGTCGGCGGCAACCGCACGCGCGCCAAGTTCTACCTCTCGAACCCCGAAGAGATGCGCGCGCTGCTCGACGCCCTCGCGCACGCTGACGAACCGGTGGCCGCTTCCGCCACCGAAGGCTGAACAGTCGGCACGACGAGCGGGTCGCGCCCGCGACCGTACGCCACAGGACAGACCCGTCCTTCAGGCGTTCTTATACTTCCGGCATCCCTCAAAAATTTTTCGTCTGTCCAAGAGCAGGAGAGAGAGCGTGCGGCGCGTGCGCGTGAAAGTCGCGCCGCCGCTACGCTCCTCCTGCGTCTTCTGAATCGGCTACAGAGTTTATCCATGTCTCAACACCTCGCTTTCCGCGCCGTCGCGCGCACCGTCCTCTTTCTCTCCATCTCGCTGTGGCTCGCGCCGGGGCGTCTCGCCCAAACTCAGCGCGCCGCGCCTGCGACAAATGACCCGTCGCTCATCGCCGCCGTGCGCGAGGCCGCGCACCCTCTGACCGGCGGCGAGAGCGACCATGACCCTCTGTTGGAGATGATTGGCAACGCGCGCTTCGTCATGCTCGGCGAGGCGACGCACGGAACGCACGAGTTCTACCGCGAGCGAGCGCGCATCACGCGCCGTCTGGTCGAGGAGAAGGGCTTCGATGCCGTCGTCGTCGAGGCCGAGTGGCCTGACGCGGCGCGCGTCGGCCGCTACGTCACCGGCGCGGGCGAAGATGCGACGCCGGAGAAGGCGCTCTCGAACTTCAAAGACTTTCCGCGCTGGATGTGGCGCAACAAGGACGTGCGCGACTTCGTCGCGTGGATGCGCCAGCACAACGACGCGCACACGGACAAGCGCGTGCGCTTCTACGGGATGGACTTGTACAGCTTGAGAGAATCGACCGAAGCTGTCGTCAAGCATCTCAGAGAGGCCGACCCGGAGGCCGCGCGCCACGCACGCAAACGCTACGACTGCCTCGCCTACTGGCGCGCAGAGCCGCAGCGTTACGGCTACGAGGTCGAGGTGGCGAAGAACACACGCTCGTGCGAGCGACAGGCGCGCGAGCAGTTCGCGGAGATGACGCGCATCTATGAGGAGCGGCGGCGCGGCGCGTCGGGCGCGGACGACGAACTGTTTTCGGCCTACCAGAACGCGCGCGTCGTGCAGAACGGCGAGACCTACTTCCGCACCCTCTTCCGCCGCGACATCTCCTCTTGGAACGTCCGCGACCGCCACATGGCCGACACGCTCGACGCGCTCGCCGCACACTTAGACACTGTGACCGGCAGCCGCTCCAAGATTGTCGTCTGGGCACACAACACGCATCAGGGTGATGCGCGGATGACCGAGCGGGTCGAGCGCGGCGAGTTGAGCGTCGGCCAACTGATGCGCCAGCGCCACCCGGCAGAGACCGTGCTGGTCGGGTTCACGACCTACACGGGTCACGTCCGCGCCGCTTCCGAGTGGGGCGGCGCGGACGAGCGCAAGCGCGTGCGCCCCGCCCTCGCCGGAAGCTACTCGGCGCTCTTTCACGAGACGGGCGTGCCGAACTTTCTGCTGCGTCTGCGCGGCGGCGGGCGCATCACCGAAGCCCTCAGCCTCTATCGTCTGGAACGCGCCATCGGCGTCGTCTATGTGCCGCACACCGAACGCACCAGCCACTACTTCTTCGCACGCCTCGCGCGGCAGTTCGACGCCGTGATTCACTTCGATACGACGACGGCCGTCGAGCCGCTCTAGCATCAACACAACTTCCGAAACAGGAAGGAGGAGGCACAGCCTGTCGCCGGTGTGCCTCCTCCTTGTTTCGAGAGCCGTTCGTCTGACTGCGCCTGCGCGCCGCCGTTACCGGCCGCTTGTCGAAATCGCGTCGGTTCGAGAAAGAACGCGTGCGGTCTATCTTCCTTTGCCGCCCCCGCCACCGCCGCCACCGCGCCTCTTGCCTGCGCCGCCACCGCCTGCGCCCTTCTTCGCGGATGAGGATGACGAGCCGCCGCTGCCGCGTCTTCCGGCGACCGCACCGGCGGCGCTTCTCGTCGCAGAGGCGGCCGCCCTGCCGGTTGACGCCGCTGCGCGCCCGGCCGTTCTGGTCGCGCTCTGTGCGGCCGAAGCCGCGCTTCTCGTCGCAGACGCGGCGCTGCGACCGGCCGACGAAGAGGACGACGAGCCGCCCTTGCGCGATGATGAGCCGCTCGCTCCTCCCTTGCGTGAGGAAGCGCCTCCACGCGAAGAAGGCGTGGCGGCGTCGGCCGTGCGCGAAGCGGCCTTCGCCGTGCGGTCTGCGACGCGGCGCGTGGCCGACGTGGCGACACCGACCATCTCCTTAGCGGCGCGTGCTTCCGTGCGTGCGAGTTTGCGGTTCTCGCGCGCGGCCGTCTCGGCGGCATTCTGGGCGGCGGGCTTGCCGCCACCGCCACCACCGCGCGAGCCTCGGCCACCGCCGCCGCCGCGCTTCGGTTTAATCATCTCGCTCGCCGTCGGACTCACCGTCCCGACGGCGCTCGAAGCCGTGTCGAGCGCGCTCGTCGTCAGGTTGGCCGCCTGTTGCCCCAGAGTACCCGCGAGGCTCGCGGCGCTGTCAATCATCTCGCCGACCACCTTGCGCGCCGTGTCGAGCGTGCCCTGCTCCTGATTCCGTTTCTTTGCCATCTCGCCTCCTTGAAGTAGTCTATGTGAAAATCACTGACGCGAATTTCGTCAAAGCTGACGTCAAGCGTCGAACATTCTACACGCTTTTCTCTCTTTTGCGGCGCGTCAATATCGAGCGTGGGGGGAACTTAAATGAACAGACAGCGATTCGTCGTCGCACCGGGCCGGAAAGTTAAACTCAAAGACTACGACCCGGCCGACACCGGCTCATGGCGCGACGAGCGAGAGGCCGCCGCCAAAATTGCGAGCGACTGCGAGGCGCTCGCCGCGCTTCAGGACAAACTGCTCGCACGCGAGACGCACGCTCTCCTGCTTATCTTTCAAGCGATGGACGGCGCGGGCAAAGACGGCACGATTAAACACGTCATGTCGAGCGTTGACCCGCAGGGCTGCGAGGTCGCCATGTTCTCGAAGCCGTCCGAGAGCGAACTCAAACACGACTATCTCTGGCGCTTCAGCCGACGCCTGCCCGAACGCGGCAAGATAGGCATCTTCAATCGCTCCTACTACGAAGAGGTGCTCGCGTCGCGCATCCACCCGGAGAGGCTCGCCGAACAGAACCTGCCCGTCGCCATTCGCCGCTCGAAGAACATCTGGCGACAACGCTTCGCGCACATCAACAACTTCGAGCAGTACTTGGCCGAGAACGGCATCGTCGTCATGAAGTTCTTCCTCCATCTCTCGAAAGAGAAGCAGCGCGAGCGTCTGCTGGAACGGCTCGACGTGCCGGAGAAGAAGTGGAAGTTCTCGCCGAACGACATCGAGGAGCGCGGCCGTTGGAACGAATACCAGCGCGCCTTCGAGGAGATGCTCAGTCGCACGAGCACGAAGTATGCGCCCTGGCACATCGTCCCGGCCGACCAACGCTGGTTCAGCGCGCTCGTCGTCGCCGACCTCGTCGTGGCGAAACTGAGGTCGATGCGTCTCAGTTACCCTTCGACTTCGGGCGACGAGCGCGAGCGCGCCGAGGCGAGAAAGGCGCTCGAAGGCGAAGCATGAGTGTGAACGGCGAAACGAACACGGAAGCGAAGCGCGTGCGGCGAAGGCGTGGGCGCGCGGGCAAAGTGATGCTGGCAATCGTCCTCTTGATTTTCATCCCGCTCGTCGTCCTCTGGTTCATGGCGACACAACCGCTCCTGCCGGGCGCGCAAGGGCGTCGGCGCGAGGCGGCGCGTGCGGCCGACACCGCGCGTCTCTCGGCACACGTCCGCGCGCTCTCCGAGACGTTTGCGCCGCGCGACGCCGCGCACACGGAGAACCTCGACCGCGTTGCAGACTATCTGCGCGCGGAGTTCGAGCGTGCGGGCGCGCAGGTTTCCGAGCAGCCTTTCCGCGTCGGCGCGCGCACCTACCGCAACGTCATCGCTTCGTTTGGCCCGCCGGACGCGGAGCGCGTCGTCGTCGGCGCGCATTACGACACGGCCGGGTCGCAACCCGGCGCGGACGATAACGCGTCGGGCGTCGCCGGTCTGCTTGAGTTGGCGCGCCTCGTCGGCCACGCGCCGCCAACCGGCGCACGCCTCGACCTCGTCGCCTACACGCTCGAAGAGCCGCCCTACTTTCGCAGCGCAGACATGGGCAGCCGCGTCCACGCAGACTCTCTGAGGAGCGCAGGCGTGCGTGTGCGGGCGATGCTCTCGCTGGAGATGATTGGTTATTTTTCGGATGCGGAGGAGAGCCAGCAGTTTCCCGTCGCGCTCCTGAAAGCCTTCTACCCGTCGCGCGGAAACTTCATCACGGTCGTCGGCCGCTTCGGGCGTGGCGGGCTTGTGCGCCGCGTCAAGCGCGCGATGACGGGGGCGACCGAGTTGCCCGTCTACTCCATCAATGCGCCGCGCTCCGTGCCGGGAGTAGATTTTTCAGACCATCTCAACTACTGGAACGTGGGCTACGAGGCCGCGATGATTACCGACACGGCCTTCTATCGCAACCCGCACTACCACGACTCTACAGACACGGCCGACACGCTCGACTACCGGCGCATGGCCTCAGTCGTCGAAGGCGTCCACGCCGCCGTCTTGGAATTGGCTCGTTGACTCGTCGGACGGATGAATCGATGAATCGATGAATCGATGAATCAGATGGCCTTCAGTTGCGGAAGTTTTGCGTGACCATGAGGCCGCGAATGCCGCCGTCCATGATGCCGATACCGACGCGGCCGAACTGCGGGCGGAGGATGTTGGCGCGATGGCCGGGCGAGTTCATCAGCCCGTTGTGCGCGACCGTCAGCGTCGGCGCGAGCGCGAGATTTTCTCCGGCGGTGAGAAAGCGCACGTCCGCTTCCTTCATGCGGTCGAAGGGGCTGCGGCCTTCGGGCGTGATGTGCGAGAAGTAGCCGCGCGCGAACATATCTGCCGAGTGACGGCGCGCGACTTCGGTCAGTTCCGGGTCGGGCGCAAGCGGTGCAAGCCCGGCGGCGGCGCGCTCCTGATTGACGAGTTCGAGCATCTGCGCTTCCAACTCCGGCACGGGCTTCGTCTCCGCGACCTTGAACGGCAACTCGACGCGCTCATCCGACTCCGGCCGGATGGTGCGCATGTTGATAGTCTGGTTGATGGCCTCGTCGAAGACCGGGCGCAGCGATGTCTCGATACGCTCGGTGAGCGTGGCGAGCCGGTTGGCGACGACGCTCTCGCGCGTCGAGCCGCGCAGACCGTCCGGCAGCGGCAGGCTCATCAGGAGCGGCGCGGCGACGGCGGCAAAGATGAGTCCGCTTGCCAGACCGGGCAGCAATCCGGCCACGCGGTTGAGGCGTCGGCGATGAATGTCGCGGGGCAGACGCTTGACGAGTTGATGGCCGAGAAGCTGGATGAGAATGCCTGTCAGGGTGGCGACGAGGAGGAAAGCGAGCGGCACGTTCCAGACTTCAGCGATGCTGGTGTGCGCCGTCAGCCACGCGGCGACCGGGCGGTAGAAGCGCAGCGCGACGATGAAGCTGCCTATCCAGCGGACGAGGTCGAGCAGGCCGAGGATGAAACCGCGCTGCCAGCCGAGCGCCACGCTCGCCAGCACCAACAGGACGAGCAGCAGGTCAACGAAATTCATGTGGTCGCCTCTTCCAAAGTTCGATTTTCGCGCACGAAGCTTTTCTGAAGAACTGTATTAACCTAACGGGCGCGCGTCTGTCCAACAGCGGACGGAGGCGTCCGCAGAACGAATCGAAGGGAGAGTTGACGGATGCCGAGAGAGTTGACCGACGACGACGGAATCAGGTGGACGTGCGCGCAGGCTTACGCAGGACTGTCGGAACAGGCGGGCGACAAGAGCGCGGCGCAGGTGGCCCCAGACCGCTACGAGGTGGTCTGCACGCCGAGCGGCGGCGCACAGACCGTCCGCCTCGAACTCGCAGCCGACTGGGAGACGGCGCTCGACGACGAAGCCCTGCTCAGTAAAATCAAAGAACATCAGTAAGCATCGAGAGCCTGTCTCAAAACACTTCCTCTCTTTCTCAGCGCCTCCCGCATCTCTCGCGCGAAATAGTTTCACGCGGGAGACGCGGGAAGTGCTCAGCACAGAAGCGCAGCGTTTCGAGCAGGCTCTTACTTGATGACTGACTCGCTTGCTGACCGGCTACGGAGTTCAGTCCTTCGCCGCCGTTTTCGTTTCGGGGCGCACGAGCAGTTCGGTGGCGGTCGCGCGCGAGAAGCGCAGGCGGCGCGAAGGGACGGCGACCATCAACGTGTAGGGGACGGCCTTCGGGAAGGTCTGCGTTATCTCGTAGACGCCTGCGCTGACCTCCTTCGCCCACTGCCTTTGCTGCCACAGCCCCGGCGGCTCAAACGCCATCACGAGCACGTCCGTCAGCCCTGCAACCGGCTGCTTCGTCTCCCCGTCCGTAATTTTGAAGCGGAGCGCATAGGGGCGTTGCGGCGCAAACTCCACTTCCTTAAAGAGCGACTCGACGAGCAGACCCGCGCCGCGCTTGCGCTCGCCGCCCGGCGCTTCTCCCACCTCCAACTCGAAGCAGTTGACGAGGCGCGGCTGGTCGAAGACAACCGGCACGTCGAAGCGTCCGGCGCGTGTCAGCCGGACGGGTGAGGAGTAGACGCCCGGCGCGGTCTCGGCCAGACTGCGGTCGAGAATCATCAGCCCGCGCGGTCTCCGCTTGTAGTTCTGAAGCGTCCCCATCGGAGCCATCGTCCCTTCGACGTAGTAATAAATCATCTGGTCGGGCGCGCTGGCGACCATCACGGAGTTGCCTTCGGGCGTCGGCTGAATCATCCCTGCCACGCCGATGTCGGCGGGCGACGCGCTCGGCGGCCTCTGTCCGGCCGCAATCTCGACGGGCGCGAGTTTGCCCTGCTTCGCTTCGCTCAACTGCACGAGCGAAAACTTCTCCGAGCCTGCGCCGCGCACGTATGCGTAGCCGCGCGTGAAGCTAATCTGGTCGGGCGACTTGACGACCTGTGCCGTCGCCAGCACCGCGTTCGTCGAAGCGTCGAAGACCGAGAGCGTACTCTCGACCTGATTGACGGCGAAACCGTAACGCCCCTCCGGCTCGAAGGCCAGCGCGACCGTCCCGCGCCCGACCGCGACGCGGCCGACCACCTTCTGACGCGCCGGGTCAATCACGCTGATGTGCGTGTCGTTGATGCCCGCGACGTAGACGAAGCGGCTCGCGCTGCTGTGAGCGATGGGGACGGGCGTGCGGCCGACGGGAATCTCGGCCAACTTGGCGAGCGTCTCGGCGTCGATGGCCGTGACGGTGTCGGCCGTCGAGTTGGTGACGTAGACGTAGCGGCCGTCGGGCGTGAAGGCGAACGTGTGCAGACCCGCGCCGACTCCGACCGTCGCGCGCAGTTTGTTCGTCGTCGTGTCAATCACGGCGACGAGCGGCGAGTTGTCGAGTCCGACCCAGAGGAAGCGCCCGTCCGGGTGGAGCGACGCTCTGAGCGGGCGCGTGCCTTCGCCGGTCGGGATGGTCGAGACGAGTTTGCGCGTCACGACGTTGACGACGGCGACCGCTGCCTGCTCCGGCATCGTCACGTAGAGAAACTGCTTGTCACGCGAGAGCGCCCAGTCAGCGCCGGTCGCAGGCAGCACGACGACGCTTTCGAGCTTGGTGACGTTAAAGGACAGTTGCGGATTGATGATGGTAATCGTGTTGTCGTGGTTGAGCGTCAGCAGCAGATAGCTGTTGAGGTCAACGTCGGGACGCACGCTCAGCAAGCCTCCCATAAAGGTGCGAATCTTGTCGCGGCACTGCGCGGCGTCGGGCGCGCGGCCTTCGCCCCGGCGTGCGCTGAACCACGCGTTCGGCTTGAGTCCGGCGAGCGGCTGCCCCGTCCGCGCGTCCGTCACGCGGAAGGTGGCAAGGGCGTCCGCGCCTGCGACGAGCGCGGCCGGAGAGCCATCGGCGCGCGGTAGCGCCTGCACGGAGAAGTCGATGGCGACGCCCTCGCGCTCGAACCTCTGCGCGTGCGCCGACGGCGCGCTCGTTGGTGTCGGCGTCTTCTTATTGACCGTCAACTCGGCCGGGTTGCCGTGCGCGTCCAGCAGTTCGCCGCTTTTGGCCTGCGCCACAGCCGCGCGCGGCGCAAAGAAGAGCAGGAGCAGGATGAAAGCGACGCGGTTGATTGCAGTGTGCGCGTGAGCGAAAGAGTTTTGCTGTCTCATCTCTTTTGTGTTGGTCGTCGTCGAAGGGTTGGGTGGATGAGACCGGACGAGTGCGTATGTGAGCACTCGTCCGGTCTGTCTGTGATTGTCGGTTACGGTATCACGCGGAAGAGTCCCCAGAGTCCGCTGGTGAACTGGAAGCTCTCCTGTGTCCGGTAGAGGTAATCGCCGGGGACGCGTTGAATGCCGCCCGCCTGCGTCAGGATGTTGAAGTGACGCGTCGGGCCGAAGGCGCTCTGCGAGCCGACGACGAAGGTGAACGGGTTTGAGCCGAGCACGGTCGAGTTGGCCGTCCAAGGTTCATACTCCCAGTTGTGACCGAAGAGCGTGAAGCCGTGCTGGCGCGGATGCCCGGCCACATCGACGACGCGGAAGCGTGTCGGCGTCCCGACCTTCGTCGTAAAGACCGGAGTTTCGGGGTCGCCGCACGGGCCGCCGCAGCCGGGATTCGGCGCGGTCGAACTGAGCGTGTTGGTGAAGTCCTGCCGGTTGAGCGTGTCGAGGTCAACGTCGGGCGGCAGGTCGAGACGCGCCCAGAGCGGTTCGTGTTTGTAGTTGAAGGCTTTCTGCCCGGTGTCTTCCGGGTCGTCTTCGCCGATGAAGTTCTCCATCGGCTCGCCCAACTCGTCCTGCATCGTCACGTCATGTTGATAGAGCAGGACGTGCTCGCGGAAGAGCACCTGACCGCTTGCGCCGAAGACGGTGGCCGAGGCGTTCGTGCCGGCGTCGGTCGTGAAGGTCGAGTTGATAGGCTCGACAATCAACGTGCCGATGAGACCATGCGAGGCGTGCTTGATGACATCGCCGTAGTCTCTCAGGTGTGTGACGCCGTACTCGACCGGCGTGAGCACGGAGTTGCCCGGCACGGTTCCGGTCTGAAGGCTTCCGGCGTACCACGCGTAGACGCGCGACTCGCCGGGGCCGACCGTCTGGTCTGGGTTCAAGCCGATGGTCGCGCCGTCGGAGTTGCCCACGTCGTAGGTCAACAGTTGCGGGTGCATCGAGACGCGGTTCGACGTACGCACCTGATTGAAGTTAAAGCCCGGTTGGATGGGCGGCATCATGTTCCAACTGTCGTATTCGGGAACGACGGCCGGGAGCGAGTTGGTCAGCGTCACCTCGACGCAGTCGCCCGCGTTGACGCGCAGCACGAGCGGTTCGAGTTTCTTCGTTCCGGCCTGAATGGCCGGGATGTCTTTCGTCTCGACGAAGACGATACCGGCCGGGTCTTTGTGGCCGAAGCGTTCGCTGTAGACGATGCCGCGCGGGTCGAGCGTCGTGGCGAGGACGGCCTGCACGGCGAAGGTCTTGATGGGCGGCGCGCCCGCGCCGACCGGACAGAGACCGCTGCTCAAAGGATTGACGGGCAGCCCTGCGCCGAGCGAGAGGTTGTTAGGCAAGGGCTGGATGGCCGTCTGCTGCACGGAGAAGCTACGCAGCAAGCCCCACTGTCCATCCCACAGGTTGTCGGTTGCGGCCGACGAGTAGAGATAGTCCTTCGTGCCGGTCGAGAGATTGACGCGCTCGTTAAGCTCGAACTCGAAGTGCTCGGCGATGCCGACGTGCTGCGAGTTGGTGAAGCCGGAATTGTTCACCATCGTCGGGTCGTTCGGCGTCCCCGGCTCGAAGAGCCACTTCTGTCCGTGAACGTTGAAGACGTGCTGCTCCTCCTGCGCGCCCTGTATCAGCTTGACCTGTACGCGGTCGCCCGGATAAGCGCCGAGGATGGGCGTGGCCGGGTCGCCGTGAATGGCCGAACTGAAGACGAAGGCCATGTCACCGGCAGGCCCCGGCCGTTGCACGAAGCGCGGGACGGTGCCGCCCGGATAGTTCGGGTCGGGCATACCGATGCGATGCGGTATCGGCTCGTTGCGATAGTTGATGAGTTGTGTGCCGGGGTCGGCCGAAGAGATGGCCTCCGGTTTCGGCACCTGCGTCGGGTCGAACAGTTCGGGGTTGCCGATAGCAATCGGCAAGTCTTTCTCCTCCCTGTTTGGCGGGTTCACGGGCACGAGGTTCTGCGTGTAGAGAATGGCGAAGTCGGCGAGCGCGAGGTTGAACTCGCGGAAGCTGTCTGCGCCGTTCGGCCCGGAGATGATGCGCGCGGCGTAAGAGGTCGGGCCGCCGTCCGGGCGCGTATTCATCGGGACGCCTTCCTGCGTCGTCCAGACCGAGTCGGTCTGCTCGACGACGAGCGCGCCGTAGAGGCCGTGATGCTGGTGGCCGCTGGGGCTGAAGTGGTCGTGCGTGAAGGTGGTGCGTTTGGTGCGGTCGCGGTTCTGGTTGTTGACGACCGGGTCTGTCCACCAGCGTTCGATGAGCGTCTGCGCGCCAAGGAACTCCTGATTCGTGCCGGGGCCGAAGGCCGGGTTGGCCTGCGGCGTGAGAATGATGCTGCCGCCGGTGGCGCGCTGGTGCGCGTTGTTGGCCTCGATGCGTTCGCGCACCGTCTCAGGCGAGAACGCGCCCGATTCGTAGTTCCAGCCGTTGGCCGCGCCGTCGGAGGCCGTCACGTCGAACTGTACGAGGTGGATGTGCTGGCCGATGATGTCCGTGCCTTGATAAAGCTGAAAGTCGTCGAGGTTCAGCGCGGCCGGAATGAGGTTCGTCACACGGTAGTCAACACAGTCGCCCGTGTTCGAGCGGAAGAAGAAAGGCTCGGTCGGACGAAGCCCTGCGCGCGTCGGCGCAACGTCCTCTTCGAGCACGGTGATGCGCCCCTGTCGGTCGTGCCAGCGCGCCTTGTTGACTTCGAGGTCGAGTTGTATCCACGCCGCGCGGTAGCGGCGGAAGAAGGTCGGGCGCGTGACGTTGTTGCTGTCGGTGAAAGTGTCCGGGCAGGGGTCTGCGAAAGGCGCGCCGGGTTGTTGCGGCCGCCCGTTGACGACGAAGACGGCGGGCGAGCCGTCGGGCGCAAACGACGGATAGGCTCGTCCGAGCCAGTCGTACTCGGTTCTAAACGGCGTGCTCGCGCCGTTGGTCGCGTCGTTGCCGGCGTGGAAGGTCATCGCGCGATTCTCTTCGGGCGTGCCCGCGTCGGGCAGGAAGGTCATCTGCGCCTTGACCAGTTTGTGCGCGAAGAAGAACGTCCATGGCTTATAGCCTTCTTGTGCGAGGTTGTGGACGCGCGCGGCGACAGGGTCGGCGCGACGCTCCGGCGGGACGGCCTCTTCGCCGTGCAGCGCGACGCCGTTCTCTATCCTGTGACGCGGCAGACCGCCGTTCTGCTCAAGCGCGAGCGGCGGCTGCGGCGGGCGATGCCCGGGGCGCGCCGGGATGTAGAAGGGATAGCCCTTGAAGTCCGGGCGCGGCATCGGCGGAAGACCTGCGCGCGCCTTGTTGACGGTCTGCCCCTGCGTCGTCCGTTCGCGGTAGAAGAGATTCGGAATCGGCACGAGGGCCGGTTGCGGGATGCCCGCAGAGATTTCGCCGTCGGGCAGATTGCGGTCGGGCGTCCCGGCCTCGAACACGTCATGCACTCTCCACAGTTCCCACATCCCCTGCGCGAAGTGCGGGTAGAGGTGGCAGTGGAAGATGGAGTCGCCGGCCGTCAGGACGCGATTGCCTGAGCCGCCGAAGTTGATTTCGTAGGTGAAGGACGCGCCGGGCGCAACCGTCTGCGCGTCGAGGTAGGTGGAGTTTTCGTCGCGCGGGCTTTGCAACCACTGATGCGCGTGCAGGTGGAAGACGTGCGTCTCCTTCGGCCCGGCGTGGATGTTGCGCATCCTGACGGGGTCGTTCAAGTAAGAGTGATGCACGTTCGACGGGTCGTCCGGGAACGGCACGGTCGGTTCGCTGCCGGAGACGGAACTGCGCTGGATGATGGTCGCCGGGTCGCCGTTCGGCCAAGAGTCGAGGAAGAACTCCTCGTAGTTGCACTCGACGCAGTTCTTGGCCGGGCCGACCTTCTTGCGCTGCGCGAAGAGTATCGAGCCGAAACCGGCCACGCCGTAGTTGACGCCGAAGCCGTCCTTGATGCTCTCGAATGGCTCGAAGAGCAGTTCGGAGAAGGCTGGCGCGTCGTCTTCAACTTCGTCGTGGAACATCACGACGAATTCGCGGAAGGGCTGCCCGCACGTGCCTGAAGGCGGCGCTTTCGTGCAGTCTTCGGAGAGACGCCCCGAAGGGTCTTTGGTGGTCACGATAGCGTTCACGTCGCTGTGAACGATTTCGTTGGTCGCCGGGTCGAGGATGGCGAGGACGGGCGCGTTGTTGCGATTCGGGTCGCGCGCGTCGAAGTCGATAACGGGGTGTCCCTGCGCCGTCGTCAACGGTCTCCCGTTCGGACGCTTCTTCGTCGCCGTCTGCATCTCTCTGGCCGTCACCTGCGAGCGATACCAGACGGAGTTGCGCGGTTCGACGATGACGGCTCCGAAGAGGCCGTGAACGACCTGACCGCCGTCGCCCTCGCCGCCCGAAGTCGCGCCCTGCGAGAAGGCGAAGTACTGCCCCTGCTTGGCCGCATACCACTTGTAGATGCGCGTCTGACCGGGCGCGGCCAGACTCGAAGGGTTCTTGCCGACGAAAGCGCCGTCGGATTGAATCGTGCCGAGGTAGTCGAGACCGTTGATGTGGAACGAAGCGGTCGGCGTCGCCGGACGGTCGTTCTCGTTCGGGTTAATCAGATTGGTGAAGGTGACTTCGAGACAGTCTCCTTCGTTGACTCTGAGGACGATGGGACGCGGGCGCTTATTGGGGCGCAGGCGCGCGTTGCCGGGGCTGAGGTCGCCGCCGCCGGAGCCGGGGCCGGTGGCCTGCGTCTCCGCGCCGGGTGCGGGCGCGATGGCCGACTCTTCGGGCGCGGGTTCGGTGGTTGAAGCTGCGGCCGTCGGCTCTGTCGTCTGGCTCATGGTCGGCGACGTAGTGGACGAGAAGGTGGTGCTCTCGGAGGCGGGCGTGATGCCCGTGCCGGTCGGCTCCGTGCCGCTCAGAGCGTTCGGCCCGGAGGTGTTGCTGGTCACGTCGCGGCGCAGCGCGAAAATCATACCGCTCGGATCCATCGAGCCGAAGCGGTTGTAGGTGATGACTTGATTGATGGCGACGACGTTGGCCTTGACGGTGCGCGCGCAGGCGGGCGCAGGCGCAGGCGTCGGCGTCGGCGTCGGTGTCGGCGTCTGGACGGGTTCGGGCGGCAAGGCCGTCGCGTCCGCTTTGATGGCGACGGTGGTGAACGGGTCGGGCGACATCGTGCGATGTCTGCCTGCGCCGTCGGCGTTGGCCGTCGCGTTCATCGCCAGTGCGAGGACGCTCCCTGCGAGTAACAGGGTGCGAGATAGTACAGACGAGGGTCTGCAACGCATTTCGCTTCCTCCTTACTAAGGCTTGAGTGAACCGTTGAGCAGACAGACGCGTAGCGGGGCGTCGAGCTTTACGCTCCGCCTCTAGGTCGCGGCGGCCAACTCACGCGGCGTCCGGCATCCGGCTCTCAACAGGAGGCAGCACCATCCTTGCGGGGCTGCCTCGCGGATGCCGAGATTAAGAATGTTCCCCTTGAACGTTGGTAAGGTCGAAGATTACAGAGGGCGTCGGGGTTCTGGCTGCGACGTCATTCATCTTCATTCATCGACGGGAAAGCCACGCCCGGACGCGAGGACGGCGTGTTTTCCGTTAGGGCAGCAATCTCGACAGGCGTGCGCTGGAACGCTTGAACCGATATCGTCCCTATGCTCAGGAAGCGCGAGAATTCGACCTGAGAACGGTTTGGCAGTACGGGGAGTGGAGACGCAAATCAGGGGATGCGCGCAATCTACTCCCGTTCAAACTCACCCGTCAAGAAAATTTTCTTGGCCGCTTTTGAGAGGCGACTCCTCCGAAGCATCTGTGCGTCAACGTACAGACGGCCGATTTTGTCAACTGCTATTTTTATTTTTAAGCACTTAACTGTAGTTAATTTACAAATAAGTCTTTTCTGGTGCAGAATACCGCCCAGTATCACGCAACGAACATTCTGAGCCAGAGGAGGACGGCCTTGCTGTGTCCGTCGTCTCCGTCCTCTACTCCGAAATAGCGAAACTATGAAAATCTACATCAGCGGTCTTTACTGTGGAACGAATCCACAGCCGGGCGTTGGACTCTCACGCTCGCTGCGCGCTGCCTATCCGGGCGCAACCCTTATCGGCGTTGATTATTCGAACCGTAGTTCCGGTCTCCACTGGCGCGACTTCGACGAACTCTGGCTGCAACGCCCTTGGGAAGAACTCAACCTCACAGCCTACGGTGACCAGATTCGGGAAGTGCTCGACGCGGGCGCGCTCTGGGTTTCGGGTAACGACCTCGAAATCATGTGGCTCGGCAGCGTCTTCCCCGACGGCCACCCGAACCTGTTGACGCCGCCGCTTTCGGCGCTCGCCAAAACTTCCAAGCCCGCCATCGAAGCCAGCAAGGGGCTGCCGGTCAAAATCCCGACCTTCATCTCGACCGAAGAGTCAGACTGGGAGTTGCACACC
>DASZCR010000332.1:0-14949 GCA_035942915.1 Pyrinomonadaceae bacterium | reverse complement strand
AAGACGGCGGCGGCGCATCGGCGGGGGTCGGCGCGGGCGGCTCGGAGATGCTCGCCGGAGCGCCGCTCTCGGCGGTCGTCCCCGAACTGCTCGTGCTCACGCTGATGGGCGTCATCATGATTCCGCTCGGCTTGCTCGTCTTCGGCTGGGTCGAGGCGTGGGCGAAGCGGACGGGCAAGTTGAAGCGAACGGGATGAGGCATGTTTCAGACGACTGAAACCTCACACGTCGTCGTCGGCTGTCAGGGTTGGAACTACGACGACTGGGTGACGCCGGGCGGTGGCGCGCGGACGGTCTTCTATCCGCGCGGCACGCGTGCCGCCGACATGCTCGCGCTCTACGCGCGCGTCTTCGAGACGGTCGAAGTGGACTCGACCTTCTACGCCGTGCCGAGCGCGTCGGCGATTGACGGCTGGCGACAGAAGACGCCAGCCCGCTTCACCTTCGCCCTGAAACTTCCGCAAGAGATTACGCATCGACACGCCTTGCGCGGCGACACGTCGGCGCGCGTCCTCGAAGCGTTCTGCGAGCGCGTGCGGCCACTCGGCGCGAAGCTGGCGGCCGTGCTCGTGCAGTTGCCGCCGCAGTTCGAGGCCGTCCCGGACAACTTCCGTGCGCTGCGCGAGTTCCTCGCGCTGCTGCCGCGCGACCTGCGCTTCGCCGTCGAGTTCCGCGAGCACGGCTGGTTCGACGCGAAGATTCTCGACGCGCTCGCGCGCTATCCACACGTCTCGCTCGCGCTCGTCGAAGGCACTTGGGTACGGCGCGAGCGCGTGTGGGAACTGGCCGAAGCGTTGCCGCCGTCCGAGTTCGTCTACGTGCGCTGGATGGGCGAGCGCGACCTGACGCGCTTCGACACGGTGCAGCGCAGACGCGAAGAGAACCTCCGCGCGTGGGCTGAGGTCGTCGCACGTCTATCGGCGCGCGCGCCGCGCGTCTATGCCTACTTCAGCAACTTCTACGAAGGCCACGCTCCGGCGAGCGCCAACCGGCTCAAGCGTCTGCTCTCGCAACCCACCGTCGAACCCTCCGAGATGGAAAGCCAACCCTCGCTCTTCTGAACCCGCCTTGCGTCTGCGCCGGAGCGCAGCAAAAAACTGCCTGCTGAAAGAATAAGGCTGACCGTCCGGCACGAGCAGAGGCGTGCAACGCCTGTCGTGTGTTGATGAGAGTCGCGGCACGGGAATTTCTTAAGCAGACGCCGGTCGGAAAGTCCTAATTGAAAGAAGGAACAGTTTTGCTAAGAAGAATCCTTGCTATCACGCTCGTCGGTCTCCTGTTGCCGATGCTGTGCGGTGTGCCGTCGGCTGCTGCGAAAGACGGAGAAGAAGTAGTCCAACAGACCGAGAAAGCCCGCAGCAACGTCGCGCGTCTCGGCGTCGGCAAGGACGCGCGCGTCGAAGTCAAACTGCGCGACAACACGAAGTTCAAGGGCTACGTCAGCGAAGTCGGGCGAGACACTTTCGCCGTTACAGATGAGAAGACGGGCGCGTCCCGCACGGTCGCTTATGCCGACGTGGCGCAAGTGAGCCGACGCGGCAACGGTCTTTCGACGCGTACCAAAGCCCTCATCGGCGCGGCCGTCGCAACCGGCGTGGTCGTCACGTGGTTGATAGTCAAGCCCGCGCTCTGCGACGGCGGAGCACAGAGCCGAGGCCCTTGCTAAAGCGTAGGGGTTTGTCGTTTGAAGATGAGAGACGTGAAGTGAGAGCGCGCGTGTCAGCGCGTTGAGGGTCTTCGAGAGAGAGCGTCAAGGGCGTGGCGGCGGTTCGTCTCCGGCGAGTTGCGTCCAGACTTCTGCGAACTGTTCTATCTCCTGTCGCGTGCGTTCGAGCGTGCGGCGACTGTCGAGGTAAGCAGACCAATGCGGCGTCTGCGTCAGCGCGCGTGCCGTCTCTTCGCCGAGCACCTGCGCCATTAGCGCGACGAGGTCGCTCGTGACGCGTGTGTGTTCGAGCAACGCGTTGATAATCGAATAGGCGAGACGCGCCTGCGTGTAGGCGAGACCGTGCGACTCCTGCGCTGCCTCTCCGCCGCCCGTCGCGGACGCTTCAGGAGCATCCCTCTCGTCTTCCGAAAAATCCTTCTCATTCATCCGTCAGCTCCGCGCCGGCCTTGCTCACTCCGCTCCCGCGAACCAACTGCCGCGCACGTGCGGCAACTCCGCGACCTGCGCCGCGTAGACTTCCGCATCTGTCGCAACAACGCGCACGCGCGTCGCAGGCGCGAGATAGTCATACTTGACGATGCCGAGCGCGACGAGCCGCTTGAGTCGCGGCGAATAGACGCACGAAGTCAAACGTCCCGCGTCTCTCTCCTCGCCTTCGGCCGATAGCTTCGCGCCTGACAACATCGCCGCGCGCGTCTCATCAAGAGATTCGTCGAGGACGAGTCCCGTCAACTTCTTTGCGACGTGGCCGCGCCAGTGTATGCGTGCGATGATTTCCTGCCCGACGTAGCAACCCTTGGTGAAGCTGAGCGCGTCTTCGTTGACGACTTCGGAGACGACGTTCGTCTCGTCCATATCGACGCCGTAACGCGGCACGCCCGCCTCGACGCGCAAGACCTCCTGAGCCTCTCGGCCGACGACGCGTGCGCCCGCCGCGATGAGCGCCTCGCGCAAAGCTTCGGCCACGCCGACGGGCGCTATCAGGTCGAATCCGTCTTCGGCCGTGTGCGTCGCGCGCAACAACGTCACGCTCGCGTCTGCGAAGCGCGCCGACGCGACGCGACCGCGCACGGCGCTCGCGGCCTCACGACCGAGCACAGCCTCCAACACTTCGCCTGCGCGCGCGCCTTGCACGGAAAGCATGTCTGTTTCGGCCGAGAGGTCGCGCACGCGGAAGTCGCCCGCGAGCGTAAAGCGCGCGAGCGTCTTGAACATCGCTTCGCGCGTCTCCGGTTCGGTATCAAAGAGGAAGTTGTCTTCCAGACGCATGACGCGCACGGAGGCGAGCAGTCGTCCCTGCGGATTGGGAAAGGCGGCGCGCATCCATGCGCCTGCGCCGAGCGTCTTCACGTCGTTGGTGATGAGACCGTTCAAAAACTGTATGGCTTCTCCGCCACTCACTTCGACGCGCCCTCGCGCAGAGAGTTCGAGAAGCCCTGCGCCGCCCTCGCGGACGGCCGCGTACTGCTCTGCACAGAGGCCGTGCGCGAGCGCGCCGCCGTCGTCCGAAAGTTTTTCCGTCGCTTCGCTCATCTTCGTTTCGTCGTCTCGTCGGCTCTGCGTAGCGCGCGTGCGAGCGCGCGATAGTCGCGCAGTTGTGCGTCCTCGCGCCGATGCGAGGCGAGCACCTGCGGGCTTGGGTGATAGAGAGGCACGAGCAGGCGCCCGTTCCAGCGATGCACCTGTCCGGCGTTCTCCTTGAGCGTCAGTTGATGCGGCTCGACGCCGCGCAGCGCCGAGAGCGAGACCGCGCCGAGCGTGACGACCACCGACGGGTCGAGCAACTCCAACTGCCTGCGCAGAAAGCCCGCACAGTTTGCCAACTCCTTCGTCGTCGGCTTGCGGTTTGCGCCCGACTCCGTGCGCGGGTTGCAGAGCGCCGCGTTGGTGATGAAGAGCTTCTCGCGCGGAAGCGCGATGGAGGCGATGTAGCGCGCGAAGTTGCGCCCCGATTGGTCGCCGGAGAAAGGCACGCGCGTACTGTCTCCGCCCTGCCTTCCGGGCGCTTCGCCAATCACCATCACGCGCGCCGTAAGCAGCCCGTTGCGCTCGCTGAGGACGGCCGTCCTCCCGCACATCGCAGGGCACAGGCGACACGCCGCCGCCTCCGCGACGAGCGCCGCGAACGCTTCACGCTTTACCTCATTGACAAGCATAAAACCGACTTCACTTGACGACCGTGATGTCGCGCGACGTGGCGTTGTAGCCGCCGTTATCGACGACGTTGCCGGAGGCGTCAACCAGTTCGAGACGGACGGTATGCTTGCCCGCCGTCCAGCCCGTGAGCCAGATAGGCTCCCAACGGTCGATGAATTTCGGCTCGCCGCCATCGACCGAGTAACGGACGCGATACTGCCCGCCCTGCCCCTGTAGCTGCGCATTCTTGAGCCAGAAATCAATCATGATGGCGTTAGCATCTTCGCCCTTGTACTCGCCCTTCGGGCGACTGTAGGTCAGAAGCGGCTTGCTCTCGTCAACGCTTGCGCCGCCCTGCACGGCAGACATGTCTTTCCCCTCTGCCGTCGGAGACGCGGCAGGCGAGGCAGACGCGTTGGCATTGGCGTTCGTGTTGGCGTTCGACGCTCCGGCCTTGTTATCTGCGACGCGTTGGCCGGTCGAGGCCGTCGTCGGTTGCGAGGCGTCGCCGCCGCCGCGCACGGTGAAGGTCACCATGTCGAAGGCCTGTTCGTTCTTGTAGCTTTCGTGCCAGGGGCGCGAGGCGAAGACGCGCAGCGTGTGCGTCCCGGCCGTCACGTTGCGCAACTCGAAGGGCTTCGAGATGTCGTAATAAGCCTCGTAAGGAGCGTTATCGAGAATGACGTGGATGTGATTGCCCATCCCGGTCGCGGGGTCTTTGCCCGGTGCGTAGCCTCTGAGTTCGCCGCTCAGGTCGAGGCGAACGGCTACGTTTGCGCCGTCAACCGTCGCACCGTCGGCCGGTTCCATGATGCGCAGGGCGGGCGTCGCTTCGTCCTGCTGGCCGCGCTGCGCCATCTGGTCTTTGATGCCCTGCGGGCGGTCAACCAACGTCAGCGTCTGGGTCGTAGCGGGCGAGGCACTGGCGTTGGCGTTCGCGTTGGCCGTGCGATTCGCGTTGGTATCGACGGACGGCGAGCAGGACGACGCGGCGAGCGCGGCGGCGGCGACGATAAGCGCGCAGACGAATGCAAAAGGCTTGGCGTGTCGGGGCTGTGTCATGACTCTACCTCCGAATGTATGCTTGGGTTGTGGTGCTCTCACGCGAGTATAAACTAGATAAGTGATAGGTGATAAGTGATGGGTGAGAGGAAGAGCGTGATAGGTGATGGGTGATGGGTGATAGGATAGAACCTGTCTTTCTCTTATCACCTATCACCTATCACCCATCACTCCTTTCTTATCACCCATCACCTCTCACCTATCACTCCTTTCTTATCACCTATCACCCATCACTCCTTTCTTATCACTGCGTCTTCTACGCCGCTTGCTCGTTGGAGGTGGCTGTGAGGCGACGGTCGCAGATGTCCCAGTCGATGTTGGAGAAGAAAGCCTCGATATACTTGGGACGCTCGGCCGGTTTGTAGTCTAAGAGGAAGGCGTGCTCCCAAACGTCCATCACGAGGACGGGCGTGAAGCCGGAGACGTTGCCCGTCTCGTGCAGCGTAATCCAGTGGTTTGAGAGTCTGCCGTTCGAGGGGTTCTGGTAACAGATAGCCCAGCCGACGCCGCGCATCTTGCCGATGCCGACGAAGTCAGCCTTCCAGATATCGTAGCTGCCGAAAGACTCTGTCGCTGCGCGCCGAAAAGCGGAGGTCTGAGCGGGGTCGCCCGCGCCCTGCCGCTTCATGTTCTCGAAGTAGTATTCGTGCAACACCATCCCGTTGTACTCGAAGCCGAGACGACGCGTCAGTTCCGAGTAAGCGGGCATCTCCTCCTGGTCAACTTTGCCGTCCTGCAAAAATTTCGAGATGCGCTCGGTGAGATTGTTCGTCTCCTTGACGTAGCCCTCGTAGAGTTTGAAGTGCATCTCAAGTGTCTGGTCGGAGATGCCGTTCAGGCCGGAGAGGTCGAACTGCCGCGCCTTATAACTTTGATTAAAACCCATTTCTGCCTCCTCGCAAGCGAATGCCGAAAGTAAGCCCGGACGAATCAGCCGGGTCGTGCGCTGAACCTTCACTTGTGTTCGCGTGCCAACTATTTTACGCCCGCATGCCCCCCGATGTGTAACGAAGGCGTGGAGCGCATGCGGCTTTAATGTGACGGCGCATAAACGCCGGGGGCAGCGAAGCTGTCCGCTACGCGTGCTCTCATCAGCGAAAGCACACGTAGCGGACAGCTTCGCTGCCCCCGAAATTAGTCGGCCGAGAGTTTTCTTTACTTACCCAGAATGATGTAGTCGCCGTGCGAAGTCGCCATGAAGAAGAGCATCGGGAGCGACAGCCAGGCGTTGGTGCGCGAGGCGAGGAAGGCGCGGCGCGCCAGTTCCGGCGGCGCGGCTTCGCCCGACACCGTTCCGGCGATGATGCGTTTCTGTGCAGGCCAGATGATGCCCCAGACGTTGAGCAACATTATCAGGCCGAGCGCGCCGCCGATGCCGATGGAGAAGGTCTTGTTGCTGGCGAAAGACTCTGCGCGGCCGCCGCTCGTGCCCGACAGTTGTGAGTTGAGCCACCACACTATCGCCACCGACATCAGAATCACGAGCACGGCCGTGACGACGGCCAAGACCCGTCCGTCGTTGATGCGCGGCAGGATGAGGAAGAAGATGACCCACGCCGCGATGCCGATTAAGAGCCAGACCAGCAGCACCACCCAGATGTTGGCGCTTGCGCCGCCGAGCGCATTGACGTTGATAACATCTGGCCTGAGGATGTACATCGCGTAGTAAGTCAGACCGGCGAGCACCGTCACGAGCGCGCCCCAACGGAAATACCAGAGGGCTTTCGGCATCAGGTTGGGAACGACCACCTTCTTCGTCGGGCCGTCGAGCGCCTTCATGAAGTTGACGTTGACGAGGTTGAAGAAGTAGAGCATTCCAATCCATGTGATACCGGCGACGAAGTGCGCCCAACGCAAGAAGACTCTGGCGAACTCCCCGCCGTCCGGCGCGTGAAAGATGTCTTGGAACATCGCCAGTGCGGCAGGCAGGTGAGTGGTTGACTCAATCAGCATACGACCTCCGAATGTTGGTTGTGTATCTGTTGTCCGGCCACCCTTCAGAAGAGCGCGTGGCGGCGTCGTGCGGACGGGAGAGCGCCGGACGGGCTGTCTGCCCTCTCTCGACGGCGCGGCGAACTTCCGCCGCCGCCCTCGTCTCCGGCCGGAAAACTTTTAAAGCTTCGTTCGTGTAACGCGCGAGAGATTAGCACCAACAGTTGCGCCGTGCAATAACCTTACAAGCTCAACGAGACAGGCGGGACGAAGCGCCGAAAGCAACCCGGCTTCCAGCTCTTCATCCCGCCCGTCTCCGCGCTCCTTCAGTCTTCCGACGGACGACCGCCCGGCGCAAGCCCCGTCGTACTCGCCTGCCTGAGCACGCGCACGCGCATCTCGCCCGTGATACGCACCTGACACGAGAGACGCACGTTCTCGGCCAGTCCCTGCTCGGCTGCGAGACGCGCTCGCTCGGCCTCGCCCATCTCGCCCGCCTCGCCTTCGAGTATCTCGACGCGACAGGTGGTGCATTTGGCCTGTCCGCCGCAGCGGTGCAGGATGTCGATTCCCGCGTCTTCGATGGCGAGCACGAGTTTGCGCCCCGCGCCCGCTTCAAAATCTTGTGTCCCAGTGGCGGTCTCCGCTTCAATCCTCGGCATGATGTCGAGACTCCTCCAGAGTTTTTTAGTCAGTCCAAGAGAGACGAACGGCGCGGCCGTCCAGTAAGCTTCCGCGACCGAAGACTTGCATGCACATCTCTCGCCCGGCGCGAAAGCATGACGACAAGCCGGTCGCGCGAGTGCCTTTGACGACGCGCGCCGTTCGAGAATTTCCGTTGCGCGCTCAGGCGGCGCAGTTCGCCGTTGCGGCTTAGGCCGTGAACGAAGAACCGCACCCGCAGCCGCCTGTGGCGTTCGGGTTGTTGAAGGTGAAGCCGGAACCCATCATGTTCGTCACGTAGTCGATTTCGACGCCGTTCAAGTACTGCGCGCTGAACATGTCAACGAAGATGCGGACGCCGTGTGCATCGAGAATGTGGTCGCCCTGACGCGAATCCTCCTCGATGTTGAGGCTGTACTGGAAGCCTGAGCAACCGCCCGGCACGACGCGCACGCGCAGTCCGGCCGTCTCCGGCAAGCCCTCTTCGCCCGCCATAAATTTCTTGATTTCGTTTGCCGCCGTCTCCGTGACGTTAAGCGTCATGGTCGGAAGTGTTGCTGTTGCCATCGCTCTTTCTCCTCTGAATGATGCTGGTACTTTGATTCCGAATTAAGTGATAGGAAGACAGTGATAAGTGATGGGTGATAGGTGATAGGAGAAATGCTTTTTCTTATCACCTATCACCTATCACTTATCACTTATCACCTTATCATCTATCACCGATTAACGCGCCTTGCCCAAGACGACCAGTTCGGGTTTCATGGCCTCGATGGAGACGCGGCGCGCGACCTCCTCCGAGACGCGGCGGAACGCCTCCGCCTGCGGCGACTCAGGATGAGCGACGACGACGGGAACGCCCCGGTCGCCGCCCTCGCGTACCTCCATGCCGAGAGGAATCGCGCCGAGGAAAGGCACATGATAAGTCTCTGCGAGACGTTGGCCGCCACCCTCGCCGAAGATGTTGTAACGCACGCCCGTATCGGGCGCGACGAAGTAGCTCATGTTCTCGACGATGCCGAGGATGGGGACGTTGACCGTCTCGAACATCCTCAGCGCACGCCGCACGTCCGAGACGGCGACATCCTGCGGCGTCGTCACCAGCACTGCGCCCTGCACCGGCACGAGTTGCGAGAGAGACAACTGCACGTCGCCCGTGCCCGGCGGCATGTCGATGACGAGATAATCAAGCTCGCCCCATGCCACGTCCTGCAAGAACTGCCGCACGAGGCCGTGCAGGATAGGCCCGCGCACAATCATCGGCTCGTCGCCCGGCTTGAGCACGGCCATCGACATCAGTTTCAACCCGTGCGCTTCGATGGGAACGAGTTTGTTGACGTTCACGGTCGGCCGCGCATCACCCGCGCCGAGCATCTGCGGCACATTCGGGCCGTAGACATCCGCGTCCATCAAGCCGACGCGCGCTCCGTCGCGCGCCAGACTCACCGCGAGGTTGACGGCCACCGTTGACTTGCCGACGCCGCCCTTGCCGGACGACACGGCCACGATATTTTTGATTCCGGGCACGCTCAAACGCTCGCCCAAGCCCCGGCCTTTCGGCACTTCCGCGTCCATCGTGACGCGCACCGATGCGACGCCGGGCAGCGCCGCGACCACTTCGCGCGCCTGCGTCTCCAACTGCTCGCGGACGGGACAGGCCGGCGTCGTCAGCACGACGCGAAACGAAACGTCGCCGCCCTCGATTTTCAAATCCTTGATGAAGCCGAGCGTCACGATGTCTTTGTGCAGGTCTGGGTCTTTGACCTGCGCGAGCGCGCCGTAGACTTCGGATTCGGTCACCTGTGCCATAGAACTTTCGTCTCTTCTCTTGAAGAAATCTTTGAGCTTCAAACCTTAGCGCCTCGCACGCTTGCGGGGCGCATCACGCGATAAGAGCAGCGCGCAGAGCCTCCGGCGATGCGCGACTCGCGGAAGACCTCCGTTTCGAGCAACTCTCTGTAGACGACCAACTCCTGGTCGCACAACTGCCTGTAGTCGCGCGCCACCTCTGCCTGCGGGCAGTTCCATTCCGTCAGAATGTACGACCCGTCGGCCAGCTTTTCAACCTCTGCCTCGTAGCCCATCCCCGCGAGCAACTCGGCCAGCCGCGCCACGCGCGCGTCAAATTTCAAACCCTTCAGTTGCGGCTTGAGGCTCGCGCGCATCTCGTTGGCGCAGCCGCAGAAGACGGCGCTCAGACCGCGCTCGCCCCAGACCTCGCCGACCTGCCGCAGCACGGCCTTCGCCAAGAGGTCGTAACGCTTCGGGAAGAGCTCCTCGGCCTTCGCCGTCAGACGAAAGACCAGCGCCGGTCGTCCGCGCTCGCCGCGCTCCGGCGCGTGCCGCACGTAGCCCTCGCGCTCCAACACGTCGAGATGCTTACGCACGCATTGCTTCGAGACGCCGAGGGCGGCGGCCAACTCGTCCGCGCTCACGCCGCCGCGCGCGCGCAACTGCTGCACAATCTCTGCGCGCGATGCTCCCAACCCCTGTTTGACGTTGGCTACCACGACAGTTTCGATGCTACTTTCCGCCTCCTCGTTTGTCAACCGGCGGGTTGCTAAATTCAATCTTTCAGCGATTTTGCCCGCCAAAACCGAATATTATTTCAACAGATTTCTTAACAAACAGGCTCGCCGCAATCTCCTCGTCAGTCGGCGCGAGGACGTGTTATAACTTCTCCGATTGGAGGTGTAGAAGTGACGCGAACCATCGAAGAAGCCGCGCGCGAGTCGCGCAGTCTGAAGGTTGTCCGCGCGGCCTGCCCGCACGATTGCCCCGATACGTGCGCCATGCTCGTGACGGTCGAAGACGGTCGCGCCGTCTCGGTGGCGGGCGACCCGGCGCATCCGTTCACGCGCGGAACGCTCTGCACGAAGGTTGCCAACTACGAGCAGCGCACCAATAGCCCCGACCGTGTCAAGACCTGCCTGCGGCGCGTCGGCGCGAAGGGCGAGGGGCGGTTCGAGCCTATCAGTTGGGACGAGGCGCTCGACGAAATTGCCGCACACTTCCGCGCGCTCGCCGAGTCGGACGAAGGCGCTCAGACGATTCTTCCTTACAGCTATTCGGGCACGCTCGGACTCGTGCAGAACGAGTCGATGGACAGGCGTTTCTTCCACCGCCTCGGCGCGTCGCAACTCGACCGCACCATCTGCGCCACAGCCGGAGCCGAAAGCTACAAGGCGACCTATGGCGCGAGCTTCGGCACAGACCCCGAACGCTTCCGCGAGGCGAAGCTCATCCTGCTCTGGGGCACGAACACCATCACGAGCAACGTCCACCTCTGGCCGCTCATCCTCGAAGCGCGCAAGCGCGGGGCGCGCGTGGTCGCCATCGACCCGCGACGCACGCGCACGGCAGACAAGTGCGACGAGCATATCGCTCCGCTGCCCGGCACGGATGCCGCGCTCGCGCTCTCGATGATGCACGTCATCTTCCGCGAGGGGCTTGAAGACAAAGATTATCTGGAACGCTACACCGTCGGCGCGGAAGACCTCCGGCGTCGTGCGAGCGAGTATGCGCCGGAGCGCGCGGCCGAAATCTGCGGCCTCGAAGCGGAGACGATTGTGCGCCTTGCGCGGCTCTACGCGACGACACGCCCGGCCGTCATCCGTCTGAACTACGGACTGCAACGCCATTCGGGCGGCGGCATGGCCGTCCGCACGGTCAGTTGTCTGCCCGCCGTCACGGGCGCGTGGCGCGACGCGGCCGGAGGCGCTCTGCTCTCGACAAGCGGAACGTTTCCCATCAACTTCGCCGCGCTGCAACGCCCCGACCTGATGCCCACGCCGCGCCCGCGCACGCTCAACATGTCGCGTCTCGGCGACGTGTTAACCGCAGAGACAGACCCGCCCGTGCGCGCGCTCTACGTCTACAACTCGAACCCGGCGGCCGTCGCGCCCGAACAACGCAAGGTGATTGCAGGCTTGATGCGCGAAGACCTCTTCGTCGTCGTTCATGAACTGTTTATGACGGACACGACCGACTACGCAGACATCGTGCTGCCGGCGACGACGCAACTCGAACATTTCGACATTCACAAAGCCTACGGGCATCTCTACCTCGTCATCAACGAACCAGCGGTGCAGCCACTTCACGAGGCGAAGCCGAACACGGAAGTCTTCCGCCTGCTCGCGGCGCGTCTCGGTTTCACGGAGGAGTGTTTTCGAGAGACGGACGAGGAGATTGCGCGACAGGCCATCTCGACAGAGCATCCGGCCTTCGGCGGCATCACGCTCGAACTGCTGCGCGAGCGCGGCTGGATGCGCCTGAACGTGCCGGAAGAGTACGCGCCTTTTGCTGAAGGAAATTTTCCGACGCCTTCGGGAAAGTGCGAGTTGTATTCGGAGTCTCTGGAAGCTCTGGGGCTGCCGGCCGTGCCGGAGTTCATCCCGCCGCGCGAGTCGCGCGTGAGCGCGCCGGAGTTGGCCGCCAAGTATCCGCTCGCGCTTTTGACGCCTGCGGCGCACGCCTTTCTTAATTCGAGTTTCGCCAACCTGCCGAAACATCTCAGACAGGAGGCGCGCCCCTTCGTCGAGATTAACCCGCGCGATGCCGAAGCGCGCGGCATCGACGACGGCGACCGCGTGCGTGCCTTCAACGCGCGCGGCTCGTGTGAACTGACGGCCGTCGTGACGACGCGTGCGCGCGAGGGCGTCGTCGTCTCGCCGTCGGTCTGGTGGAACAAACTCTCGCCGGGCGGCACAAACGTCAACCAACTGACCTCGCAGGCGCTGACCGACATCGGTCGCGGCGCAACCTTCTACGACGCGCTCGTCGAAATCGAACGCCTCAACTCTTAATCGTCGAGTTAGTCGTCGAGCGAAGCTATCAACGCCGCAATGACGACGAGGACGGCTCCTGCTCCGATGGCGACGCCGATGCCGATTTTTTTGGCCGTCCCGTGTCCGCGATTGTCGTCCACTTTGGCAATGTCTGCGAAGCGCACGGGCGTCGGCTGGTCTGTCTGCCGGTCGCGCATGACGACATCCGTCTCGCGCATCTGCGAGACGTAACCTTTGACCTTCGTTCCGTCCTTCAACCGCAGCGTCGCTTTGGCCTTCTCGCCGACGCCGAGCCGCGCAATCTTGCTGCGCACTTTATCGAGTAGCTGCGCGTCTGTTTCGGTCTGCGTCCGGGCAAGCGACGGGACGTGTGCTAAGAGTAAGGCCAGCAGGACTGTCAGGAGTCTTTTCTTCATCGACTTTTCTCCGCAAGCGTGGGAAGTTAAAGAGACGCGCACGACGCGCCCCGATGAGACGTGCGCCGGACGCAGCAAACGTCCGACAGATGACCGCAGTTTTAAAGCGTTCTTGACCCTTTCCCCTTGACAGGCGCGCCCCGTCTCGCTGATACATAGACCTAGCGAGCCTTTCCCCTTTTTCGCTTCGACACTTGAACCCTATGCAGACCGCACAGCACACAGACGGCAATGCTTCGCCGCGCGTCGCGCCTCTGGCGCGTGTCGCCGCGCCGGCCTTGCTGCTATCCGTCCTGCTCTCCCCTTTGCAGGCCGACAGCGCGACCCGAAAGTCTCTGACCGGCGCGCCGACTTACGCGCAAACAGCGAGCGCCGTGCCACGTCGCACCGCTGACGCGCCGCGTCAGCCCGCCGGACGCGTCGCGCCCGCCACGCTCCTGCGCATCGTTCGCGCCGAAGACGAGCGGCGTTGGGAAGCGGCAGACCTCGGCGCGTTGCTCTCCGACAAGAGCGCGGCCGTGCGCGCGCGTGCGGCGCTCGCCGCCGGTCGCATCGGCGACGAGGGAGCAGTCGCGCCGCTCTCGGCCATGCTGCGCAAGGATGCGGACGAGTGGACACGCTCGGTTGCCGCCTTCGCGCTCGGCGAGATTGAGGCAGCCTCCGGCGCTGACGCACTGCTCGAAGCCCTGCGCCTGAGCCGCTCGGTCGAAGTCCGCGCGCGTGCCCTTGAGGCTCTGGGGAAGATTGCTGCCGCGCTGCCCGCCGCGCAGGAGGAGAGACGCACAAGCATCGGCGCAAGCATCCTCGCCGCGCTCGAAGCAGAACATCGCGCACGCCCGCGACCGAGTCGCGCCGTCATCCTCGAAGGGCTGACGGCCGCTTTGCGCTCGCGTCATCCGAACGCCCCGCGCACGCTCGCGCTCTTTCTCGCTTCTACGGATGCGCGCCTCAGAGCCGACGCGGCCAACGCGCTCGCGCGCCTGAGAGCCAAAGAGTCACTCGAACGCCTACGCACGCTCGTCGCTTCGGACACAGACCCGATTGTGCGCGCCAACGCTGCGCGCGCACTCGCCGCCGCCGAAGACTCTGCTGCCTACGACGCGCTCCTGACACGCGCCACCACCGACACAGACCAGCGCGTGCGCGTCTCTGCCGTGCGCGCACTCGCTGCCTTGAAGGACGCACGCGCCGTCGAAGCCCTGCTCAAGCGCGCCGAAGAACTCTCCGCCGCCTACAAGACAGCGAAGGCAAGCGGCGTCGCACATCCGTCGGAAGCCAACGAACTGCTCGACATCCTCACCACGCTCGGTCGTCTCGCCGCCAACACGAACGACACGCGGGCGACCGCTCTGCTGCGAAGTCTGCGCGAAGCCGGACTTGGCGCGGGCGAAGTCGAGACGGCATTTGCGCGCATCGCGCCGACGCAATACCTGCGCGAGCCGCCCTTCGTCGCGCTCAACAACCGTCTGGCGCGCGGCGGCGCATACCCGACCGCGTGGCAGAGCGTCGCGGCGCTGGCGCAAGGCTTGGGCGAGTTGGCGCAGGTGACGAGCGCGATTGGCGGCAACAGCGCCGTCAGCCTTCAGGCAGACGCCCAGATACTCCTGCGCGCGATGCTCGCAGATGAGACGACGCCCCCGCTCGCTCTGCCCGCTGTGCTTCAGGCCATCGCCGCCTTCAAACCCATCGACCTCGGCGACGTGATGCGCGCGCGTCTCTCCGCTTCGGACGTGATTGTGCGCGCGACGGCCGCCGACATCCTCTCGACGCTCGACCCTGACCCGCGCAACGCACGCGCGCTCATCGAGGCGCTGCCCCGCGCGCTCGAAGAGGAGATGAACGATGCCGCGCTCTCCATCCTCGGCGCGCTCGCCAAACAGAAGACGCCGGAGGCGCTCGAAGCCATCCGCAGCGCGCTCGGCGTGCCGGACTACGTCGTGCGCCGACGCGCCGTCGCGCTGCTTCGTGGAGACGCGCCCGACACCGAAACGGGCCGTGTCGAGACGGTTGCGACGCGCAACCGCACGGCCGACTACCAGCGCGCCCTCGCACGCGTCGGACGCAAGGTGAGCGCGACTGTCATCACCGATAAGGGCAGTTTTCAGATGGAACTGCTGCCATCGGAAGCGCCACTCACGGTTGACAACTTCATCGCACTGGCGCGTCGCGGCTTCTTCAACAACGTCGCCTTCCACCGCGTCGTCCCGAACTTCGTCATACAGGGCGGCGACCCGCGCGGCGACGGCAACGGCGGCCCCGGCTACCAGATTCGCTGCGAAATCAACAC
>DASZCR010000331.1:0-27726 GCA_035942915.1 Pyrinomonadaceae bacterium | reverse complement strand
TTCTGCGTGCGCGGATTGTTCGCTTGCCGATATCAACTGTTCGAGAGCCTTTGCCGTGAAGGGAGCGCGCGTTGCACAATGCGTCCGCGACCGGGAGGGGATTATAAATGAATCGCATCGTCATCGCCGCCGTCGACGACCTGTTTTTCGCCGCGAAGATTCGCGGGACGGCCGAAGCTGTGGGCGTCGAAACGATTTTTCCGAAGACGGCCGACGCCGTCTATCAAGAGGCCAAGCGCGACACGAGCGCGCTCGTCCTCCTCGACCTTCATGCGAAATTCTGCGACCCCTTCGCGCTCGCCGCGCGGCTCAAGTCGGATGCCTCGACGCGCGACGTGCCTCTCGTCGCCTTCTTCTCGCACGTCCAGACTGAACTGATGCGACGCGCCAGAGAGGCAGGCGTCGAACAGGTGCTCCCGCGCTCCGTCTTCACACAGAGACTCGCAGAGATTCTTCAAACAAGACAGCAGTAAAAAGGCGACAGGCACAGTTGAAGATAAGAAGGAGCGTCCCTTTCATCTTCAACTGTGCCTTGTGAGCTTCGGCCTTGTGCTTTAACCGACGGGCGTCGGCGCAATGACTTCGTGAATCGAGCGGACTTCGCTGACGAGTTGCTCGTACTGTTCGAGCGTGAGCGCCTGCGCGCCGTCGCAGAGCGCGCGTTCCGGTTGGTCGTGGACTTCGATGATGAGGCCGTCGGCGCCGACGGCAACGCCTGCGCGCGCCAGCGGCGTGACCATGAAGTTTTTGCCCGTGCCGTGTGAAGGGTCAACGATGACGGGCAGGTGCGAGAGACGACGCACGGCCGGGATGGCTGCGAGGTCGAGCGTGTTGCGCGTGTGCTGGCTGAAGGTGCGTATGCCGCGCTCGCAGAGAATCACGTTGTAGTTGCCCTCGGCCATCACGTACTCGGCGGCGAGCAGCCATTCGTCGAGCGTGGCGGAGAGACCGCGCTTCAGGAGAATCGGCATCCGCGAATGGCCTGCGCGCTTGAGCAGAGAGAAGTTCTGCATGTTGCGCGCGCCTATCTGAATCACGTCGGCGTATCGCTCGACGAGTTCGAGTCCGTGCTCATCCATCGCTTCCGTGACGATTTTCAGGCCGTAGGTGTCGCGCACCTCAGCGAGAATCTTAAGCCCCTCTTCGCCAAGCCCCTGAAACGCATAAGGACTCGTGCGCGGCTTGAACGCGCCGCCACGAAAGAAACGCGCGCCCGAACGGCGCACGGCCTCAGCGACGGCAAAGACCTGCGCGCGGCTCTCGATAGCGCACGGCCCGGCGATGATTGCCAGCTCTTCGCCGCCGATAGACGCGTCTCCGCCGACGCGCACAACCGTCTTCTCCGGCCGCAGGTCGAGCGAGATGAGTTTGTAAGGTTTGCTGACGCGGATGGCCTCCGCGACGCCGGAGAGGTTCTCGAAGCGCGAGGGGTCAACCGCACCCTGATTGCCGGTGATGCCGATGGCCGTGCGCTGAGCACCGGGCATCGGGTGTGCGCGCAGACCCAGTTCCGTGATGACCTTGACGACCTCGTCAATATCACGCTCGGTCGCGTCGGATTTCATGACGATGAGCATAATTTCTTCCTCTCACCTCTCGCTGCTCAGCGGCAGGAGCAAATCTTTCCACATTCTAAGATACGTCCGCCGCGCATGAAAGGATGCGGCGTTGCTGTCGGGTTGCGGTCACATCCTTTCGGGGACATGGATGCCGAGCGTCGAGAGGGCGCGCGTCAACTGTCGGCGCACAAAATCGGCAATCGTGATGAGCGCAGAGCGGCGCGCGCGATTCTCTTCGGCGATGATGCGATGCCGGTGATAGAAGAGATTGAAGGCGCGCGCAAGTTGGAAAGCGTACTTCGCGAGCACGGCCGGTTCGGCCTGTTGTGCGGACTGTGCGACGACTTCGTCGAGACGCGCCGCGAGCGTCACAAGCGACCACAGTTCATCGCCGCCTTCGCCGTCGAAGACCGCGCGCAACTGCGACGCCTCGTCCGTCCCAGCATGGACGAAGGCACGCGCCTGCGTCAATTCCTCTTCGTCGAGTTTGCGAAAGATGGAGTTGGCGCGGACGGCCGCGTACTGGCAATACGGGCCGGTTTCGCCTTCAAAAGAGAGCGCCTCCTGAAAGTCGAAGGCAATCACGGAGGTACGCGTCCACTTCAGGAGGAAGTAGCGCAGCGCGCCGATGGCGACGGCGTGCGCCGCCTCGCGCTGCTCGTCTGCCGATAGCTCAGGGTGGCGCGAGACGGTCTCGCGCAAGGCGTTCTCTTCGAGACGGTTGATGAGGTCGTCGGCCTTGACGCCCAAGCCTTTGCGGCCGCTCATCTCGACGAACGGACGCGCGCGGTCTTCTTCACTCAACTCGATGCCCAGCACTGCACACGCGGCAGGCGAGAGCGCGACCATCCCGTAGGAGAGATGCACGCTCGCCGCCTCTCCGACTTCGGGCGCGACGGCCTCCACACCGCGACGCACGACCTCCTGCGTGTAAGACTGCCGCGAGTCAATCACGTTATAGACCGTCTGGCCTGCGCCGAAGTGCGGCACGGCGGCAGCGTCACCGCCGTCGTTCGACGGCTCTCTGGTCGAGACCCAGACGACATGGCCGTCCGGGTACGTGCGAAAAGGCTTGTAGTAAAAGTCGATGCCTAGCTGGCCGAGTTTCCAGAGTTGATAGGCGATGTCTTTGCCCGTGTAGGTAATCGTGCCGTTGGAGCGGACAATCACCTTGTCGGCCTCGTGTTCTTCGGTGCTGGTGTGCGTGTCCATCGGCATCACCCAACAGCCCGCGTTGCGCCCTTCGGTCTGAAAGTGTATGACGCCAGACTCCTTCATCCGCTCGAAGGCGCGCTGCCACATGAAGTAGAGAATCTCGGACTCGCGCGGCAACACGTCGTAACGGATGTCGAGGCGCTCCATCGTGTCGAGATGGCAATCGGTGATACGCATCGAGACGTAGTCGGCCAACTCGGCGGTCGCGTTGGCTCCCTCCTCGATGGCGTGCAGCGTTTCGCGCCTGAGTTTGAGACGCTCCGGGTCTTCTTTCGCGTCCGGGTCGCCGTTGCGATAGAAGAGGCCGACGCGCGCATACAAGTCCCAGCAGTAATAGTCGAAGGGGCGCTCCGGCGGGAGCGACGCGTCGAGGCGGCGCACGTCTTCGAGCGTCATTTGCTCGATGTGCATGAAGCCGACCACCACGTCGGCCACCTGTACGCCCGTGTTGTCGATGTAGTTCTCGACCTCGACGCGCTCGCCCGCCGCTCGCATCGTGCGGATGAAGGTGTCGCCGAGGACGGCGTTTCTCAGGTGACCGATGTGCGCCGCCTTGTTCGGATTGATGTTCGTGTGCTCGACGATGCGCTTCGGGCGCGCGTCCTCGTCCGCTTGCGTCTGCGCGGGGGCTTCGTCGGCGGGTTCGATGGCGCGTGCGAGAAAAAGCGCGCGGTCGTAGAACAGATTGAGATAGCCCGCGCCCGCCACTTCGACGCGCGCCACCTCAGCGGCCGATTCGAGTTCGGCTTTCAACTCTTCGGCAATCGCGCGCGGCGCACGCTTCTCGCCCGTCGCCTGCTTGATGCGCTTCGCCAACTCGAAGGCGACGGGGAAGGCGAGGTCGCCCAACTCCGTGCGCGGCGGAACCTCCATCGAAAGCTGTTCCAACTCGACGCCGAACTTCTCTGCGGCGGCGCGGCGCACACGGACGCGCAACTTTTCCTGCAATTCCATCAGATTCAATGCGTTTAGATTCCTTTACGCTGTTCGACTACACGCAGAGAGGCGTGCGAGCCGTAAAAATGGCAAGTATAGCGCAGCCTTTTCGCGGCGCGCCAATCGTGCGGGCGACCCTTCGCTTGACACTCGTGCGGCGCGCTCTGCTACCATCCTTCCTCGACTTTTTCGAGAAAGGATGAAGACGCTCTACTTCGATTGCTTTGCCGGCGCGAGCGGCGATATGACACTCGGCGCGCTCGTCAGCGCCGGGGCGGACGCGCGCGCGCTCATCGAACAACTCGCCTTGCTCGACGTTGAAGGCTACGAAGTCTCCTTCGAGCAGGTCGAACGCTCAGGCATCAGCGCGACGCGCGCCCTCGTCAACGCGCCCGCCGAGCAGCGTCACCGGCATCTCTCCGACATTCATGCGATTATCTTCAAGTCGCGTCTCCCGGAGCGGGTCAAAGAGCGCGCCGCGCAAATCTTTTCGCGTCTTGCCGAAGCGGAGGCGCGCGTTCACGGCGTCGAGGTGGCGCGCGTACACTTCCACGAGGTCGGCGCGCTCGACGCGATTGTTGACGTGGTCGGCGCGTGCATCGGCTTCGAGTTGCTCGGCGTCGAGCGTTTCGTCTCCTCGCCCCTGCACGTCGGGACGGGAACGGTCGAGATAGCGCACGGGCGTTTTCCCGTGCCCCCGCCCGCCGTCGCGGAACTGCTGCGCGGCGCGCCCGTCTATGCTTCCGAGATTGCGGGCGAACTCGTCACGCCGACCGGCGCGGCCATCATCTCGACCGTCTGCGACGAATACGGCGCGCTGCCGCGCATGCGTATCGAGAGGACGGGCTACGGCGCGGGCGGGCGCGTCTATGAGAGATTTCCGAACGTGCTGCGCGTGTTTGTCGGAGAAGTGGAAGATGAGAGCGTTCGTCACGAACGTCTCGTGATGATTGAGACCAACATTGACGATGCGTCGCCGCAGTTGGTCGGGCACGTCATGGAGTTGGCTCTGAGTCGCGGCGCGCTCGACTGTTTCCTGACGCCGGTGCAGATGAAGAAGAACCGGCCCGGCGTCCTCATCTCGATACTGTGCCGGCCGGACGAGCGCGAGGCGATGTCGGAACTGCTCTTTGCGGAGACGACGACGATTGGCGTGCGTTCATACGAAGTCGAAAGACGCGCGCTGGCACGCGAGGTTGTGCGCGTCGAGACGGAGTTCGGCGCAATTGACGTGAAGGTGGCCGGGACGGGCGGGCGCGAGACGAACGCCGCGCCGGAGTACGAACAGTGTCGCGCGGCGGCCGTGCGCGCGGGCGTCGCGCTACGCGTCGTCGAAGCGGCGGCACGCGCCGCGTATGAGAGGCGGCGCGCGTCTCTCCGAGAGGGTTGAAGATGGCGACAAAGTTTTCGGCCACCGAGCCGGACGAGGAGTTAGACGCGGCGCACGCGGGCAGCGTCAATCTTGAGAAGATTGCGCAGGGCATCCGCCTGCTGCTCGAAGGCATCGGCGAAGACCCGGAGCGCGAGGGGTTGCGGCGGACGCCCGTGCGCGTCGCAGAGATGTATGCGGAGTTGACGGCCGGGATGCGCGAAGACCCGACGGAACACGTCCAACCTCTGCCCGGCGACTCGCACGACGAGATGGTCATCGTCAAAGACATACACTTCGCATCCGTCTGCGAACACCATCTCGCGCCGTTTGTCGGCCGCAGCCACATCGCCTACATCCCGAAGAACGGGCGCATCGTCGGTCTCTCGAAACTGGCGCGGCTGGTCGAGACCTTCGCGCGCCGCCTGCAAGTGCAGGAGCGGCTCACCTCGCAGATTGCAGACACGCTTTACGACGGCCTCAAGCCTGTCGGCGTGATGGTCGTGATGGAGGCCGAGCACACCTGCATGACGCTGCGCGGCGTCAAGAAACCGGGCGCGCTCACCATCACTTCGGCCTTACGCGGCGGCTTCCGCAAAGACCCGCGCACACGCGCCGAAGCGATGGCGCTGATTCGGGGAAAGGAATGAGGAAGTGATAAGTGATGAGTGATAGGTGATAAGAGGGAAGTGATAGGTGATAGGTGATAGGTGATGAGAGAAAACCTGTCTTCTCCTCTCACCCATCACCTATCACTCATCACCTATCACCTATCACTCTTGTCCCATCACCTATCACTTGTTGACGGCATGACATCTTTCTACATCACAACGCCAATCTATTACGCGAACAGTCTGCCGCATCTCGGCCACCTGTATACGACCATCGTGGCCGACGTGTTGACGCGCTACAAGCGGCAGCGTGGATTCGAGACCTTTTTTCTGACGGGCACGGACGAGCACGGCCTGAACATCGAGCGCGCGGCGGCGCGCAACAATCGCAGCCCGAAGGAGCAGGTCGATTACATCGTCGGCGAGTTGAAGAAGATGTTCGCCGAGTTTGCGCTCGACACGGCGCACGGCGGTTACGATATCTTCATGCGGACGACCGAGCCGTTTCACTACGCGGGCGCGCAGGCGCTCTGGCGCAAGGTCGCCGCCAACCGCACGCCTAAAGGCAACGCTCCCATCTATCTCGATTTCTACGAGGGCTGGTTCTGCGCGCCGTGCGCGACCTTCAAACTCGAAGACGAACTGCTGCCGCCCGCAAGCGAAGGCGGGCCGCCCTTGTGCCCCATCCACGAAGCGCCCGTTGACCGCGTCTCCGAGGAGAGCTACTTCTTTCGTCTCTCCGATTACGACGAGGCGCTGCTGGAATTCTACGAGTCGCGACCGGACTTCATCCGCCCGGAGTCGCGTCGCAACGAGGTCATCAGCTTCGTGCGCGGAGGCTTGCAGGACGTTTCCATCAGCCGCCAGAAGTCTTCGGTCTCGTGGGCTATCCCTGTACCGGATAACCCCGGCCACACGATTTATATCTGGTTCGATGCTCTCATCAACTACATCACCGCGCTCGGTTACGGCAGCGACGAAGAGACAAACCCGGACGGCAAGTTTGCCACCTACTGGCCGGGCATCCATCTCATCGGCAAAGACATCCTGCGCCAGCACGCCATCCTCTGGCCTGCGATGTTGATGGCCGGAGGCGTCGAACCGCCGCGCGCCGTCATCGCGCATGGCATGTGGCTCGACCCGCACGGGCGCAAGGTCTCGAAGACGCTCGGCAACGTCTTACACCTCGACCTGCTGCACCGTTATTGCCCGACGGACGCGATACGCTACTTCTACCTGCGCGAGATGAACTTCGGGCAGGACGGGCGGATGGGCTACGAGTCTGTGATTGAACGCGCCAACAGCGACCTCGCCAGCGGTCTCGGCAATCTCGCGAGCCGGACGCTGACGATGATTGGCAAATACTTCGACGGTGTTGTGCCGCCACGAGACATCCCGGAAGAGCGTCGCCTCGCGGCCAAGCGCGCAGGTATCGACGCTGACGCGATGGAACTCGTGACGACTCTTGAGCGCACGCGCGACCAATTCATCTTCCACTTCGACGACTACGCTTTTAACCGTGCGCTCGAAACGCTGTGGGCGATGATTGCGCGTGTGGATAAATTCATCTCGGAGGCGAAGCCTTGGGAGTTGGCGAAGTCTCCAGAGCAGCGCGAGACGCTCGGCGCAGTGCTCTACCGCGCGGCGGAAACTCTGCGCTGGCTGACGGTGATGCTTCATCCGGTGATGCCGGAGGCGACCCGTTCAATCTGGCAACAACTCGGACGCACGGACGCGTTGCCGGGTCTCGACCCGGCGAGTCTTAGTTGGGGAGGTTTGGAGGAGGGAAGTCGCATCGGCGAAGTCGCGCCGGTCTTCCCGCGTATCGACAAGGCGAAAGCTATGGCAGAAATCGAAAAGGAAGAGGCGCGCAGAAACGCCGCCGAGAATCAGTCCGCAGGCTCAGGCGCACACGCCACGCAGGCCGCCGTCCCCGGTTCGGAGACGGCCACAGAGGCCAAACCCGAACCGCCCGCACGCGGCGCGACCGAAGGCGACCCGCCCGTCGCCGCACAGGGCGAGACGCAAGGCGTCGTCAGTCTCATCGGCATCGAAGACTTCGCCAAAATCGAGATGCGCGTCGGTGAGATTCTGACGGCCGAGCGCGTGCCGAAGGCGGACAAACTGTTGCGCTTCACGGTTGACATCGGAGAGGCCGAGCCGCGACAGATACTTGCAGGCATCGCGCAATACTACGAGCCGGAGAAACTCATCGGACGCAAGATAGTCGTCGTCTCAAACCTCCAACCGCGCAAACTGCGCGGCTTCGAGTCGCGCGGCATGGTGCTCGCCGCCTCGGTCGGCGACGAAGGCCGCCCCGTCCTCGCCACCTTCACCGAAGACGTTCCGAACGGCGCGCGCCTGAAATAAGTGATAGGAAAGAGGTGATAGGTGATGGGTGATAGGTAATAGGATAAAACCTGTCTTCTTCCTATCACCCATCACCTATCACTCATCTCTTATCACCCATCACCTATCACCTATCACTGCATTATGATGTTCGTAGATTCTCACGCGCACATTGACGGGGAGGAGTTCGACGCAGACCGCGACGAGGTGGTGGCGCGTGCGCGTGCGGCGGGCGTGTGCGCGATTCTCAATGTCGGGACGGGCGACCCGCATGGAGGGAGTCTCGAACGCGCCGTGTCGGTGGCCGAGCGGTACGAGGGAGTCTATGCGGCGGTCGGCGTCCACCCGCATGACGCGCGACTGTTTGACGAGAGCGCCGAGCGGCTTCTGGTCGGACTCGTGAGGAGCAGCCCGCGCATCATCGCATGGGGCGAAATCGGCCTCGATTATCATTACGACAACTCGCCGCGAGACGTGCAGCGGACGGTCTTTGCGCGCCAGTTGCGTCTGGCGCGCGAGGCCGGTCTGCCCGTCGTCATCCACTCGCGCGAGGCCGACGAGGAGACGGTCGAGATTCTCCGCGCGGAGTTGGCGGGCGCGGCGGCGCGCGGCGTGATGCACTGTTTCGGCGGCGGCTGGCCGATGGCCGAAGCTGTGCTCGAACTCGGTTTCATGATTTCGTTTGCCGGAACCCTGACCTTCAAAAAGGCCGACGCCTTGCGCGAGGTGGCGCGCCGCGTGCCACTCGACAGGCTGCTGGTCGAAACCGACTGCCCGTACCTGTCGCCCGTGCCCTTTCGCGGACGCCGCAACGAGCCTGCGCGCGTCGTCGAAACGGCGCGCACGCTCGGCCAGTTGCACGGTCTGGCGCAGGACGAGATGGGACGCGTGACGACGGAAAACTTCGTGCGCTTCTTCGGCCTCAAGTTGGATGAGAGCGGCGCTCAAACGCAAGTCCGACGCCCTTCCGAGTCGAAATAACAACTCACGAAAGTTTCACAGCCGCGTCGGTTAATGTTATAAAGAATCATTAGGCCAGAGGCCGCGAATTCGTAGAACTTATGGCTCAACAGAACTCATTCGACATTGTCTCTCAAGTCAATCGTGCGGAAATCGTCAACGCGCTCGACCAGACCATGAAGGAAGTGCGGCAGCGTTTCGACTTCAAAGGCAGTACGGCCGAAGTCAAACTGGAAGAGAACAATCTCATCCTGACGGCCGAAGACGAAACGAAGCTGCGCAACATGAACGACATCCTTCAGCAGAAACTTGTGCGCCGCAGTGTTCCGTTGAAGGCGCTCAGCTACGGGCGCATCGAACCTGCGGCGGGCGGGACGCTCCGCCAGCAGGTCGCCATCCAGCAGGGCATTCCTTCGGACAAGGCCAAAGAGATAGTCAAGTTCATCAAGGACACGAAGGCCAAAGTGCAGGCCTCGATTCAGGGCGACGTGGTGCGCGTCACCGGACGCGACCGCGACACGCTTCAGGACGTGATAGCCAATCTCAAGGCCAAAGACTTCGGCATCAACATGCAGTATACGAACTACCGTTCAAACTAAGTGAGAAGATGATGAGTGATGAGTGATAGGTGATGGGTGATAAGAAAAACGGATTTTCCTGTCACCCATCACCTATCACTTATCACTCTTGTCCTCTCACCCATCACTTATGAACACATCCGGCCACACGGCGGCAGTCGAGGAAGCGCACCTGACGGCGCGTCGTGTCTTCAGTCTCATCGCGGACGAACTGACGCTGGTCGAGAGCGAGTTCGAGCGCGCGTGCCGCTCGAACATTCAGGTCATCGCCTACATCGGCGACTACCTGCGTGCGTCGGGAGGAAAGCGCGTGCGCCCGGCGCTCACGCTGCTCTCGACCTATGCGGTCGGCGGCGACGCCTCGCGCCCGAACGTCGTCCGCATGGCGACCGTCATGGAGTTTCTCCACACCGCGACGCTCGTCCACGACGACATCATCGACAACGCGGAGACGCGCCGCAACCGCCCGTCCATCAACAGCCGCTTCGGCAACCAGACGGCCGTCCTGATGGGCGACTGGCTCTACATGTCGGCCTTCGAGACGAGCCTCATGGAACGCTCGCTGCCCGTCCTCGACATCCTCACCGCCGTCACGCGGAAGATGACCGAGGGCGAACTGCTGCAACTCACGCTGCTCGGGCGCGCGGACATCTCCGAGGAGCAATACTTCGACGTGCTGCGGCGCAAGACGGCCTTCCTCTTTAGCGCCTGCTGCGAAATCGGCGCTATCCTCGGCGGCGCGTCTCCGGCCGAGCAACGCGCCCTGCGCGACTACGGCATGCATCTCGGCACGGCCTTCCAACTCGTCGACGACCTGCTGGACTTCACCGCGACCAAAGACGCGCTCGGCAAGGCGGCCGGGGTTGACCTGCTCGAAGGCAAGGTCACGCTGCCGCTCATCTACCTGCTCGCAGACGAGCCAGACGAGCGCCGCCACGTACAGGCCGTGATGCGCTCCGGCAGCTACGAAGAACATCCGCGCGCAGCACTGCTCAGCGCGGCCGAACGTACCGGCGCGCTCGAACGCGCACGCACACGCGCCTCCGAATACGCTTCGGCCGCACGCGCCGCGCTCGACGCGCTTCCAGCCTCCCCCTATGCAGACGCACTGCGCTCGATACCCGCGTTCATCCTCGAACGCGACATGTGAATTGATAAGTGATAGGTGATAGGTGATAGGTGATGAGTGATAAGTGATGAGTGATAAGTGATAAGTGATGGGTAATAAGAGAAAGGCTGTTTCTTAATCCTATCACCCATCACCCATCACCTATCACTTACGACCTATCACTTAACGAGAACCATATGCCTGACGAAAATCTCCTCGCGACACTCGAACAGAGTTTGCGGCAGACGCGCGCGACGCGCTCGCGTCTGGCCTCGCGTCTCGCAGACCTCGAAGCCGAAGCCGAGAGAGTGCGTACGGAACTCGGCGAGATGGACGCGCTCGCCAGTCAGACCGAAGCGGCGATGTTTCGTATCCTCTCCTCGATGTTCGGGACGGCCTCCGCCGCCTCTCCAAGCCACTCTGTAGGCATCGGCGCACCCCCTTCGGACATGGAGATAGAGGCCGCGCTCCGGCGCGACGCCGCACGCTCAGGCGCGTCGAATCCAAACCCACACCCGGCCATGTCGCGCCACGACATGCCGCCGATTCGCACGGACATCGAGCCGACGAGCGAGCGTTTTCTCGACCGCACCATCCCGCAGGCGACCGCCGTCCTGCTCAAAGAGGCGGGTGGCCCGCTCCACGTCAACGAGATTTACAACCGCCTGCTCGAAGGTAGCTTCCAGTTCACGGGTCAACATCCGACCATCAGCATCGCCGTCTCGCTCAATCGAAACCGGCGCTTCCGCAAAGTCGCCCCCGGCACGTTCGACCTTGTCATACGCGACGCGGCGCAAGCCTCCTGACCGATTGGCGCACGCACGACGCGCGCACCCTCATCCCCTTCGTCCGCCCCCGCGCGAGACTTGTCGTCTCGGCCGCATCCCCTCAAACTCAGACGAGCACTTCCAACTTCCGCCGAAGGTGATTGATTAATGCGAGCGATGATTCTTGCAGCGGGCTACGGCACGCGCCTCTGGCCTCTGACGATTGACCGCGCCAAACCGGCCATCCCTTTTATGAACCGCCCGCTCGTCGGCTACGTCGCCGAGTACGTAGCGCGATACGGCTGCCGCGAAGTCGTCGTCAACCTTCATCATCAGTCCGAATCAGTCCGCGAGGCGCTCGGCGACGGCAACCGCTTCGGCGTCCGTCTCCATTACGTCGAAGAACCCGTCATTCTCGGCACAAGCGGCGCGCTCGACAACGCACGCGCGCTGCTCGACGCGGACACTTTCGTCGTCATCAACGGCAAAATCGCCACCGACATAGACCTCGGCGCAGCCCTCGCCACACACCGCCGCACGGACGCCCTCGCCACGCTCGTCCTCAAACGCAACGCGCGCCGCGAACGCTTCAGCACCGTCGAGACGCGCGACGGCCTCGTGCTCGGCTTCGGCCCCGCACCCGGCGCGTCCGATAAGGCCAGCAGCGCCTCGCGCGCTGCTCAAAAGGATGAGGGCGGGGCGGACGTGCCTTTGATGTTCACAGGGATACAGATTCTTGAGCCTCGTATCTTCGACTACATCCCGCGCGGCGTCTTTTCGCACACGACGACGGATGTCTACCCGCAGGCCATTGCGCGCGGCGAGCGCATCGCGGCTCACGTCGCGGAGGGGATGTGGCATGAGCTATCGACGATTCAACGCTATCTGGAAATCAGTATCGAGTTGATGAGAGGGGAAGGGCGCGAGGTTGAAGCGGGCGAGGGCGCTATGATTGAAGAGGGCGCAGAGGTGCGCGAATCAATCTTGTGGGAGGGGGCGTGGGTGGCGCGCGGCGCGCATGTCAGGAGGGCTATTCTGGGGGCGGGCGTCGAGGTCGGAAGCGGGGAGACGATAGAGAACGCGGCGGTGGTGCGTGCCGAGTTGGTCGATGGGAGCGAGCGTCCTCCGAAGGCTCTGGCAGGGGTGCGGCGTGGGGCAAATTTTGTCGTGCCGTTGGCGCAGTGATACAATCGCCTGAGCGCGCCCCCGAAAACAGTTCACACGCGGCCAAAGGCTGACAGGCTTCCGGCCTTGCTGCCAAGAAGTCTTGAGCGCGCCGAAAGCAGACCTGTCCGGTTTACCGCATGGGCCATCCGTCGAGCATCACTTCCAACGCCTTCGAGACCTCCGCGCGCGAAAGGCTCTCGCTCTATCTTGAGCGCGCCGGTCTCAAGCCCGAACGCGCCATCGCGCTCACGCCCGATGCCTCGACGCGCGAGTATTTTCGCGTTCCCTGGAAACGCTCGACCGCCATCGCCGCCGTCTACCCCGAACCGTTCGACCCGGAAGTGCATCCTTATCTGGACGTGACGCGCCTTTTCGTCGAAGCGAAGATTCCCGTCCCGTCCATCCTCGACGTTGACGCGCGAAACGGCATCATCGTGCAGGAAGATTTAGGCGACCGCCAACTGCGGCAGGTGCTCGAAACGGTCTCGGACGACGAGCGCGAGTCTTACGTCGAGCAGGCCGTCTCGCTCATCACAGACATTCAGGCGGCAACCGAGAAGGCTTACGAACGCGACTCCATCGCCAGCCGCCTCGCCTTCGACGAAGCCAAACTCTCTTGGGAACTGGACTTCTTCCGCGAGCACTATTTCAAGAGTTTGCGCCGCGAGGAACTGCCGCACGCAGACGACACGGCCTTGCGTGCCGAACTCAACGACCTCGCGGCCGAACTCGCCGCGCGCCCGCGCGTGCTCTGTCACAGAGATTTTCACTCGTCGAATTTGATGGTTGACCGCAAGGGGCGTCTGCGCGTGATTGACCATCAGGACGCACGGATGGGGCCTGCCACCTACGACCTCGTCTCGCTCCTGCTCGACCGGCAGACCACCCTGCCTTCGCTCGCAGAGGTGCGCGAGCGGCGTCTCTTCTTCCTCGAAGAGCGGCGCAAACGCGGGCTTGCGGATATCGACCCGGACGACTTCGCGCATGAGTTTCGTCTGATGGCCGTCCAGCGTTGCCTGAAGGCCGTCGGCACTTTCTCTTACCAGACGGCCGTCGCCGGACGCGGAGAGATGTACGTGCCTTTCATCCGGCCGATGTTGCAGATAGTCGCGCAGGCGGCCGAATGGCTCGAAATGTTTCCGGCCTTGCGCTCAATCATCCGTGCGCGGCTCGAAGAACAGGCGCGCACTTGAATCGCACGAAAGCTCGAAATTTAGCGTTTAAGATTTTGAAGGAACTCGGAATTTAAGAGAGATTATGCAGCAGGTCTACATCAATCAGCTTTCCGCACATGTCGGCGAAGAGGTGCTTCTCAAGGGGTGGCTCTACAACATGCGTTCGAGCGGCAAACTCCTGTTCCCGCAGTTGCGCGACGGGACGGGCGTCGTCCAGTGCGTCGTCTTCAAGAAGGCCGTCAGCGAACAGGTCTGGGATTCGCTCAAGGGGCTTGGACAGGAGTCTGCGTGCGAGGTGCGCGGGACGGTGCGTGCCGACGAACGCGCACCGGGCGGCTTCGAGGTCGATGTGCTCGATGCCAGCGTCGTGCAGCCGGTCGAGGGCTATCCCATCACGCCGAAGGAGCACGGGACGGAGTTCCTCATGGATCACCGCCATCTCTGGCTCCGCTCGCGCCGTCAACACGCGATACTCAAGGTGAGACATACGGTCGTGCGCGCCGTGCGCGACTTTTTAGACAACGATGGCTTCACGCTCTGCGACGCGCCCGTTCTGACGCCTGCCGCCTGCGAAGGCACGACGACGCTCTTCGAGGTTGACTACTTCGACGACGAGAAGGCTTATCTCACGCAGTCGGGGCAACTCTACAACGAAGCGACGGCCGCAGCCTTCGGTAAGGTCTATTGCTTCGGCCCGACCTTCCGCGCCGAACGCTCGAAGACGCGCCGCCATCTGACGGAGTTCTGGATGGTCGAGCCTGAGATGGCCTTCGCCACGCTCGACGACGTGATGAACCTCTGCGAACGTTTCCTCTCCTACATCGCCGCGCGCGTCCTCGACGAGCGGCGCGAGGAGTTGAAAATCTTAGAGCGCGACACGTCGAAGCTCGAAGCAATCGTTCCGCCCTTCCCGCGTTTGCATTACGACGAGGCGGTGCGCCTGCTGCACGAAGGCCACGAGCGCGGAGAGATTGAGACGCGCTTCGAGTGGGGCGGAGACTTCGGTGCGCCCGACGAGACTTTCATCTCCAAACAGTTCGACCGCCCCGTGATGGTTCACCATTACCCGGCGGCCGTCAAAGCCTTCTACATGGCGCGCGACCCTGAGCGGCCGGAGTTGGCGCTCGGCGTGGACGTGCTGGCCTCAGAAGGTTACGGCGAGGTCATTGGCGGAGGCGAGCGCGCCACCTCGCTCGAATATCTGGAAGAACAAATCAAGGCGCACGAGTTGCCGCGCGAAGCCTTCGAGTGGTATCTCGACCTGCGGCGTTATGGCAGCGTGCCGCACGCCGGATTCGGGATGGGCATCGAGCGTTGCACGGCATGGATGTGCGGTATCGAGCACGTGCGCGAAACGATACCGTTCCCGCGTATGCTCTACCGCATCAGACCTTAAACCATTTGACAGACATCTTGAGATGAGCACGAACCAAGAACGCATTGTGACTATCTTCGGCGGCTCGAAGTGCGGCGAGGACTGCGCCGAATACGGGCAGGCGCGCCGCGTCGGACAACTGCTCGCCGAACAGGGATACACCATCTGCACGGGCGGCTACCTCGGCGTCATGGAAGCCGCCTCGCGCGGCGCGCACGAACGCGGCGGGCGCGTGCTCGGCATCGTCATGAACCAATTCAAGGCCGAGCCGAACCGCTATCTGACCGACAAGGTGGCGAGCGCGCACTTTTACGAACGCCTGCAAAATCTGATTACACGTTCCGTCGGCTTCGTCGCACTGCGCGGCGGCATGGGAACGGTCACGGAGTTGTCTCTGGTCTGGAACAAACTTCAGACGCACGTTATCGAACCCCGGCCGATAGTGCTGCTCGGAGACAGTTGGCCGCCGGTGGTCGAGGCTTTGACGAAATACCTCGCCGTCAGCGAAGCGGACGTGCGCCTGCTCGACTTCGCGCAGACGCCCGAAGCGGCCGTAGAAATCATCTTGAAAAAGTCTCAGGGGGTAAAACTATGAACTGCCAGAACTGCGGCGCAGTGTTGATGAGCGGCGCGAAGTTCTGCGGCGCGTGCGGCACGCCGACGGCGACCGCTGCCGGTGCGCCGCAACACTCACAACAGTACGGAGCAGGCGGCGGCGCGGCCTCTTCCGGCGCGGCCTCTTACGCCTCGCCGCACGGCATCCACATCGACCCGGACTCGCGCGGACACGGGCGCGGCTATGATTACGAGGTGCTGCATCAACCGTCGTTCGCGCTGGCCGTGATACGCTTGCAGGCCGAACAGTCGATTCAGGCCGAAGCGGGCGCGATGGTCTCGATGTCTGCCAATGTCGAGTTGCAATCGCAGATGAAGGGCGGGCTGTTTGGAGCCATCAAGCGCGCGGCCGGTGGCGAGTCGGCGTTTGTCTCGACGTTTACGGCGCGCGGCGGCCCCGGCGAAGTGACCTTCGCGCCGGGCGGCCCCGGCGACATCGCCGCCATCGAGATGGGCAACCAGATTTTCTTCGTCCAATCAAGCTCTTATCTGGCGGGCGACGTGGGACTCTCCATCGACACGCGCTGGGGCGGCGCGAAATCTTTCTTCGGCGGCGAAGGGCTCTTCGTCATGCAGGTGACGGGGACGGGGCTGCTGCTCGTCTCTTCGTTCGGCGCGATTCATCGTAAGCGTCTGCAACCGGGCGAGCGTTACGTGGTTGATACAGGCCACCTCGTCGCGTGGGAGGGCACGACGCAGTACACTCTGCGCAAGGCTGCGTCCGGCTTCTTCCGCAGTCTGGTGAGCGGCGAGGGCATCGTCGCGGAGTTTATCGGGCCGGGCGAGATTCTGATTCAGACGCGCAACCTCGCGGCCTTCGCGGGATTGATGAAACCCTTCTTCCCCTCGCAGGGCAGCGGCGGGAGCGGCTTTAACTTCAACCTCGGCGGGTGAAAACTTTTTGAGTGAGACTTTGACGGCACAGACGCAAAGCAACCCGATTACGCGCCTGCCGGGCGCAGGACGCCGCGTGAGCATCGTCGGCGTCCCGTGCGGCTTCGGAGCGAGCGTCGCGGGCGTTGACTTAGGGCCTGCCGCGATGCGTGTCGCGCGCCTCAACCAACGCATCGCACAACTCGGCTACGAGGTGCGCGACCTCGGCGACCTGCGCGTCGCCTGCCCGCCGAACGTGACGCCGCGCCCTCAGGAGAAAATCAAATTCCTCCCGGAAGTTCTCGCGGCCTGCGAAGAACTGGCGCGCGAGATGAAGAAGATTCTCACGGGCGGCGAACTGCCCATCGTGCTCGGCGGCGACCACTCGATTGCGATGGGTTCGGTCTCAGGCGTCGCCTCTTTCTACAGGGAACGCGGCGAGACGATTGGCCTCATCTGGTTCGACGCGCACGCAGACATGAACACGCCGGAGACTTCGCCCTCCGGCAACATTCACGGGATGCCGCTCGCCGTCCTCTTCGGGTACGGCGTCCCTGAATTGACCGACCTCGAAGGCTTCGCGCCGAAACTCGACCCGCGCTTCTGCGTTCACATCGGCGCGCGCGACGTAGACCCCGGCGAACGCGAGTTGATACGACGCCTCGGCGTCCGTTTCATGACGATGCGCGAGATTGACGAGCGCGGGATGAGCGCGTGCATCGACGAGGCCATCTCCATCGCCGCGCAGGCTTCGGCAGGCTACCACGTCACGCTCGACGTGGATGCGCTCGACCCCGGCGACGCGCCCGGTTCCGGCACGGTCGTGCGCGGCGGCCTGACCTACCGCGAGGCGCATCTGGCGATGGAGCATATCTCGGAGGCAGGCGGCGTGCTCGCGCTCGAAGTGGTGGAAATCAACACGGCGCTCGACATCAACAACCGCACGGCGGAACTGGGTGTCGAACTGATTCTCTCGGCACTCGGGAAAACCATTCTCTAGATGGCAAAGAAAATTCGCGTGGGTCTGATTTTTGGCGGGCGTTCCGGCGAACACGAAGTTTCTGTGCGTTCAGCGGGCGCGGTCGCGCGTGCGTTCGACCCGGAGAGATACACGGTCGTTCCCATCGCCATCACACGCGAGGGGCGTTGGCTCTCCCCTGCGGAAGCGGCGACGATGCTGCCCGCAGAGGCGCGGCGTCTGTTGTCTGACACGGTGGAAGAGTCGGACAGGAGAAGCGTCGCCATCATCGGCGACCCTTCGCACAACGGGCTGACGACGCTCGAAGCAGACGGCCGACGGCCTCCTGCCGCTGAGAGTCTCGACGTGGTCTTTCCCGTCCTTCACGGAACATACGGCGAAGACGGCACGATACAGGGCTTGCTGGAAATGGCCGGTCTGCCTTACATCGGGAGCGGTGTGCTCGGTTCGAGTTGCGGGATGGACAAGGTGACGATGAAGGCGCTCTTCCGCGAGGCGGGGCTGCCCGTCTGTCGCTACGTCTGGTTTCTGCGCGCGGAGTGGGAGGCGGAAGGCGAGCGCGTGTTGCGCCGCGTGGCGAAGGAGATTGGCTTTCCGTGCTTCGTCAAACCTGCCAATCTCGGCTCGTCGGTCGGAATCTCACGCGCTAACGATAAGGCAACGCTGGCGGAAGCCATCCGTCTGGCCGCGCGCTACGACCGCAAGATTATCGTCGAAGAAGGTTTGAACGCGCGCGAGATAGAGTGTGCCGTGCTCGGCAACGACGAGCCGGAGGCGAGCCTGCCCGGCGAATACGTCGTGCTCAAGGCCGGTTCGGAGTTTCTCGACTACACGGAGAAATATTCGGAGACGGGACACGTCGAGTTCGTCGTCCCGGCCGCGCTCAAGAAGCGACAGATTACGCAGATTCAACGGATGGCGAAAACGGCCTTCAAGTCGGTTGACGGAGCGGGGCTGGCGCGCGTTGACTTCTTTCTCGGCCGCGACACAGACGAGTTGATTATCAACGAACTGAACACCATGCCCGGACTGACGAACGTCTCCGGCTATCCGAAACTCTGGGCGGCTTCCGGCAAGCCTTTCAGCCAAGTCCTCGACCGTCTCGTCGAACTCGCCTTCGAGCGACACGCCGACAAGGCGCGCAACGAGACGAGCCTCTAAAACGGCGCGAGCGACGCCGACAGAGCCAGCTTCTTAAATTTTATCCACGAAAAATAGAGGCTTGAGCACTGCTTCCGGGCTGCTTTAAGACTTGGGAGCTTTGTAGCCCTTGCGCGTGCGTGCTTCGAGTTCGGTGCGTGCGAGTTTGAGTTCGATGCTGCGCCAGCGTCCGTCACGCGCGCGGTTGGTCGGTCTGTAGCCGATGGTGTACTGATTGCTCAACTCCGCGACGATGGCTTCAAAAGCGTCGCTCAACGCCTGTCCGCCCGGCGTCGGGACGTAGCGCCCGCCGCTCTTGGCAGCGAAGTTCTTCAAGGCTGAGGCCGATGCGACGCGGCTGGCGACGGGCGTTTCGTTGCCCGCCATATCGACGGCGTAGATGGTCGCACCGGCGGCCAGCGCGTGGTCGAGCGCCTTGTCCTGAGAGATGCGGCTGTGCGTGTCTGCCCCGTCGGAGATGACGACGATGGCGCGTCGCTTTTCGGGTCGCTTCGAGAGGTCTGCGGCGGCACGCGCGACGGCATCGTTAAGCGCCGTCATGCCGCGCGCCTTCAGGCCGTAGGTGGTCGGCGGCAGGTCGCGCCCGTGCGAAAAGTCCTGCACCTGTTCGACCTTCGAGTCGAAGTTATAGACGGCCGCCACGTCGTCTTCGCGCAGACCATCAAGGAAGCGTATGGCGGCGGCACGCGCGAGCGTCATGCGCCCGTCCATGCTGCCGGAGGTGTCGATGAGAATGGCTGCGGCGAAAGGCGTCTCTTCGAGCAGGAAGGTGTTGATGGGCTGCTCGCGCCCGTCCTCGAAGACCTTGAACTCGGAGCGCGGAAGCTTGCCGACGAACTGCCCCTGCTTGTCCGTCACCGTCACGTTGAGCACGACCAGGTCTGACTCGACGCGCACGACCTCATCATCCTCGTCTTGCTGCGGCTGCTGCGCGCGGGTCGCCGTCACCGTGTAGACGCAGAGCCAGACGGCCGCAAGCGCGGGGAAGAGCAGAAGCAGAGATTTCTTCCTGAGCGTGTCGCTCGACATCTGTCTCATCTACAGGGCAGCGCAGGTTAACGTAGCATCATGCGAGTCAGCGCGATTAACTCAATCAATTCGTTGGAGCGTTCGATGACGGAGGCCGAGACGACGAGGCGCGAGGTCTTCTCGACGGTCTTATGAATCTGTTCGGAGAGTTCGGCCAGACGCACAAAGGCCGCTTCGAGTTTCGCGGGCGGGTTTTGCAACTCCTCGTCATCGTCCGAGCCACCCGCGCCACTGCGAATCTTGCGCGCCAGTTTCTCCATCCTTTCGAGCCGCTTCAGGTCTTCGCGCGAGAGCATCTTGGTGCGCTCGAAGACTGTGCGCAACTCCGCGCCTATCTGCGCACACTCTTTCGCGCGTTCGAGCATCTCCCGGTAGGCGTTCTCCTCATGACGAATCAGCGCGCGCGTGCGCATCTCCTCTGCGGGCGAGCCGAGCGGCGACAATTCACGGTCTCCTCTCGTGCCGGGCAGGGGCGGCAGGTCGCCAGCCCTCTGTGCAGCGACCGCCGAGACGCACAGGAGAACGAAGGTCAGACTGAAGAGCAGTCTCTTAAACATGTGTGACAAGTCCTGACAAATAATCACTTAAACGACGTCCCTGAAATAATCGCTCGAAGCTTTGTCGTCGTGCCGACTACTGAGGTTTTACCTGAGCCTCCGATGCTAACGTATCTGGTCTGCGGTTTCGGGAGTGTTCAAGTAATCGTCTCCCTTTTTCGGTTTCGGGCGGACGACGATTCTCTCTCTCGCAGGCTGAATCCGTTCGGGTGGGCGGCGCGCGCCGACCTCAGATTTAAAAGCGAGTTCGTCCGGGCGCGTGCTGCTCTTGAGTCGCAGGATGTGCGAGCCTTTCCAGTCCTTCGGAAGAACTGTGATGGAATAACGCCCCTCCGCTCCGGGTTCGAGGACGGCGGGCGCTAACGGCAGAGAGCGCGTCTCCGTGCCTTTACCGTCGCGCCTGACGAGTTCGAGTTCGACCACGACGTTTTCCAGTCTCTCGCCTGAGATGTTGCGTACCGTTCCACCGATGACGGCCTGCGACCCCTTCGGCATCGCTTCGTCTTCGAGCACATGAACGTCGAACGTCTTGGCCTTCGGCGCCTCCTTCTGCGCGACAGGAGGCGTCTGAGGCGCACGCGCGCCCCCGCAGGCCGCCATGAAGAGCGCGACGAGCGAGAGCGCGAAGAGGCGAATTATCGTCGGAGACTGACGAAGCAACGTGCGAGGCGGCGAAATACTGGTCATTGCAAGAAAATCAAAGCTCCTCGGAGATTAAACTAGTTCCTTAAGATGCCCGACGTAAGTGTTTGAGTGGAAGCCAAAAACGGCGTCATCTCGTCGTGTCCCGTATCGACCTTACTGCTCGGACGGCTCTCGTCCGGCGGGCGGCGCGCCCGTGAGCTTTTCGACGAGCGCGATGAGGAACTCCTCTTCGGCGATGCCGCTGCTGCGCAAGGTAATCCACTGCGTCCCTAATTCATTCTCGCTGCGTCCCTCGACCTTCGCGTTGACGAAGACGTTCGTGCTCTTGTTGTCGATGGGCTGCACCTCGATGGTCATCGTGTAGCGGCCGCGTGTCAGCGCGTAAGGGTTCGGGTTGGGCGGGATGGCGTAGCGATTGATTTCGGACTGCGCGGCAACCGCACCACGAATGAAGGTGTAGGGCTGGCTGATGAGCACGCCTTCGGCCTTCCTTGAAACCGTCTCGTCGAGAATCAACTTGCGCTCGCGCATGAGCTCTTCGACCGCTTTGGCGACGGCGTCGTTGGGCATGGAGATACGGTAAGGATTGGGGACGGGAGGAGGCGTCGGCGTCCGGTCGCGTCCGAAGTCCATGCCGCGCCCGGTGCTTGAATTGACGTTGCCGCCGTTGATGGCGGGCGTGCGGTTATTGCCGCTGTCGCGGACGCGCTCGTTCTGCTGGTCGACGCCCTTCTCCTGCGCCTGTAGCACGGACGCAGAAATGAGAAAAAGGAAAAAGAGAGTCAGTGCATTCTTCATTTCGTACCCTCCGACGTGCCAGACAAACCTTCCGACAAAAACTTTCGCGCGTTGTTCGAGAGACGCCTTCGAGAATAAATCATCAGTTGGACGAACACAAGAAAGTTGGAATCCGGTCGCAGAGAAATTGATGCCTTGCGTCGCACCTATATTTTCGCATGGCTGCGACGAGCGTCGTGCGTAGTTTCATGGCGACGGTGTTGGGGTGGGCGTCGGAGGAGCGACGGCAGGCTCGCCCTCCGAGCTTTCTCTGGCGCGTGCGTCGCGCTGGCGCTCCCATTCGCGCAGAGCCTGTACGCCGCGCGCGAAGTCCGCTTCGTTGTCGTAGAAGTTGTGCGCGCCGTCGTCCCTGTCAGGGTTGCGTACGTAGTAGAGATGGCTGGTGTCGGCCGGATTGACGGCGGCTTCGAGGGCGCGCGCGCCGGGCGAGGCGATAGGGCCGGGAGGCAGCCCGCGCACCTTTCTCGTGTTGTAGGGCGAATTGCGGTCGAGGTCGCTCTGGTAGACCTTGCCGTCGTTTCTCCACTTGCCCGCGAGCTTCGAGGCGTAGATGACCGTCGAGTCGATGCCGAGCGGCATCCCTATGCGCAGGCGGTTGTAGATGACGGAGGAGACGAGCGCCCGCTCCTCTTTGAGCTTGGCCTCGGTCTCGATGAGCGAGGCGATGGTGACGATTTCGCGCACGCTTTTGCCGCGCGCCTGCGCGCCTGCGGCGAGGTCTCTGTCCCAAACCTGCCGGAAGCGACGCACCATCGCGCGGACAATCTCTTGCGCGCTGGTGTTGGGAGGGAAGCTATAGGTATCCGGAAAGAGATAACCTTCGAGGTTAGGCGCCTGCGGGTCGAGGTCGCGTATCTCGCTGGTGTCGTCAAAGAGCGCCAGAGCCTCCTCGGCACTGCCGAGTTTGAGTTCCGGCATCCGCGCCATAAGCCCCGCGATGTCCCAACGCGTCCACCCCTCGACGACCGTGAAGCGGCTCAGGCGTTGCTCGCCCTCTTCGAGCTTCGAGAGGACTGACATCGGTGTAATCGGGGAAGGAAAACGGTACTCGCCTGCCTTCAGACGACTGCCCGCACCACTCAGACGGAGGTAGAGCCGGAACAGCCATTCGCGTCTGATAACGCCGTGAGCGGCCAGTTTGGAGACAATCTGGTCGGGGGAGGAACCGCGCGGGATTTCGATGTAGTCGGACTCGTGCGCGTGAAGGACGGGCGAGTGGAGTTCTCTGTAAGACCAATAGGCGAAGACGGAGACCGAGAGGATGCCTAGCAGGAGCAGCAGCAGCAGGAGTCGGAAAAGTCTCATCGGAGAGAGCCTTTATGAAGCTGGTCGTCGGCGAAAATTAGAAATCCTGTCTGTGATGCAGAAAGTCGCTCAAAATCAGCGCGGCGGCCTCGCTATCGACGCGCTCTTTGACCTCTCGCTCGTTGAAGCCTGCGGCGCGCAGGCGTTGCTCTGCGTCCTTCGAGGTCAGGCGTTCGTCCTGCAAATGCACCTCGACGGAGAGCGACAATCCGAGGTTACGTGCGATGCGGCGTGCTTCCGCAGCGGCGTCGCCCTCCGTGCCGTCGAGTCGCAACGGCAAACCAATTACCACACTTTTTACGTCAAACTGTTCGCACAACTGCGCGAGCGTGCGGAGCAACTGTTTCCAACTCGTGCGCGCGATGGCCGGCAGCGGTCTGACGCTCAGACGCAACTCATCTGAGACGGCCACGCCGACGCGCTTGAGGCCGAGGTCGAGCGCAAGGACGCGTCCTCTCGTCCGACCCTCTGCGGCGACCTGCCCGGCGTTGTGCGTGGTCTTCGATTCAGACACTTTGAAAACTTTGTCAGGGAGCGAAACGGAGTATAGCTCAGCCCGTCGGGACGCGCCAACTTGAGTTGCTTGCGCGTGTTCGGACGACTACTGTATCATCCGAATCCGGTACTTTTTTGCGCCCAAGCTGCGGCCACACGCGCACGTTGACGCCGCCGCGACCCGGCCAAGGTCGGCGGCCGTTACACTCCGAGAGGTGAATAGATGTCTTTTCGCGGTAAATTTCTTCTCGTCGTCTTCTCCGCCACGCTGGCGCTCTATGCGGTCGTCGGCGGCTGGATGTCCACGCGCGCGCAGCAGCAGAACGACCCCGGCGCGCAGCTACGCATCTTCGAGAGCGTGCTCCAACACATCCAGCAGGATTACGTCGATGAGCCAGATTTAAACAAGGTGCGCGCGGGAGCTTTGCGCGGCCTCGCATACGGCCTCGACCCTTATTCGACCTATCTGACGGCCGACCAGGTGCGAGAGTTCCGCGCGGGCGTCGGCAACACGCAGGCAGGCATCGGCGCTGAACTGTCACAGGTCGCCTCTTATCTCTACGTCATCGCGCCCGTCAAGCGCGGGCCTGCCGAACAGGCGGGCGTACAGGCCGGCGACATCATCGAGTACATCGACGGCAAAGCGACGCGCGACATCTCGCTCTACGACGCGCGCCAACTGCTGAACGGCGCACCCGGCTCCGAAGTCAAGTTGCGAATCCTGCGCGCGGGCACGCGCCCCTTCGCCGTCACTGTGCGGCGCGGCGCGGTGCAGATTCCGGGCGCGGAAGGGCGGATGGAGGCAGGCCAGATTGGCGTCGTCCGCATCAACAGTCTCGACGCGGGCGAGGCGGCAGACGTGAAGGCGCGGATACAGGAGCTTACCAAACAGGGCGCGCAGAAGTTTGTGCTCGACCTGCGTAGCGTCGCGGGCGGCTCGCTCGCAGAAGGCGTCAAGGTGGCGAACTTCTTCATCAAGGACGGCGTGCTGGCGCAGACCATCGGGCGCGGCAACAAGGCTCTGAAGACGATGACGGCCGACCCGAAAGAGGCTTTCTTCGATGGCCCCGTCTCCGTGCTCATCGACCGGGGGACGGCGGGAGCGGCCGAAATTATCGCCTCGGCCTTCATCGAGCGCAAGCGCGGCGACGTGGTGGGCGAGAAGAGCTTCGGCGCGGGCGCTGAACAGCAGCTCTTCACCCTGCGCAACGGCGACGGACTGTTGCTGACGACAGTGAAGTGGGCATCGTCGTCCGGAAAGCCGTTCATCGGCGCAGGCATCACGCCTTCGGTCGAGGTCAAGCGGCCTGAGTTGGCAGAGGCCGTTGACCCCGAAGACCTGACCGGCAACGACGACGACGCCATCGCGCAGCCGAACAACTCCGGCAACGAGAAGACGGAGGTCGCGCCGGAGGCGGCCGCGCCCAAACAGCAGCAAGAAGACGTGCAGTTGAAAAAGGCTCTCGAACTGCTGCGCGAGAAGGGCAAACCGGCCGCGCAGCCGCAGCAGAAAGCCGCCTGAGCGACAGGCGCGCTCTGACGTTTAAGAAGAAGGCTGACGAGGACTCAAAGGAGTCTTCGTCAGCCTTCTTCTCGTTATGCGGCGCACTGAATCAGAGAGGGATGTTGCCGTGCTTGCGCGGCGGGTTGGTGTCGCGCTTGTTCTCCAAGAGCGCGAGGGCGCGGATGAGTTTCGGGCGCGTCTGCGAAGGCTCGATAATCTCGTCGATGAAACCGCGCTCGGCGGCGACGTAAGGATTGGCGAACTTCTCCTCGAACTCTACGACGCGCGCGCGCCGCGCCTCCTCCACGTCTTCGGCCTCTGCCAACTCGCGCCGGTAGAGCACGCCGACCGCGCCTTCCGCTCCCATCACGGCAATCTCGGCCGTCGGCCACGCGAAGTTGACATCCGTGCGAATGTGCTTCGAGGCCATCACGCAGTAAGCGCCGCCGTAAGCCTTGCGTGTGATGACAGTGACTTTCGGGACGGTCGCTTCGGCGAAGGCGTAGAGCAGTTTGGCTCCATGACGAATGATGCCGCCGTGCTCCTGCCGGACGCCGGGGAGGAAGCCGGGCACGTCCTCGAAGACGACGAGCGGGATGTTGAAACAGTCGCAGAAGCGGACGAAGCGCGCGGCCTTGACCGAAGCGTCGATGTCGAGCACGCCCGCGAGATAGGCCGGTTGGTTGGCGACGATGCCGACGCTGCGACCGCCGAGGCGCGCGAACCCGACGACGATGTTCGGCGCATAGTGCTCATGCACTTCAAAAAAGTAACGCTCGTCCACGACCGCGTGAATCACTTCGCGGATGTCGTAAGGTTGATTGGAGGCTTCCGGGACGACCGCGTTGAGCGACTCGTCGGCGCGGTCTGGCGGGTCTGTGGTGGCAACGCGCGGCGGGTCGTCCATGTTGTTTGAAGGGATGAAGGAGAGCAGTTCGCGCACGAGCAGCAGCGCGTGCTCGTCCGTGTCGGCCGTAAAGTGCGCGACGCCGGAGACGCGGTTATGCGTGTCCGCGCCGCCCAACTCCTCTTTCGTCACGTCCTCATGCGTCACAGTGCGAATCACGTCCGGCCCCGTGATGAACATGTAAGAGGTGTTTTTGACCATCACGTTGAAGTCGGTGATGGCCGGGCTGTAGACCGCTCCGCCCGCGCACGGCCCCATGATGCAACTGATTTGCGGGACGACGCCGGAGGCCAGCGTGTTGCGTAGAAAGATGTCTGCGTAGCCGCCCAGAGAGACGACGCCTTCCTGTATGCGCGCGCCACCCGAATCGTTGAGGCCGACGACGGGCGCGCCGACCTTCATCGCCATATCCATCACCTTGCAAATCTTCTCGGCGTGAGTCTCCGAGAGCGAGCCGCCGAAGACCGTGAAGTCCTGTGCGAAGACGAAGACGCGGCGGCCGTCAACGAGGCCGTGACCCGTCACGACGCCGTCGCCCGGATAGAGTTGGCGGTCGAGACCGAAGTCGCGCGAGCGGTGGACGACCAATTGGTCGAACTCCTCGAACGTCCCTTCGTCGAGGAAGAACTCGATGCGCTCGCGCGCCGTCAACTTGCCGGAGGCGTGCTGTCTTTCGACGCGTTGCGCGCCGCCGCCCGCACGCGCCTGTGCACTCTTTTCGCGCAGACGTTCGAGCTTGCTCTGATGTTTGATAGACGGTTCGGCTTTCATCGTTTCAGCTTCGGAGACGAGATGGAAGGGCGTCTGCGATTATACATCTCCCGGCGCGAAATGCCGCCTCATGCGACCATCCGGCGGCGCAACGAGCGCATCGCCCACTCGGCCAGCAGGAGCGAAGCGGCGACGAGATAGACGGCCTCCCAGAGGTGAGGCGCGACGAGCGAGCCTGTCAGGAAGCCGCGCGCCAGGTCAATCGCGCTCGTGAGCGGAATCGCCCACGCGAGCCACTGGAGCGACTGCGGCAGTACGTCGAGTGGAAACCAGACGCCGCAGAGGAAGATGGAGGCGAAGTAGATATTGATGTAGAGGTTGTAGGAGTCGATGTCGTGGATGCGTGCAGTGACGCCGAGCGTCAGAGAGGCGACGAAGAAACTTCCGGCGACGAGCGGCAGCGGCGCGAGCAACCCCCAGGGAAAGGTGGCCGCGCCGAAGATGAAGAGGATGAGGAGGATTATCAGCGAGTCGATGATGGCCTTCGTCGTCGCCCAACAAATCTCTGCGAAGGCGAGCGACTCGACCTCGACGGGCGTCGCCAGAATGGCGTCGAAGGTCGATTGATAGACCATCCGAAAGTACGAGCCGTAGGCGCTCTCGAAGAGCGCGCGCGAGATGACGGAGAAGGAGAGGACGCCCGCGCCGACGAAGGCGAGATAAGGCATCCCGCCGACCTCTGAAGCAATCAGCGACCCGATGCCCCAACCGAAGGCGAAGACCATGAAGATAGGCTCGATGAGAGGGGCGGCCAACTCCATCTTCCACAGGCGCAGGTAGACTTCGAGGTGACGCTGCCAGACGGCGAACGAGTCGCGCACGTTGAGGTTCGAGAAGGCCAGCATCATCTCTCTCTCTCTACACACACACGTCGAAAGGAAAGGCGCGGCGCTCGACGAGCGCGAGCAACTCTTCGAC
>DASZCR010000330.1:0-8473 GCA_035942915.1 Pyrinomonadaceae bacterium | reverse complement strand
GTGTAGACGCCTGCGACGGGCTTAAACTCCGGCTTCGGCACGGGCGGCACGTTGGCCTTCGCGCCCGGCCAGCCCTGCATCATGCGTTCGAGACGCGCAATCATCTCCTGCGTGTTGAAGTCGCCGGAGATGGCGAAGATGAACGACGCCGGATGGTAATACTGCTTGTGGAAGGCGACGAGGTCGTCTCTCGTAATCGACTCGATGGAGGCTTTCGTCGAGAATTTGGTCGTGAAGTGGTTGGTGCCGCGCATCAAACGCCCCCACTCGCGCGCCTCGATAGAGCCGGTGTCGTCGTTGCGCCGCTCCATGTTCTGCAATATCTGACTCTTGCCGAGCGCCAGACGGTCTTGTTGAAAGCGCGGGCTTTTGAGCATGTCGAAGTAGAGTCCCAGACCGGTGTCGATGTCTTTGCTCAGACAGTTGAGGACAGCGTTGCCCTGCGTCTCGCCGATGCTGCTCGACAGGTTGGCGGCGAGGAAGTCTGCGGCCTCGTCGAACTGCTCGGCCGTCTTGTCGCCCGCGCCGCCCGCGCGTATCTGACTGCCGGTCAGAGCGGCAAGCCCCTCTTTACCCGGCGGGACGAGATATGCGCCCGTGCGGATGATGGTCGAGACGTTGACGAGCGGCAGGTCGTGGTCTTCGACGAGATAGGCGACCGCGCCGTTTGAGAGCACGTGGCGGAAGCGGTCGCGCTTGGGCGGCGTGTAATCGAGCGGCGTGAACTTCAGTTCGCGCGGGTGCGTGGGGATACCCGAAGGTTGTTGCTGCGCGCTGCTGCTCTGCTGCCCGGCAGGAGTCGTCCGTGCGTTGGTGCTGCTCGCCGCGTCGCGTCGCGTCTGCGCGGCCACGCCAAGCGGCGCGACCATGAGCAGGGCGAGCGCGAGGAGCGTCGCGGTGATATGTCTCTTTCCGGTTCTCATTGTTTCCCTCCTTCGAGCTGCTTGAGACGCTCTTCTATCAACTGCTTGATGACCTTAATCATGTCCTGCTTGTCGGCCGGAGCAGAGGCCGCCTGCTGGTCAATCTGTCCGAGGATGGCGCGGAGTTGTTCGACCTTCGCCTGTCCGAGCATCCCGCGCACCTGACGCACCTGCGCCTTCTCCTGTTCGTCAAGCCCGGCGAGCAGCGGGTCTTCGGCCGCCGCTCCGGCCGCCGCATCGGCCTTCTTCGTGTGGTAGACACCGACGGTGCGGTTCTCCGGCTTGAAGTAGGTGTTGGCGACGCGCTGGATGTCGGCGGCGGTGACGGCTTGGACGCGCGCCGGGTCGGAGTTGATGGTCTCCCAACCGCGCGTGTTGTCGCGCAGCAGCAGTTGAATCATGAGGAAGAAGTTGGACTGCAAGCGCCGGAAATCACCGGCCGCGTTCTGGTTCTTGACCTTCTGCAACTCTTCGGCCGAGACAGGCTCTTTCTGCAAACGCTCAATCTCTTTGTAGAGCGCCTGCTCGACCTCTTCGGGCTTCTTGCCCGGCTTGGCTGTGCCCGTCAACTCGAACAGCCCTTCGTACTTGCGCCCGTCCTGATTTGCGCCCGCGCTGTTGGCAACGGCCTGCTGCAAGACGAGCGACTTGTAGAGACGACCCGTGCGACCGTTGAGCACGTCGGCCATGACGTTGAGGGCGAAGTCGTCCGGGTGTCCTTCGGCGACGGTGTGGAAGCGGATTCTGACCTGCGGAGAGGTGTCGGCGTAGGCAATCATGCGCTTTTCGGCAAGCTGCGTCATCTCCTGCGTCCGCACCGGCTCCGGTTCACGCGGGCCTCGCTTCAAGCGCCCGAAATACTTCTTCGCCAACTCGACGGCGCGCGCCGGTTCAAAATCGCCGACGAGACAGGCCGTCAGGTTGTTGGGCGCGTAGTTGACGGCGAAGTATTCGAGCGCCTCCTCGCGCGTGATGCCTTCGAGGTCGGAAGGCCAGCCGACAACCGGCCAGCCGTAGGGCGACGACTGCCAGAACATCGATTCGTACATCTCGTCGTACTTGCCGGTCGGCGTCGAATCCGTGCGCAGGCGGCGCTCCTCATGCACCACGTCGCGCTCGGAGTAGAACTCGCGGAAGACAGGGTTGGCAAGACGGTCGCTCTCCATCCAGAACCAGAGTTCGAGTTTGTTGGCCGGGACGTTAATGAAGTAGATGGTAAAGTCGTTGCTCGTTCCGGCGTTCATCCCGGAAGCTCCGGCCGTCGTGTAAACGCGGTCGAACTCGTCCTTAACCATCAACTCTTTCTCCTGCTTGACGAGCGCCTCGAAGCGGGCGAGCAGTTGCTGGTGCTGGGCGGAGCGATACTTGGGGTCTTTGGCGTCGGGAATTTGGCCGAGACGCTGTTTCTGAATGAGCGCAATCTCCTCGCGGCGCAGTTGCGCGCGCACTTCGTCCATCTCTTTGAGGACGCGCGCGTTCTCCGCATAGTTCTTCGTGCCGATGGTGTGCGTGCCCTTGAACATCATGTGCTCGAAGAGGTGCGACAGCCCCGTGATGCCGGGTCGTTCGTTGACCGAGCCGACGCGCGCCACCCACCCGACGGCGACGTTCGGGTCGCCCTTACGGGGAACCATCAGGATGCGCATGCCGTTGTCGAGCATGACCTCCTGAACGGGAACCTTCTGCGCGCGAACGGCGACGGCCGTCGAGCACACGACGAGCAGCGCGAGAAGGCTGAAAAGAGTTCTCTTCATATTCTTATCCTCAATCTTCCGAAGGAGTGAAAAAGTGTCTTTCAGAGTCGCGCGTCCGATTGGCGCGCGCTTTGCGGGTTTCGCTTCCGGCTCTCGAATCGCTCCCGGCGGCCTTGAGAATTGCGCCGCCCGGTTGCTTCGTCCTGTGTGTCTCAGAGGTGTTTCGCGGAGGGCACGGAAGGGGTCATCATAACAGCGCGAAACGCAGATTGCTATTACGCAGAGAGAGGCGAAAAGTTATCCCGAAATCGATTTACAAATTCTCGGATTTCTCCAGTTCGACAGTGTCGAATCGTGCGACGGTATTGACGAAAACATTTGTAACACCACGCTTGCAACCCGTTCCAGCGTGTCCGATTGCAATGAAATTCCGCTTCAGGTTTGAAGCATTTGCAGTGCCTACACCATGCCATGCCTCTGGGGCCTATTTTGCGACGCGTTGCTCCGCCGCTCTTGTAGCGGTGGTTGCGATTTATTGTCTAACGACCAGAAAAGCTCGATGCTGATACCCTCCCAAGGCTGCTTGTGCTCAAGGCTCAACTCTTCAACTTGTGTCTATACTTCAGAGAGCATTTGAAGCAGACATTCTCGCCATGCTTTTGTAGGAGGTTGAACAGAACCATCTTCCTCAAGCGATGGTTAGCCGTTCCATGCGGCATGCCTAAAAAGGCGCTCTTACGAGCGCCGCTGTCTTTCATAAACTTTGCCCCAAATTATGAGTAGAACTCAGTCGCGGGTGGGAAGTTAATAGCGCATACGAGACTCGAACTCGTGATCTCCGCCTTGAGAGGGCGGCGTGTTAACCAACTACACCAATGCGCCAAAAGCAGACTGATTATAAAAGCGGCGCGGCGCAAATGGCAAGCGCGGCCGCGTGTGCGCGGGCTTTTTGAGAGCGGCCGTGCCGCGATGTTATACTTTTCTTGCGTGCGCTCTCATGCGTCGCCAAAAATCTTCCCGTCATCATTATTGTTTCTCTGAAGGCTCTGAAAGCAGACGCTCACCGGATTTATGCAGAACATCTTGAATATGAACGAGGACGCGGACGCTGTGACCACGCCGCCGCCGTCGGAGCACGACTTCGCCCTTGGCCTCGAAGGCTTCACCTACGCAGACCTCTATCGCCCGGCTCGGCTGCGACTGCTGGCCGAACGCTTCTACGCCGAAGTCGCGCGGGCGGACGCGGCGCTCCATGCCTCGCTCGTCGAATACATAGAGACGCGCGGCGAGCGTCTGGCAGGGACGAAGCAGGAGTCGGAGTTGCTCATCGCGGCCGCGCCTCATTTGTCGAAGTTCGTCGCGCGCCTGTTCGGCGTCGAGGCCGAGATGGAGAAGTTGGCGCGAGACATCCGCGCGCAAGACCCCATCTTTCAATTCAAGACCTTCGTCCAGCGACGCGCCGCGAAAAGTTTTCCGGCTGAGCGCGCCGCCGCGCTCGACGCAGAAGCCCTCGACCGCTCGCTCGAACTACTGAGGCGCGTGGCCTTCGCGGACACGCTCGAAGTCGATAGAGAACTCGGCACGGCGCAGACCGCCGTGCGACTGCTCGCGTGGGAGGAGTATCTCAAGCGGAAGGAGCGCGCCGCGGCGGCGGCCGCCGGGACTGCCGGAAAGGCTGAGAAGGCGGAGACAGTCGAGAAGGCTGCGGCTAAGAAGGTTGATGCGGAGATTGTGCGTGCGCTCACGCAAGCGCGTGCGCGTGTGGAAGTAGGCTCGGAGCTTGAGGGCGCACTTGCGGAGTTTCGCGGCGAGGTGTCGCCCTATCAGGACGATGAGAGTCGGGCTGAGGCGGCGTTCGTCAGCGGCGCGTTGCGACTGCTGGAAGCGTGGGCGGCGGCGCACGCTTTGCAACTCGCCGCGCGCGAGCGCGTGCGTGGATGGGTCACTTTTCGCTTTCCGCATCCGCTCAACTACGAGAATCTCGTGCAGATTGAGCGCCCCGATGCGGACGTGCCGGAGTTGATGCGCGGGCTTGAACGGAACTTGCGCCGCCGCGTCGGCTTCGAGTTAACAGACCGCCGCGCCGCACCGCGCGAGGTCTTGGACGAAGTTGACTACTGCCTCTACTGCCACGAGCGCGACAAGGATTCCTGCTCGAAAGGTTTCAAAGAGCGCGACGGCGTGACCTACAAGCGTAACCCGCTCGGCATCGAGTTGCAGGGCTGCCCGCTCGACGAAAAGATTTCCGAGATGCACGTGCTGCAAAAGCGCGGCGACTCGATAGCGGCGCTCGCCATCGTCATCATCGACAACCCGATGTGTCCGGGCACGGGGCATCGCATCTGCAACGACTGCATGAAGTCCTGCATCTTTCAGAAGCAGGAGCCTGTCAACATCCCGCAGGCCGAGACCGGCATTCTCGCCGACGTGCTCAACCTGCCCTACGGCTTTGAAATCTACGCGCTGCTGACGCGCTGGAACCCGCTGAACGCGCGCCGCCCCTACGCGCTCCCCTACAACGGCAAAAACGTCCTCGTCGTCGGCCTCGGCCCGGCCGGATATACGCTGGCGCACTATCTTCTCAACGAAGGCTTCGGCGTCGTCGGCATCGACGGATTGAAGATTGAACCGCTCGCACAGGATTTGACGGGCGATGGTGGTCGCCGCACACCGCGCGCCGTCGCCGACGTGCGCGCCATCGAAAGCTCGCTCGAAGAACGCGTCCTGGCGGGCTTCGGCGGCGTCTCCGAGTACGGCATCACCGTCCGCTGGGACAAGAACTTTCTGACGCTCATGCATCTGGCGCTGGCGCGGCGCGACCACTTCCGCTTCTACGGCGGCGTGCGCTTCGGCGGCACGATTGAGATTGAAGATGCGTGGGCGCTCGGCTTCGACCACATCGCCGTCGCCTCCGGCGCAGGACGCCCGACCATCATCGGGATGAAGAACAACCTCTTGCGCGGCATCCGCAAGGCTTCCGACTTTCTGATGGCGCTGCAACTGACAGGGGCTTTCAAGCGCGACGCCTTTGCCAACCTGCAAGTGCGTCTCCCGGCCATCGTCGTCGGCGGCGGCCTCACCGCGATAGACACGGCGACAGAGCTTTTCGCTTACTATCCAGTGCAGGTCGAGAAGATGTTGGAGCGACACGAGCAACTCGTCGCCGAGTTCGGCGCAGAGGAAATCATGCGCCGCTTCGATGTCGAGGAGCATGCCTGTTATGAGGAGTTCCTCGCGCACGGCCGCGCCGTCCGAGAGGAACGCGCACGCGCGGCCGAGACAGGCGAAACGCCGAACTTCATCCCGCTCGTCCGCGCGTGGGGCGGCGTCTCCATCGTCTATCGCAAGCGCCTGCTCGACTCGCCCGCCTATCGTCTCAATCACGAGGAGGTCGCTAAGGCGCTCGAAGAAGGCATCCAGATTGTCGAGAACATGAGTCCGGTCGAGGCGGTCGCCGACGAGCACGGCGCGGTTGCCGCACTCGTCTTCGAGCGACAGCGACGCGACCCGGAGACGGGAAAGTGGAGCCGGACGGACGAGACGCTGAGGATGCCTGCGCGCACGGTCTGCGTCGCGGCGGGCACAAGCCCCAACACTATCTACGAGCGCGAGCGTCCCGGCACCTTCGCGCTCGACGAGCGACGCGAGTTCTTCGCGCCGCACAAAATCGAGCGCGACGAGAGGGGTCGGCTGCGCCTCGTCCCGGCCGCACGCGGCGAGCGCGCCTTCTTCACGTCCTACGAAGCGGATGGACGCTTCATCAGCTATTACGGCGACAACCATCCCGTCTACGCGGGCAACGTCGTCAAAGCGATGGCCTCCGCCAAGCACGGCTACGAACAGGTCGCCGCACTCTTCGCCGAAGAACTGGCGGCGCTGCGCGAGGCAGACCAACCCGTCCGCGAAGCGGCTTTCAACGAACTCGTCGAGACGTTGGACGACCTGCTCAAGGCGCGCGTCCAACGCGTCGTGCGACTGACGGAGACCATCGTCGAGGTCGTCGTGCGCGCTCCGGCGCAGGCGCGCAAGTTTCATCCCGGTCAGTTCTATCGCTTGCAGAACTACGAGACCGACGCGCGCACAGTTGACGGCACGAAGCTGTTGATGGAAGGGCTGGCGCTGACGGGCGCGTGGGTGGACAAAGAGCAAGGGCTGCTCAGTCTCATCGTGCTTGAGATGGGCGCGTCGTCGCGCCAGTGTGCGATGCTGCAACCCGGTCAGGAGGTCGTCGTGATGGGGCCAACGGGGACGCCGACCGAAATCCCGACGGGCGAGACCGTGCTGCTCGCCGGAGGCGGCTTAGGCAACGCCGTCCTCTTCTCCATCGCCAAGGCGCTCAGGGAGAACGATAACCGCGTCATCTATTTCGCAGGCTACAAACGCGGCGAAGACCTCTTCAAGCGTGAAGAGATTGAGGAGGCGACCGACCAGGTTATCTGGTCAACCGATACGGGCGCTTTCATCGAACCGCACCGCGCGCAGGACGCGCACTTTCGCGGCAACATCGTCGAAGCCATGCTCGCTTACGCCGCCGGGAACTTTGGCGCGCCGCTCTTTGATTTGCGCGAGGTTGACCGTCTCATCGCCATCGGTTCCGACCGCATGATGGCGGCCGTCAAGACCGCGCGTCACGGCCTGCTCGCGCCGCATCTTAAACCCGGCCACGTTGGCATCGGCTCAATCAACAGCCCGATGCAATGCATGATGAAAGAGGTCTGCGCGCAATGTCTGCAACGCCACATCGACCCGCAGACCGGCGCTGAGAGTTTCGTCTTCTCCTGCTTCAATCAAGACCAACTGCTCGACCGCGTGGACTTCAAGAACCTCAACGACCGTCTGCGCGCCAACACCGTGCAGGAGAAGCTCGCCAACCTCTGGCTCGACCGGCTGTTGAAGCGTCTGTAGCGCCTCTGTCTCGACGCGACTCGCACTCACTCACGCGCGCGTTCGGCGACGAGGCGGCGATAAGCTTCGTCGCGCGTCAGTCCGAGCGTGCGCGCCGCGCGCTTCAAGGCCGCACGCGGGTCGAGTCCTTCGCCCTCGAACTGCGAGACGAGTGCCGCCACGCTCGTCTCCACGCCTCCATCGTCTGCGCCCGCAACCGGCGTGCGGTCGATAACCAGCACCATCTCGCCGCGCGCCGCGCCTTCCACAGCGAAGCGCGCGGCCAACTCGCTCAGACGCCCGCGCGCCATCTCCTCATGCACCTTCGTCAACTCGCGCGCCACGACGGCCTCGCGCTCGCCGAGGATTTCGCGCGCGTCGGCGAGCGATTCGGCAATGCGATGCGGCGCTTCGTAGAAGATGAGCGTCGCGGGCAAGGCGCGCAATTCGCTGAGACGCGCGCGGCGCGCGTGCGTGCGCGCGGGCAGGAAGCCTCCGAAGAAGAACTGGTCTGTCGGCAACCCCGAAGCGACGAGTGCGGCGACGAAGGCCGCGGCGCCCGGCACGGGCACAACTGAAATGGCGCGCTCGACGGCCGCACGCACGAGACGATAGCCGGGGTCGTTGATGCCGGGCGTGCCCGCGTCAGAGACAAGGGCGATGCTTGCGCCGCTTTCCATCAGCGCGCACAAGTCCGCCGCGCGCTCGCGTTCGTTGTGCTCGTGATAGCTCGTCGTCTTCGCTTTGAGACCGAAGCGTTCGAGCAGCACGCGCGTCCGGCGCGTGTCCTCGCAGGCGATGAGGTCAACTTCGCCGAGCACGCGCAGGGCGCGCTGCGTGATGTCTTCGAGATTACCGATAGGTGTGGCGACCAGATAGAGCGTGCCCTTTGCCGTCGCTGTCATGCGCGCCATTGTCTCACCACGCCGAACGAAGACGAAAGAAGAGAAACGCCGCGAGGGTGGATGACAG
>DASZCR010000329.1:0-36566 GCA_035942915.1 Pyrinomonadaceae bacterium | reverse complement strand
GGCTCAAAGTCGTCGAACGCGCGCGCCACCGAATCGGCGTCAGCGATGTCCATCTCCGAGCGACTGAGCAGACGATAAGAGAGTCCGCGCACTTTGCACAGGCGCGCAAAGGCGTTGCCGAGCGTGCCGGTCGCACCCGTGATGAGCAACGGTCGTGCTGCGCCTCTGGTCAATTCCACACTGCGCCCCTCCGCCGCGCCGTAACGCCCCGTCGAGCGTCGGCGTTTCGGGTAAATCAGGCGTTGGTCGAGCCGCCGCCACCAGCCCGTCCCGTCGAGCGCCGGATGTTTGTGCTCGCGTCCCGCAGCGAGGTCGCGCAACATCGCGGCGAGCGCCGTCGGTCGCGGCTCTGCTTTGGCGCGAGCATCAAAGACGCCGGGTTCGTAATGCCCCGTCGCACACGTCAACAGGTAGTTCCAATCGTATGAGCCGAGCAGCGCCCACGCCGTCACGGCGCAGAGCGGCACGCCCTCGTCGCGCAACGCCTGCGCCGCCTCCCACACTTCGACGAACCAGCGCATCTGCTCCTCGCGCGTGCAACCGAGATGCGCCTCCGTGACGGCCAACGGCAGACTGTAACGCTCCCACGCCTCGCGCAGCAGCACGCGCGGCCCGGCCGTGCCCTCAGCGCAGACGCGCACCGCCTCCACGTCCGCGTAAGCCTGTATGCCGTTGCCGCCGTGCGTACATTCCGGGTAACGCTCGACGCGTTCGTCGAGGAAACGTTCGCTCGTCAGATAGTGATTGATGCCGATGATGTCAGGCTCGCAAGGGTGCTCTGCGAACCAGAGCAACTCGGCCTCGCAGAGACCCGCGTTCATCAGGTAATCCCACAGCGGATGCGACCTGTCGATGCGTCCCATCAGCAAGTCGAGACTCAGCCAGCGCCGCTCGTTCTCGAACTCTGCCTGATAGCGCAGCCGCCGCGTGCTGTAAATTTTGCCGAGGTCTTCCGTCTGCACCAGACGCGCCGACGGATTGACACGACGAATCTCATCCATCGCCAGCGCCACCGCTCGACACTCTGTCAGCAGCGCACGCAGAAACGTGCGGTCGTCGCGCCCGTGCGGATACCAATGGCCGTAGAGGCCGCTGAAGCGCGCCGTCGTCAACGGCTCGTTGACCGGCGTGTAGTCTTCAACCCAAGGGTAACGCTCGGCGACGGCGCGTGCGTAAACGGCGAGTTTTTCGGGAAATTCAGGGTCAACGAGGCTCGTCGAGCGCGGCCCGCTGCCGTGATGCACGAGACCCACGATGGGGCGCACGCCGAGCGTTCTGAGCCGCTCAAGTCTCCCGTCAGCCCAAGTCCAATCAGCCTGCTCCAGACCGTCGGGCGCAGTGCGCTCCCAGAGCACCGGATAGCGTATGGCGCTGATGCCGAGCGCCGCGAATCGTTCGAGGTCGCTCTCGCGCCGCGCGTGACCGCTGCGTTCGAGTTGGTCGAAGTAGGCTTCGCCGACGCGATTGACCGTGCATTCCACGCCCGCCCACAGTTGGAGCGGAGGTGCAGTGAGGTGGGGCTCACGGCTCATGCAAATTTCCCCTTGTTATCTGTTAGCCTTCGCGCGCGCGTTAACTCTTCTCTCCCCGAATCCTCTTGTAGACGGTGAGCGCCTGCGCGACGACTTGGTCCATGTTGTAATACTTGTAGGTTGCCAGCCGACCGACGAAATGCACGTTCGGTGTTGCGTCGGCCAGCGCCTTGTACTTCTGATAAAGCTCTGCGTTTTCGGGTCGCGGCACGGGGTAATACGGGTCGCCCTCGCCGCGCGGATACTCATAGACGATAGCGGTCTTCGGATGCTCCTGCCCGGTCAGGTATTTGAACTCCGTGACGCGCGTGTAGAGATAGTCGTTCGGATAGTTGATGACGGGCGCTTCCTGATAGACCGGCCGGTCTATCGTCTCGTGCTTGAATTCGAGCGAGCGATACGGAAGCTTGCCGAAACGCAGGTCGAAGAACTCATCGACCGGCCCCGTGTAGACCATCTCACGATATGGAATGATGCGCTCCACATCGCGGTAGTCCGTATTGAGCATGATGTGGATGTTCGGATGGTCGAGGAGATTTTCAAACAGGCGCGTGTAGCCGTGCAGAGGCATCGCCTGATAGGTGTCCGTGAAATAACGGTCGTCGCGGTTCGTGCGCGTCGGCACGCGTGCCGTCACGGACGCGTCCAACTCCGAAGGGTCTAGCCCCCACTGCTTGCGCGTGTATCCGCGAAAGAACTTTTCATATAACTCGCGGCCGACGCGCGCGACCACCACGTCTTCCGACGTGCGAATCTGCTCGCGGTGTTCGGCCACCGAGGCGAAAAACTCCTCGACCTGAAACGAAGTCAGGCTCAGGCCGTAGAGCTTGTTAATCGTGTCGAGGTTAATCGGAATCGGCAGCAGTTGCCCGTCGACTGAAGCCAACACGCGATGCTGGTACTGCCGCCACTCGGTAAAACGCGAGAGGTACTCAAAGACCTCTCGCGAATTGGTATGGAAGATGTGCGGGCCGTACCTGTGTATCAACAGCCCCGCGTCGTTGTGATGGTCATAGGCGTTGCCGCCGATGTGGTTGCGGCGGTCAACGATGAGGACGCGCTTGTTCGCGTCGCGCGCCAGACGTTCGGCGATGACGCTTCCGGCAAATCCTGCCCCGACGATTAGATAATCAAACATCTCTCTTCCCTCATCCTCTCGTCGTGGCTTTAGTCGCCGGTCGCCGTGTAGACGGCCGGATGCACGCTCGCAGCGTTCGACGACTGTCGCCCGCCGACCGCCGCGACCCCCGCCGCTGCCGCGCTGCCCTTCGTGTGCGCCGAAAGACGACGCGCCGCCACGTTCTCAATCAACTCCGACATCCGTGCCCAAGTCTTATCCCAAGAGTTCTTCGAGAGAAACGCATCCACCTTTTCGAGCCACTCGGAGCGGTCAACTATCTCGTCCATCCCCAGTTCGGCCGCAGCCTTGATGAACTCGTCCACGTCGTCGGCGATACGCACGAGTCCCAACTCGCCGTAGGGGCGCACCACGTCACGAATCGAAGTTGAGACGACCGGCTTTCCGGCGGCGAGGTATTCGGGAGTCTTCGTCGGGCTGATATAACGCGTCGATTCGTTGCGCGCAAACAGGAGCGCGGCCACGTCCCAACCGGCGATGTAAGCGGGCAACTCCTTGTAACTCTTGCTGCCGAGATAGTGAATGTTCGGACGACGCGGGAGGTCTGCCTCGTCAATCTTAACGACGGGGCCGATGATGACGAAATTCCAGTCGGGACGCGCGGCCGCTGCGCCGTCGAGCAAAGCGATGTCGAAGCGTTCATCGACGACGCCGAAGAAGCCGATGCGCGGATGCGGAATGGCAGCCTGGTCGAGCGGGTCGGCCGACAGTTCGCGCGCACGCGCGTAGTGTGCGCGGTCGATGCTCGAAGGGAAGGCGTAGACGTTCGGATGCTTGTCGCGCTTGGCCTCGTAGAGGCTCTGCCCGCCCGTAAAGACGAGGTCGGCTCGCTCGAACAACTCGGCCTCACGCTCGCGCAGAGAGCGCGGCGCACCCTTGAAGGCAGAGAGTTCGTCCATGCAATCGTAGACGACCGCCAGCGGCTTCAGATGACGCGTCCACTCAATCGCCATCGGCGTGTAATACCAGAGGATGTGATTGTGTATCTCGTACTGCGTAAACAGTCGCTCGATGAAAGCCCCTTGCATCCTCTCAATCGTCGCTACGTCGAGTCCATGCGGCAGATGCGGGACGACGACGTAGACGCCCTCCTCGCGCTGGCTCACGTCGAGACGCGCCGTGCCGTCCTCGAAAATCGGCTCTTCGACAAAGAAGACCCTGCGCTCCTGCGCGCAACGGCTCAGGAGATGCTGCGGTCTCTGAAAGACGAAATCCCAACGCAGATGCGACAGACAGACGAGGTCTGCATCGACGTTGCCTGACCCGCCGATGAACCAATTGAGTCGCGGCGAGCCGTCACCGGCCGTCACGCGCTGCCTGTCAAACGAAATGACCCGACCATTATCCGGCATCTTGTCTTGTGTCTTGTGCTGTCGTGTCGTCTGTTCGTTTACTGAGTTGAGTTCGCGAGAATTGTTCATTTCGATTGAGTTCCCTTTCGAGTCTTTATTAAATCCCGACATTACCCGTGTGCGAGCAACGACTCGCCTGTCAGACGGCGGCCTTCGAGAGTTCGGAGCGCCGCACGCGCTCTGTCGAAATATTCGGTGAGCGTCGCTGAAGAGTTTAGCCTGTTCAGACTTGGGCCTGTTCAGACGGAGCAACCGCCGTGCCTTGGAGGCCGAGTCAACGGCGGCGTTCAAGAGGGGGGCCGAAACTGCGCCAAAATCGTGGGGGAGGCGCTTGTGGTTCGTCGCTGCGCGCGGGAGGATGCCGTGTCAAGCGACTCGTTATCTGTACTGAAGCTAAACATAAAACTTGGCGGCGGCGTCATGTTCTGTGTCAACGACTTGCGGCTGCCCTCGCCGCTTTTCGTAAGACTAAAGAAAGGTGAGTTGCGTTAGCGGCTAACTCACCTTTCTACCCGCCCTGGCTCGTTCGGCGAAGCTTGCAGCCGAAGCTCTTCAGCTTCACTAAAACTGTCGAAGTCGCTCGCTTTTCCTCCCCGACCTCAAACTTAAAACTCAGGTCGTAAGCGACAGCTTGAGGCGCACAGAGGTCGCTAACAGAAGAGACATCTGCGCCAAGCTAGACTCAGATTTTCTGGTTAACAGTGACGCAGAGTATAACATCGCAAAGGCGTCAAATCTGTACGACAACGTACACATATTTATTCTTTAAATATGCTTTAAAATATCCTTTCCGGGCACATAAAACGTACATCTTCAGACGCACGCTCTGACATCCCGGAAAGCAAAAGCAGCGTGACGCGCAGACGGCCTTGACAACCGCATCCGGCGGGCATATGTTGCGCACCATCCTCGCGCAATTCTGCTTCTTACCGTCACGTCCGTTGTGTTCTTGCGTTCGTTTCCGGCGCGCCGCGTCAGAAGCCTCGCCCGTTCAACTCATCGCCAGCCCTCGTCCATTTGCCTGTCCGCCTCTCGCGGTCGCATCAAGCTTGGTTCAGAGAGGAGTTCTTCGACATGAACAGAGTAGCTTTCACGCTTGTCGGCGCGGCTCTGTGGGCGCTCTTCTGCTTTCACACAGCCTTCGGACAGACGACGACGACCGTCGAGGCCACGTCCGAACATGTGACCGTCAACGACGAGTTGACCATCTTTTCAGACCCGCGTTACGAAGTTAATTTTAAGATGAAACCACTGAGCGACTGGCTCTCCGACCTCACCAGAGAGAACCGCAACTATCTGGTGCCCGACCCGGTCATCAGAGTGCTGAGCAGGCAGGTCAGCTCACACGAAGAGGCCGCCGATGCCGTCGCCAAAGCGGCCGACCTCCTCGCCTACGTCGCCTCGCCGATGACCACTCTGCTATCGACCGGCTTCGGCATGTCACAGGATGCCGCCGACTTGCCGTTTAAGCGCGCCGCCGTCAAGGCTCTACTGAACATCATCGAAGACGGCGTGCCGCCTCTCGTTGAGATGTTGAAGCGCGAAGGCAACACGAGCCTGCGGCGTTCTGCGGCTCGTGCTTTGAAGAGCATCGACTTCCGTCTGGCCGCAAACGCTTCAGGCCGCCGTGAAGTGAGGACGAAAGTGCTGGAAGCGGAGGCACTCGTCTCTGCCGCTCTGCTTGAGTGGAACAAGCAAGAGGCCAAGCTCAAGGAGGAGGAGGCCAAAAGCCGCAAACAATATCTGCTCCGTGCTTATCAGGGCGAGGACTCCGACGCAAGAGAGTACGCCGTCTTGACGCTGGCTGAGGAATACCCGGAGATGGCAGACGAACTCGTCCCGGAGTTAATCAAGTTGGTGCAGAAGGCAGACGGAAGCTCTCGCCAACTCCGTGCGATTGAACTACTGGGAGAATTGCAACTGAAGGCCGCCCCTGCCCTCAAGGCACTAGCGGAAGCGAAAACGAATCCGAACAAAGACGTTCGCAAAGCCGCCTCGAAGGCTCTCGACAAAATCAACAAAGCCCTCAAGAAATCACAGAGCGCACGCACCGCGCAGCCCTGAAAGAGAAAAAGGCAGCCAACTTCGGCTGCCGTCAACTCTTGATTTAACTAATCGGGGCGAGAGGATTCGAACCTCCGACCTCACGGTCCCGAACCGTGCGCTCTACCAGGCTGAGCCACGCCCCGTCATTCGATTGAACTCATTCTAGGTGTGCAGGTCGCGCATGTCAAACTTGGACATCGCCCGCTGCTGCGGCCGCGCGCTTCTTCTCGCGGCGCGACTTGAGATATTCGATAACGGGCGGCATCAGCGAGAGCGCGACGACGATGATGACCACCCACTCGATGTGTTCGTCGAGGCTGATGCCGAACCTCGATTGCAGGATGCTGCCGAGGAAGTAGCCGGAGAGAATCATGCTGAAGACCCAGAGGAAGCCGCCGACCACGTTGTAGATGACAAACTGCCTGTAAGGCATCGACGCCGCACCCGCCACAATCGGCGCGAAGGTACGCACGATGGGAACGAAGCGCGCGATGATGATGGTCTTGCCGCCGTACTTCTCATAAAAATCGCGCGCCTTTTCCAGATGGCTCGGCCGGAACAGCAGAGACTTCTGACGTGTGAACAGACGCGGCCCCAACTTCGCACCCGTCAGATACCCGACCGCGTCGCCGACCACCGCTGCCACGAACAGAGAGACGAGCAGGATGACGACGTTTAGGTCACCTCTGGCGGCGAAGATGCCCGCGACGACAAGGAGCGAATCTCCCGGCAGAAAGAATCCCATTGCCAGCCCCGTCTCGGCGAAGACGACGGCCACCAGCACGATGTAGCCTGCGGCGGCAATCGTGCGCGGGTCGAGATAGCTTCTCAGTTGATGAATCAGTTCGTAAATCGAATCCATAAAAGTTCCGGGCACAAAAGCAAGAGCGCAGGGCACGCAGGCAGAAAGCCTCTGCGGCGAGTCTCTGCGCTATCGTTGATGGACTACTGTTCGTGCGCCCAACCGTAACGCCCGATGAGCGGGACGAAGGCGCAGCCGCCGTGGTCTTCCGTCTCATAGCCCGTCTCGGTTCGGATGACGCGAACGAGGCGTTGCGATTCGCGCGTCTTGCCGACCGGCAAGACGAGGCGACCGCCGACCTTGAGTTGCGCCAGCAGAGGCTCCGGCAGGTCAGGGCTTCCGGCGGCCACCAGAATCGCGTCGTAAGGCGCGTGCGCGTTCCAACCGAGCGTCCCGTCGAAGCACTTGACGGTGGCGTTGTAGATGCCGAGAGAGCGTATGCGCGCCTGTGCCTCGCGCGCCAAATCGGCGATGCGCTCGATGGCGTAGACCTGTCCGGCGAGACGCGCAAGGACGGCTGTCTGATAGCCGGAGCCAGCGCCGATTTCCAGCACGCGACTCTGCTTATCAACTTCGAGCAGTTCGGACATGCGCGCGACGATGTAGGGTTGCGAGATGGTCTGATTGGCGGCAATCGGCAACGCGTGGTCGCCGTAGGCGCGGCTCTGTAAGGCATCAGGGACGAAGAAGTGGCGCGGCACTTCGCGCATCACTTCGAGCACGCGCGCGTCTCGGATGCGATAGTGGTCGCGCAGACGCTCAACCATCCGCTCGCGCGGGATGCGGAAGGCAGAGGCTTGCGCCGGAGAGAAGTTTGATATCGAGGAACTCACAAGAGACTTGTCTTTCTTCGCGCGAGGGCGGGTCGTGCCGCTTCAGGAGCGCCGCGTCTGCCGGTCTTCGCCGACTTGCAGCACGTCGCCTGAGTTGATGTAGTTCCAGGTGTCGAGCGCCACGAGCGCGTTGTGGTTCGTCATGTCGCTGCGCATCGGTGTGACGGAGACGTAGCCCTCTTCGATGGCCGCGTAGTCCGTCCCGTCCTCGTGTGTGTGCGCGTGAACCTCCTCGCCAATCCAGTAATAGGGCTTGCGGCGCGGGTCAACGTGTTCGCTGATGATGGGGCGCGCGTTCTTGATGCCCTGCCGCGTGACCCGCACGCCTTTAATCTCGCCCGGCGGGATGTTGATGTTGAGCAGAGTGCCTTCGGGCAGACCTTCGGTGAGCACTTTTCTGACGGCCGTGACGGCGAAACGCGCGGCTTCCGTAAAATCGTAGTTCTCGCGTGCGACGAGGCTGAAGGCGAGGCCGGGGACGCCGAAGATGGTCGCTTCGAGCGCGCCTGCGACCGTGCCCGAATAGGTCGCGTCGTCGCCGAGATTGCCGCCGTAGTTGATGCCGGAGGCGCAGACATGCGGCCGCTCGGACTCGCCGAGAATCTTGTGCAGGGCGAGCGTCACGCAATCGGTCGGCGTGCCGTCCACTGTCCAGTGGCGTTCGTCAATCTGGCGTATGCGCAAGGGGCGCGCGAGCGTCAGGCTGTGCGAAGCCCCGCTCATCTCCGAGGCGGGTGCGACCGTGTACACGTCGCCTACTTCCCTCAAAGCTTCTTCGAGTTTGGTGAGACCGTCGGAATGAATGCCGTCGTCGTTGGTCAACAGAATACGAAACATAAACAATTAAACCGGAAGCCATTACACCTTAAAGCAATGAATTATTCAAGCGAGGTCGCGGCGCGGCACGCCGCAAGCGAAAGCCCCGCGACGCGCTGCGGCTTCGCGGGGCTTTCGGCGTGCATTTCGGCGCACCCGACGCAAGGGTGGCCGTCCGCCTAGTTGCGGCTCAGACCTTTAATCTGCACCGGCTTGTTCTTCTCCACGTCAGTGCCGAGCTTCTTCTTCAAGACCATCTCCTGATAGAGCTTGCGCATCATCGCGGCCTCTTCGGCGGCCGTCTTCGGCCCGGCCATCTCCGGACGGTTCGGCCGCTGCAAGTCGACCTCGTTTAAGACGCCCTGAAATTGAATGTCGCCGAGTTCGACCTTCTTGCCACCGGCGAAGATTTCATGACGTCCGTGCTCCTTGTACCACTTGGCGACGGTCGCGTTCTGGTGCATCTGCTCGATGATGTTGCGCCAGCCGATGCCCGTGTTGTAAGCGCAGAAGGAAATCTCGCCTTCCTGCGTGCCGTAGGGGATGATGCACATCTCCGTCCGGCGGAAGTCGTAGTTGAAGAGGTCTTGGAACCACATCCCGGCGATGAAGAGGAAGTTCCAGCGGTCTGCGCGACGCATCTCGATGTCTTGCTTCGTGCGGTCGCCCTCGACCTTGCCATACTTCTTGCCGGTCAGACCGAAAGACTTGTCGAACTTCTTGAACAGCTCAAGCAGAGAGAACTGCGAAGGCGCTTTGTAAGGCTGATAATGCTTGAGGAGCGCCAACCCCATCATGATGTTCGTCGGCCACTTGCCGCGCCCGGAGTCCGTAATCTTCTGCATGTCCTTGACGAGCGCCGGGATGTTCAGAAACTCCGGCACGGGAGCCATCTCCTTCGTCTCTTTGTCAATCATGACGGCCGTGCCGACACCGCAGTTCGGGTGACAGCCGCAGGAGACCTGCCCCCATTCGGCATCAGGCCCGTGCGCGAGGTCTGCGAAGTCTGCGAACGCGCCCATCAGAGAGAGCGGGAACCAGTCGCGCGTCGGTTCGGTGATGCCGACCTGTTTCTTCACGTCGTTGGCGAGGTGCGAGAGCGTGTAACGCTGCGCCATGCGGCGCTCGTCCGTAATCTCTTCGTCGCGGCCTGTGAAGGAGACGGGCTGGAACGAGAGGAAGGCAATCTTCTTCGGGTTGTCGAGCGCGAAGCGGATGACGGAGCCGACCTGGTCGTTGTTGATGTTGTTGACGATGGTGATGACGAGGACGATTTCGACGCCCGCTTCATGCAGGTTGTCGATGGCACGCAGCTTCACGTCGAAGAGGTTGCCGACCTGACGGTGCGAGTTGGCATCGTTGCCGATGCCGTCAAACTGAAGGTAAGCGTAGCGCAAGCCCGCCTCGGCCGCCTCGCGGCAGAACTCTTTGGACTTGGCGAACTCGATGCCGTTCGTCGCACACTGGACGGAGTTGTAACCGACCTTGCGCGCATAACGAACCGACTCGATGAAGTGCGGCGAAATCGTCGGCTCGCCGCCGGAGAACTGCACGGACATCTGTCGGCGCGGCTTAATCGAGATGGCCTTGTCGAGAATGTCCTTGACCTCGTCGAACGAAAGCTCGTGGACGAAGCCGACCTGATTGGCATCCATGAAGCACGGGTCGCACATCATGTTGCAGCGGTTGGTCAGGTCGATGGTGAGCACCGAGCCGCGCCCGAACTTGATGGTCGAGGAGCCGTGATTGTGCAGCTTCTCGTCGTTGTGGGCCTGTATGTCGCGCCCCGGAAACATCGACTCGATGTGCTTGAGGAAAGCCGAGTCGATAGCCATGATGTCCTCGAAGTGGCCGTGAACGGGACAGTCCTTCTCCATCCAGATTTGGCCGTTGCGCTCGACAATGGTCGCCTTAATCTCGCCGACCTTCTCGTTCACCAGCACGGACGGGTCAATCACGTCGGCACTCAGAATCTTGGCGCGCGCCTCGATGACGCACTTCGGACACAGACTGTCGGTCGTGCGCGGGAAGCCGAGCGGCGGCTTCGACTTCTGCCATGATTTCAGAAGCGGCTTGTCAGACCACTTCGGCGTGAAGGCTTCGGCGGGTCTGAAGTTGTTGAAGAACTGAAGCGTGTTGAAGAGTCCGCCAGCGACGGCGGTCAGTCCTCTCTCGACGTGTTTGATGGGTCGCATTCTCTGTTTCCTTCTCTCAAGTATCAGCTTACGGCTAGGGGCACTCGTTGCGGTCTCTTCCCTGACGATGCTCTCGAAATTTCGGTCGGCCAGCGCAAACAGGTGACATTACGCGCACATCAGCCGAAATGCAAACTCTGAGGCCGAATATTCAAGCGCGACGGAGCAACTGTCTTGCTCGACAGTGCCCCGTCGCTTTCTCAAGTAGTTTTCTTTCCTGTGGACCTTGCTTTCGCAAAAAAGAGGCCAGCACGGACGGCCAATTGCAATGCCCGTGCCAACCGCGCGCCCTTTTATCAAATGTTTGAAATATAAGCTCTTATTGCTGTCAGCCGGAAAACCGGAGTCGCGCTCGCGCTAGCTTCCACGAGTCAGATTAGCCCATCCGCACGGTCTTCTCAACTCGCGTGACTATTTGACACGCATGCTGTCTGAGAATCCTTCGGGCGGTGATTTATTGACCCGTCAGGTGTGAAAAATCAGGGGTTTTGGTGGGTGTGGGTGTTGATAATCTCGAAGACCTCTTCGTAGAGCGCGCCGTTGGTGGCGACGGCGTTGCCGCCGCGTATGGTTCGTCTTCCCTGCCAGTCCGTGAAGCGTCCTCCGGCCTCTTCGATGACCGGCAGCAGCGCGGCACAGTCCCAGAGATTCATGACGGGGTCGAGCATCACTTCAGCGCGGCCGGTGGCGACCAGCAGGTAGCCGTAGCAATCGCCCCACGTGCGGCGCGCGCATGCGCGTCTTTGCAACTCGTCGGCCGCCGCGCCGAAGCCGTAACGCTCGCACGAGTGAAAGTCCGTCGAGAGGATGAGCGAGTCGGCGAGCGTGCCGGTTTGAGAGACGCGCGCGGGCGTTCCGTTATAGAAGCAGCCGAGGCCGCGCGCGGCGTAGGCCGTCTCGTCGAGCGCGGGGATGTGAATCACGCCGAGCGCGGGTTCGTCATCAATCTCAAGACCGATGAGGACGCCGTAGAGCGGGAGGCCGTGAACGAAAGAGTATGTGCCGTCGATGGGGTCGAAAATCCAGCGACGGCCGGAAGTGCCCTGTCGCTCTCCCTCCTCCTCGCCGATGATGGCGTCTGCGGGAAACTTTTCTGCGACGGCGCGGCGCAGGAACTTCTCCGCTTCGAGGTCTGCATCCGTGACGAGCGTGCCGTTCTCCTTCGTGTAGGTGCCGACGGCGCGTCTGAAATAGCGCGTCGTAATCTCGCCTGCGCCGCGCGCCATCTCGACGGCGAAGTCGAGCAGTTTCGACAGTTCGTCGTCGGCATCACGTGTCTTCGTTTGTTGTTGGTCTGCGCTCATTCGGTTTTTCGACTCCGGCTGCGTCGCGACAGTTCCGAGGCCACGTCTGAGAGCGTAACGCCGCGCTCGACGAGAAGGACGACGAGATGATAGAGCAGGTCTGAGACTTCAGACGTGAGCGATGCGGCGTCCTCGTTCTTCGCGGCGATAATCGTCTCGGCCGACTCTTCGCCGACCTTCTTCAGAATCTTATCGAGTCCCTTCTCGAAGAGATAGGTCGTGTAAGCGCCCGCAGGCATCTCGCGCCGACGGCTCTCGACGACGCGCCGGAGTTCTCCGAGCACGTTGCCCAAGTCGCCGTCGTCGTCGCCGCTGTTGCTGCGTCTGGTCTGCTCATCCGCTTCGACGCCGTCGAAGGGTGCGCCCTCGACCGCGCGATGAAAACAGGTGCGCGCGCCCGTGTGACAGGCAGGCCCGGCCGGTTCGACGAGAGCGACGAGCGCGTCAGAGTCGCAGTCGAGGCGCAGGGCGACGACGCGTTGCGTGTGGCCGGAGGTTTCGCCCTTGTGCCAGAGAGCCGAGCGCGCGCGCGACCAGAACCACGTCTCACCTTCCGACAGCGTGCGTCTCAAACTCTCTGCGTTCATGTAGGCGAGCGTCAGCACCTCGCGCGTTCGCGCGTCCTGCACGACGACCGGGACGAGGCCGCGCTCGTCGAACTTCAGTCCGTCCACGTCTACACGCTCGCGCGTCTCGCCTGTTTCGGTTTCGCCGTCCGCCTTCATCTCACAACCACCCCCCGCCCACGCAGATACTCTTTGACCTCGCCGATTTTGTAGTGTCCGAAATGAAAGAGCGAGGCAGCGAGCGCGGCGCTCGCCCCGCCAGTGGTCAGTGCTTCGCCGAAGTGTTCGAGTGTGCCTGCGCCACCCGATGCGATAACGGGGATGCGGACGGCATCTGCGACCGTCCTCGTCAACTCCACGTCGTAGCCGTCGCGCGTCCCGTCCCTGTCCATGCTCGTCAGCAGAATCTCGCCTGCGCCGAGCCTTTCGGCGCGCGTCGCCCACTCAACCGCGTCCATCCCCGTCGCCCTGCGACCGCCATGTGTATAGACTTCCCAACGCGTCTCCGCGCCGACGCCTTGCGTCTCGCGCCGACGCGCGTCGATGGCGACCATCATGCACTGGCTGCCGAAAGTCTCCGCCCCTTCGGTAATCAACTCCGGGCGGTTGACCGCCGCCGTGTTGAGCGAAACCTTGTCCGCTCCTGCGCGCAGCACCGCGCGCACGTCTTCGATGGAGTTCAACCCGCCGCCGACCGTAAACGGGATAAAGACTTCGTCGGCGACGCGCCGGACGAGGTCTGCGACGATGGCGCGTTTGTCGGAAGAGGCCGTGATGTCGAGAAAGACTAACTCGTCCGCCCCCTCCGCGTCGTAGCGTTTGGCCTGCTCGACGGGGTCGCCCGCATCGACGAGCGAGACGAAACGCAAGCCCTTGACCACGCGTCCTCGGTCAACGTCGAGACAAGGGATGATTCTCTTTGCCAGCATTCTTCCCGGACACCTTTATTCGAGACGCGCTTCAGCGAAATTCTTCAACAGACGCAACCCGGTCGCCTGACTCTTCTCCGGGTGAAACTGCACGCCGCAGATGCGACCGCGCGCCACGACCGAGGCATACTGCGCGCCGTACTCCGTCTCGCCCAACACGTCGTCCGGCTCGCGCGGCTCGCAGTAGAACGAATGGACGAAGTAGAAGTAAGCGCCGTCTTCCAGACCTTCGCGTAACGGGTGCGGCGTGCGCCAGCGCACCTGATTCCAGCCGACCTGCGGAACGTGCAGGTCTCCGTCAAAGCGTCGGACGCGCCCGCCGAGAAAGCCGAGTCCGACCGTCTCGCCAAACTCCTCAGACTCCTCGAAGAGCATCTGCATCCCGACGCAGACGCCGAGCAGCGGCGTCCCTTCGCCGACGCGCACGCGCACGAGTTGGTCGAACCCGCGCGCCTTGAGCGCCTCCATACATGCGCGGAACGCGCCGACGCCGGGCAGCACCAGACGTTCTGCGCCACGCAAGACCTGCTCGTCAGACGTGACGGACGCCTCCGCGCCAGCGGCCGCGAAAGCCTTCTCCACAGAGCGCAGATTTCCCACGCCGTAGTCGATGATGCAGACGCGCGACAAAGTTTTTACAGCACCCCTTTCGTGCTCAAGACGCCGCGCACGCGCGGGTCGAGTTCGACGGCCTGACGCAAAGCGCGCGCCGTCGCCTTGAACGTCCCTTCGAGGATGTGATGTGTGTTGCGCCCGCGCAGCGCGTCGATGTGCAGGTTGCAGCGCGCGGCCTCTGCAAACGAGCGCCAGAAATGTTCGGCCAGTTCGATGGAGAAGTTGCCGATGTGCTGCCGCTTGGTCTCCACTTCATAGACGAGATAGAAACGGCCGGAGAGGTCGATGACGGCGCGACACAACGCCTCGTCCATCGGCACCAGCGCAGAACCATAACGCGCGACACCCGCCTTGTCGCCCAACGCCTGCGCCAACGCCTGACCGAGACAGATGGCAATGTCTTCAACCGAATGATGGTCGTCAATGTCGAGGTCGCCGCGACACTCGACTTCGAGGTCGAAGAGGCCGTGCCGTGCAAACAGTTCGAGCATGTGGTCGAGGAAGCGGACGCCGGTCGAAATTTGCGCGCGTCCCTCGCCGTCGAGTTGGAGATGGACGCGCACGTCCGTCTCCTTCGTCGTGCGTCGCACCTCGGCGACGCGTTGCATGGTGTGCAGTTCGCTCGACATCAGTTGAAATCCTTCGTCATGCTGCGTCTTTAACTGTCGCTGTCTCGGAAGAGGCGTCTGAGACAGTTGAGCAATTGTTCGTTCTCGTCGGGCGTGCCGACGCTGACGCGGAAGTGCTCCTTGAGCATCGGATAGCCGCTCACGTCGCGGATGAGGATGCCGCCCCGGTGGAGGAGTTCTTCGTAGACGCGGCGCGGCGCGATGGACGAGCGCACGACCATGAAGTTGGCGCTCGACGCGACGGGCGCGAGTCCTTCTATCCCGCCTAGCTCTCCGAAGAGCCGCTCACGCTCGGAGATGATGCGCGCAATCTGCGGTCGCAACTCCTCGTCGTACATCTCGACGGCCACTTCGGCGGCCGTCTGCGAGAAGACGTTGAGATTGTACGGCAGCACAGCCTTCGAGACTTCGCGCGCCAGCGCGGGCGCGGCCAGCAGGTAGCCGACGCGCAACCCGGCCAGCGCCAGAGCCTTCGAGAAGGTGCGGAAGACAGCGAGGTTTTCGTGCTGCCGAAGCAGCGGCACAACCGTCTCCGAGGCAAACTCATAATAGGCTTCATCAATCACGACGAGGCCGCGCGTCGCGCGCAGAATCGCTTCGAGGTCTGCCCTTTCGATGCGGCAACCTGTCGGGTTGTTGGGCGAACAGAGGATGGTCACGTCCGGTTCGTTCTGCTCGACTGCTTCGACGAGCGCACGCGTATCGAAACGCAACTCGGACGTGAGCGGCACGCTCAAGACTTCCGCGCCGAGCACTGTGGCGACCTGCCTGTAGAGCGCAAACGTCGGCTCCGAGATGAGAATGCGCGTGCCTTCGCCGAGCGTCACCATCAGCGTCGCCTGTATCAACTCGTTCGAGCCGTTGCCCGCGATGACTCCGTCAGGCGTCCACCCGACAAACTCCGCCAGCTTTTCGTGCAGCCGCGTGGGAACGAAGTCCGGGTAACGCGACCACGAAAGCCTCTCCATCCGGCGCAGCGTCTCGCGCTTGACGGCTGCGGGGATGCCGAACGGATTCTCGTTCTGGTTAATCTTCACCGGCGCACGGTCGGGTGCGAGCGTGTAGGCGCGCAACTGGCGCACGCGCGGCTTGATTTTGTCCAATGGGTCTGACATCGGAATCAACGTCCTACTCTTCCAGACGAATCAGCGCCGAGCGCGCGTGCGCGTCGAGACCTTCGGAGGCGGCGAGGGCCGCGATGAGCGGCGCGGTCTCGCGCAGTTCGTCCGGCGTGTAGCGAATGATGCTCGTGCGACGCAGAAAGTGTGCGACGCCGAGCGCCGAGGAGAAGCGCGATGCGCCGCCGGTCGGCAGGACGTGGTTCGGCCCCGCGAAATAATCGCCGACGGCCTCCGGCGTATGCGCCCCGAAAAAGATTGCGCCCGCATGTCGCACGCACGCCGCCACGCGCTCGTCGTCGCGCGTCACTACCTCAAGATGCTCCGGCGCAAGTTCGTTCACCAACTCGCAACCCTCCGAGAGATTTTCGACGAGGATAATTGCGCCGTAATCTGCGAGCGAGCGTGCGATGGTCGTGCGCCGCGCCAGCGCCAGCGCCTGACGTTCTATCTCGACGGCCACTTCGCGCGCCAGCCGCTCGCTCGTCGTCACGAGCACGGCCGAAGCATCGTCGCCGTGTTCGGCCTGCGCGAGCAGGTCTGCGGCGATGAAGTCCGCGCGCGCCACTTCGTCGGCGAGCACGACGACCTCGCTCGGCCCCGCGATGGAGTCGATGCCGACCGCGCCGAAGACCAGCTTCTTGGCCGCCGCCACGAACTTGTTGCCCGGCCCCGTGATGATGTCAACGCGCGGGATGCTCTCCGTCCCGTAGGCGAGCGCGGCGACGGCCTGCGCGCCGCCGACCGAGTAGATTTCCGTCACGCCCAGTTCGAGCAACGCGGCGGCAACCACAGGCGTCTCCGAGAGCGTGCGCGGCGGCGTCGTGACGACGATGCGGCCGACGCCCGCGACCTGCGCCGGGACGACGTTCATCACGACCGACGAAGGATAACTGGCCGTGCCGCCCGGCACGTAAAGCCCTGCCGCGTCCACAGGCATCACGCGCTGTCCGAGACGCACGCCGCGCCCCATCTGCATCTCCCACGACTCGACGCGCTCGCGCTCGTGAAAGGCGCGGATGTTTTTAATCGCCAGTCGCAACGCCTCGACAACGCGTGCGTCTGCGCCTTCGGCCGAACGTCGCAAAGTCTCTTCGCCGACGCGCAACTCCGAAGGCTTGAGCCGCACGCCGTCAAAGCGCGCCGTATAGTCGAGCAGCGCGGCGTCGCCTCTGTGGCGGACATCTTCGATAATGTCCGTGACAATCGCCATCAACTCGGCGTCGAAGGCGACGCTGCGCCCCTTGATGCGCGCCAGTTTCGCCTTCAGCGCGCCGCCGCTCCCCTTCTCTATCACTTCAATCACGACCCGCCGCCCTCCGCTTCCGCCACCGCCCCGCGCAACGCGCTGAGGAGCGCGCCGACCTCTTCGGTCTTCAAATGATAGCTCGCACGATTAACGACCAGACGCCCGGTCGATTCCGCAATCGTCTCGACCACTGCCAGCCCGTTCTCTTCGAGCGTGCGGCCGGTTTCGACGAGGTCAACGATGCAGTCCGCGAGACCGAGCACGGGCGCGAGTTCGACCGAGCCTGAAAGCTCTATGATTTCGACGGGCACGCCGCGCGCGCCGAAGTGCGCGGCCGCGATGCGTGGGTACTTCGTGGCGACGTGGAGCATCCCGGCTTCCATCTCCGGCGCACCGGCGCGACGACGCGGCGCAGCAACGGCGATGCGACAACGGCTGATGCGCAGGTCGAGCGGCTGCAAGAGGTCTGCGCCCGTCTCCAACAACACGTCGCGGCCGACCACGCCGCAATCGGCGATGCCGTGCTCGACGTAGACAGGCACATCGGCAGGCTTGACGAAGACGAAGCGGACGCGACCGGCCTCGTCTTCGACAGCGAGCCGACGCGACTTGAGCGCCTCTGCGCCGACGCGCACGCCCGCACGCGCCAGCAGACGCAAAGCCTCGTCCTGCATCCTGCCTTTAGCCAGCGCCAGCGTCAGCACAATCAATCCCCTTCGCGCTTCAGACCGACTCTCAAACGTTCGCCGGAGGAGCGCCGTCTTCGTGCTTCAAGGAAAAGCTCCCTCGTCGTCGTCCCTTCGATGGCCGGAGTCTCCATGTCGGCGTCGCCGAAGACGGCGAAGCGTCTGCCGCGCGAGAGCACTTCGGTCAGAGCGTCGAGGTCGAGGACGAAGCCGACGGCAGGCTCGCGCGCGCCGAAGTTGGCCGTCAACTCGTCGTAGCGTCCGCCGCCGCCGACGCGTGCGCCCGCGCCCGCGACGTAGATTTTGAAAATCAATCCCGTGTAGTAGTCCAACCCGGCCACGTCGCCGAAGTCAATCTCGAAGCCGCGTTCGAGTCCGAGCGCGTCGAGCACGCGCCACGTCTCTGCGAGCGCGTCGAGCGCCTCGACGGCGCGAGCGGCAGGCATCAGAGTGCGCGCCTCGTCGAGCGTCTCGCGCTTGCCGGAGAGGCTCGTCAGGCACGAGGTCAGAGCCTCTGCCCGGTCTCCGCTTCCGGCGGCGCGTGCGGCGAGGAAGCGTCCGAGTTCGGCCGAGTCGCGCGTGTCGATGAGACTGCGCATCAGGTCGCGCGAGGCGGCGTCGAGTCCGAGTTCTGCGGCGACGCCGTTGAAGATGCCGACGTGGTTGAGCGTGACGCGATAGCTGCCACCGAGGCCGAGACTTTCGAGCACCTCCGACGCGATGATGAGAGTTTCGAGGTCGGCCGCGCCGCCGTGTGCGCCGATTAATTCGCAGCCGAGTTGGCGGCTCTGCCTGCGCCATTCGGCGTGCGAACGCGGCCGCTGGCGGAAGACTGTGGCGGCGTAGCAGAAACGCAAGGGGCGCGCGCGGCCTGCGAACAGCGTCGCGGCGGCGCGCGCCACAGACGAGGTCACATCGGGGCGGAGCGCGAGCGTGCGCCCGTCCGCATCGGTGAAGCGAAAGGCACGCTGCGCCTCGTCGCGTCCCATGCCGCGCTCAAACAGCGCGTAGTAATCGACGGAGGGCGTCGCTATCTCTTCGTAAGACCAACCATCGAAGACACGCATCACCGTATCCTCGACCGCGCGGCGCAGACGCGCCTCCGCGCCGAAGTGATAGCGCATCCCACCCGGAACTTTGGAGAGTGGTTCGTTCATCGCTCGCCGCTAAAATATAAACCCGCCGCCGAGTTCGTGAAAGTCGGCGGCGGGCATGAAGCGTGGTTTGCGGCTGAAAACTACTGTCGCGGCGCGTAGTAGCCGACGCGCGTGGTGACGCGGAAGTCGCGGCCGGAGGTCTGGACGCTGACGCGGCGGAAGCGTCCGTCGCGCGCCGTGTCGAGCGGCGTGTAGTAGAGCGCGTACTGGTGGCGCAACTCCTCTGCGACCTCTGCGTAGACGGCGTCGAGTTGGTCGAAGCTGTCGGGCGTGTAGAGTCGCCCGCCGGTGGCGTGCGCCAGTTGCGCAAGGCTGGCTTCGCTCGCGTCGAGCACGCGCAAGCCCTCGCGCAGGTCGCCGATGCGCAGTTCGTTGAAACGCACGGTTGCTTCTGTGCCCGACATCAACGTGTCGAGTTCGGCCTGCTTGCGCGCGCGCTCCACACGCGTATTGCTGATGACGTAGACGGCAACCTGCGATTCGAGCAGCGCGCGCAGCGCCGTCTCCAAAGTCGCCTGCCCGCGCCCGCTGTCAACTCCGTCGCTTAACACAACGAGGGCGTGGCGATTCGGCCCGCGTTTGAAGTGTTCGCGCGCGGCCAGATAGAGCGCGTCGTTGAAGCGCGTGAAGACGCCGGGCGAGATGCGTCGCAGGGCGCGTCGAAGCTGCGTGCGGCTGTGCGTCCAGTCCTGCAAAAGCTCGACGCGGTCGTCAAACTCGATGAGGCTGATGCGGTCTTCCGCTGCCAGACGCGCGGCAAACTCGCCGACCGCGCGGCGGAAGTCTTCGAGGTTCGAGGCGACAGACGAGGAGGCGTCAACCATCAACAGCACATCGACGGGAACCTGTCTCAAAGCGAGGTCGCGCAGCGGTTGTTCGCGCCCGTCCTCGAACACGCGGAAGTCGTCGCGCGAGAGCGACGGCACGAGTCTCCCGCTCGCGTCGCGCACCGTCACGGGCAACATCACTTCGGAGGTGCGTACCGTAATCACCTCGTCTTCATCGACGGCCTGCGGCTCCTGTCCGCCGACGGGGCGCTGCTGTGTGAAGACGACGGGCGCGAGGATGAGCAGAAGGCTCAGGCAGAGGACGAGCGCCTTCGTGCGCCTGCGTTTGTGGGTGGCGTCGGCCGCGCTCATCCGCTTAGTTCTCCGGCCGCGCGGGCGCTTCCGTGTCGCTCATGGCGGCGCGCATGGCGGCAATCACAGGCTCGCTCACACGACGCTTGCGCAGTTCCGCCAGCTTCGCTGCCGAAAGGTCGAACTCGGCCGGTGACTGTTCGATGCGACGGATGATTGTGCCCTCTGTGAAACCGGCTTCGACCAATTCGACGACCGAATCGTTCGTGAGCGTCGGCGTGCGTTCCAGTTTCGGCGCGGCGGCCTGCCCGCCCGACTCGGCCGGTGGACGAAGGATACGGACGGTGGCGCTGCCGGTCGTCTGTGTGTCGCCCTCGCTGCCGCCGTCGCGTCCGTTCGTGCGCGTGCGACCGCGCGCGCCGCCCGCAGAGCCGAAGATGTTGGTCTCGCCCGCGCGGCCTGCGCCGTCGGCAGACTTATTGCCTGAGTGTCCTTCTTTGAAAAAGTCGTCGGAGTCGTCCCAGTCTTCGCTGGCGAAAGCGGCCTCGCCGTCGCGCGCAATCATGGCGAGGATGATTTTCTCGCTGACGCCGCCCTTCTTCAGTTCGATGAGACGGTCTGCCGTCAGGTCGAAACGCGCCGGACGCGAACGGATGATGGAGATAACCGTCCGCTCACGAAAGCCCGCGCGCACCAACTTGACGACCGCAGCGTTCGTCAGCGGCGTCTCGGCTGCCCCCTGCGCGCGCACGTTCGACGACGCCGCCGCCGCGACCATGCAGGATGCCGACAGGAGCACGATTCTCAACAGCCTCACACTCATCTCTCTTTCACCTCTCAACCACAAAGAAGCGCCAATCGCTCCGGCCTTCCAGTAATCATTCCCCGCTCCGGTAGCGCGCGCTGATGCGGCGGACGTAGTTGCGCGTTTCGCGGTAGGGCGGGACGCGTGCGCCGTACTTCAAGACCGCGCCTTCGCCCGCGTTGTAGCTGGCGAGCGCGAGGTCAACGCGCCCCTTGAACATGTTGAGGAGTTGTTTGAGATAGCGCGTCCCGCCGCTGATGCTCTGCGCCGGGTCGTGCGGGTTGCGCACGCCGAAGCGCGCGGCCGTGCCCGGCATCAACTGCATCAGGCCGCGTGCGCCCGCCGGACTCAGTGCGCGCGGATTGAAGTGCGACTCCTGTTCCATCACGCAGAAGATGAGATAGGGGTCAACGCCGTGACGCGCGCCGTTCTGTCGTATCAGCGCGTCGATGCGCGCGTTGCCGGTTGACCATGCGCGCTCGCGCCGACGCACGCGCCCGCCCGTCACTGCATCCGTCTCGACGGCCGCCGCCACCTGCTCGCGCTCGATGTGGTCGATGCGTGCGCGCTCGATGAAGATGGAGAGGTTGCCGCGTTTGTACCAGACGCCTTCCGGCGTTTCGTTCGCCTCGTCAACCTCCATGCGCGCCCCGCCGACGAGATAAATCCAGATGGTCTGCTCGGCAAGCTTATCGGAGGCCGGCGCTTCGTTTTCGCTTCCGGCCTGTTTGACGACTGCGACCACGTCGGCGGCAGCCTTCGCGGTTTCGTTGCGCGGCGTGCGCTCGATGGCGCGGACGCGCGAACGCTCGACCAGATGCGTCACGCCGCCGCGCCTGTACCAGACGCCTTGCGCGTCCTCCCAAGCCTCATCGACCTCGATGGTCTTTCCATCGACGAGCCTCAGATGGTCGGCACGTGTGACGGAAGCGCAGGCGAGCAGCAACGCACAACCGAGCATCAGTTTCAGAGCGCGTGCGCGCGCCTCAGAGTTGCAGCGGGTTGGCATCGTTAAGCTCCTGCGTCGTTCTCTTATTCAGTTCGTTCGTCGTGAACGAGTGCGACGTGCCGAAGTAGTTGCGCCACGCGCCGTCAATCAGTTTGGTCGAGAGTTCGGGCGCGTGTCCCTCGAAGAGGCAGATGTCTGTGACGCGGTCGAGCAGGTCGCGCGGCTCGCAAGCCTTCATCTGCCGACGCTCAATCATGTAGTTGTTCAGGATGTAGTCGAGCATGGACTGTTCGACGCGGATGCCGCGCGCGTTGGCCGCGCGACGGAAGATTTCCGAGTAGGCGGCCGGCGTCGGCGCTTCGACGCGCGCGCGATAGCCCATGCGGCGCAGGAACGCTTCATCGACGAGGTCACGCTCGTCCAAGTTGGTCGAGAAGACGACGAGTTGCTCGAAGGGCACTTCGATTTTTTTGCCCGTGTGCAGCGTCAGGTAATCGACGCGTTTTTCGAGCGGGACAATCCAGCGATTGAGCAAGTCCTGCGGCGCGACGCGCTGGCGGCCGAAGTCGTCGATGACGAGCGTGCCGCCATTCGACTTCATCTGAAAGGGCGCTTCGTAGAAACGCGCGGCCTCGCTCCACTGAAGGTCTGCGTCGTCTAAGGTCAACTCGCCGCCGACGATGACGAGCGGGCGCTCGATGCAAATCCAGCGCCGGTCGTACTCGACCGGCGTCTCGTCGCGCGAGACTGGACGGTGATTATGGTTATCGAAGACGCGGATAATCTGTCCGTCGATTTCGATGGCGAACGGAATCCAGATGTAGCCGGGCAGCCCCGCGTTGATGCGTTCGGCGACGGCCGTCTTGCCCGTTCCCGGAGGCCCCGTAACGAAGAGCGAACGACGCGAGTTGACGACGCAGCCGAGCGTTTGCAGGAGCGATTCCGGCAGGACGAGGTCGCGGAAGGCGGCGCGCACGGTGTCGGGCGTAGCGGGTCTGGCGGGCACGGCTTGCAGACGCATCATGTGCGCGTAGTCGCGCAGAGAGACCGGCGCGGGGCCGACGTAGCCGCACAGACTACGCGCTCGCTCGACGCGTTCCCAACCGCGTTCGAGCATCGCGTAGCGGGTGGCGCCGACGGCCGTCTGCATCTTGATTTCAATCAACTTCTCGCGCGAGAGATGAACCAGCAACTCTTCGACGAGCGAGCGCGGCAGGCGCATCTCTTCGGCGACCGAGGCCGTCGTCGGCTCCGGCGAATAGGCCACATGCTTCAGCGCGAGGTCGCAGAGGAAGCTGGCCGGAACGTCCGCGTCGGCAATCTCTACGAGCGCGGGCGGCCCCATCGTCTCCACCTCGCCGCGCGTCAAAATCCCTGTGTGCGTCATGATGTGAACTCCGCTCAAATGAATCAAAGAGTCGTTGAATCAAGCCTCTTACTTGCCACCGGCGGCGAGAGCGTCGCGTGCGTCGAGCGCGTCGAGCGCACGGCGGGCATCTTCGGCCTGCGCGCTCTGGCCTGTGCGCGCGTAGAGGTCTGCGAGGCGACGCAGGACGCCGGTCGCTTCGGGTTGCAGACGCCGCGCCTGCTCGTAATGACGGATGGCGTCTTCGTCGCGTCCGGCACGTTCGAGTAAGGCGGCGACGTTCATCCGGCCGTTGAACTCGCCACCGGCGCGCGTGAAACTCTTGAGCGCATCGTCGTATTTGCCGAGGCGGCACTGGGCGAGCGCGAGGTTGTTGAGGATGCGCGTGTCGGAAGGCGCGAGGCGCGCGGCACGCTTCAAGCGGTCGACGGCCGCGCGATAGTTGCCGTTCAGGTAGAGCGAGTAGCCGAGGTTGTTAAGAGCTTGCGCGTCTCTCTCGTTCAAATCAATGGCGCGTTCGTAAGACTCGCGTGCGCGTTCGTGCAAGCCCTTGCGGTCGTAGGCGACGGCGAGAAGGCTGTGCGCCTGCGCCAGTTTGGCATCCATCGAAGCGGCGCGCGAAAGCTCTGCGATGGCCTCGTTGAGTTGTCCGGCTTCGAGCGCGGCGCGACCGCGTGCGAGCGAATCCTGCGCGCTGCCGGTCGCGGCTGCCGTGCTCTCGTCTGTGCCGCCGCTGCGACGGTCTTCGACCTTCACCACGCCGACGCTCTCGAACCTCCGCGCATCCTTCTCCGACATGCGCGCGATTTTGTCGTCGTCTCCGCCGCCGAGCAGCTTTCCGACGGCCTTGAAGGGAGCTTTGAAGAAGCGCGCGAAGCGATTGCCCTTCTTCTTCGGCGCGTCGGCCGTGCCCGTCTCTGCGCCGCGCGCGGCGACGATGTTGGTCGCGGTGTCTCCCTCTTGCTCGTCGCCCTCTGCGCTCCACAGCGCGGTGAAGCCGACGGTCAGCACGAAAGCGAAGATGACGGCGATGATGGTTCGTTTGCGCATGGCTACTTTTTTGCCTCCCTCACATTTTGCCGAAGGTGTCGATGAGGTTGATGGCCGCCGGGCCGAGAATGATGATGAAGAGCGTCGGGAACAGGAAACAGGCGAGCGGGAAGAGGAGTTTGACGGCCGCCTTCTGCGCGGCCTGCTCGGCGCGCTGCCGACGCTTCGTGCGCAGCGAGTCGGCATAGACGCGCACGGCCTTCGCAATCGAAGTGCCGAAGCGGTCGGCCTGTATGAGCATCGCGCAGAGGCTTCTTAAATCTTCGACGCCCGTGCGCTCGGCCAGATTCCTGAGCGCCTCTTCGCGCTCGCGCCCGACGCGAATCTCAAGGTTGGTCAACTCGAACTCTTCGCTAATCTCCGGGTGCACGTCCTTCAACTCGTCGCCGACACGGACGAGCGCGGCGTTCAAGCCGAGTCCGGCCTCGATGGAGACGACCATCAGGTCGAGCGCATCGGCCAGTCCCCAACGCACGCGCTGTTGCCTGCCCTTAATCATCTTGGTCAGGACGTAGCGCGGCAGCATGAAGCCGAAGACGAACGCGATGCAGATGAAGAGGAACGCGTTACCGAGCGGGCGTCCGAGAAAGGCGCAGACGAGCGCGACCGTGCCGGGAAAGGCGGCGAGCGCCGCGAGTTGGAGCGCGCGGTAGACGACCGCCGCATTCTGCCCTCGATAGCCCGCCTGCATCAGTTGCTTTTGCAGCTTGCGCGCTTCGGCCGCAGAGGGCGGCGCCAGACGATGCAGCGGCGCGGCCACGCGCTCGGCCAGGTCGGCCATCGCAGAATCTTCGACGACGGCGACGGGCGCAGCCGTCGTGCCCACGCCGGACGCGCCGCCCAGACCGGCCTCGCCCATCCGCTTCAGACGCTCCGTCGCCGCACTCTGCGGCCGGAACATCAGCCAGTAAAGCCCCATCACGCCGAGCGTGACGAACACGAAGATGGAGATGGTGATGATGAGCATAGCTTTGTCCGGTGATAGCTGGCAGGTGATGGGTGATAGGTGATGGGTGATAAGAGAAAAGCTTTTGTCCTATCACCTCTCACCCATCACTCATCACTAAATCTTTATCCGCAGAATCTTGCGCACGACGAGCATGCCGACGATTTGCATGAGCGAGGCGATGGCGAGCAGCCTGTGGCCGCGCGGGTCGCTCCAGAGAACGCTCATGTAGTCCGGGTTCATAAAGGTCACGACGAGCGCGACGAAGACGGGCAGGCCGCAGAGAATCCATGCGGACATGCGCGACGAAGTGGTCAGCGTCTTGAGGTCTTCGAGGATGCGGAAGCGTTCGCGGATGGTGTAAGCCACCTTCTCAAGAATCTCCGCCAGATTGCCGCCCGTCTCGCGCTGGATGAGGATGGCCGTCACACATAGCCGGAGGTCTAAGAGCGGGACGCGCTCGGTCAGATTCTCCAGAGCGAGTTTGAGCGAGAGACCGAGATTCTGTTCCTCGTAGGTCTTGCGAAACTCGGTCGCAATGGGGTCGGGCATCTCGGTCGAAATCATGTGCAGCGACTCGGCGAAAGCGTGTCCGGCCGAGAGTGCGCGGCTCATCAGTTCGAGCGCGTCGGGCAGTTGTTCGAGAAACTGATTGAGACGACGACGCCGCTTGTAAGCGACGTGCGTGAAAGGCAAGGCCGCCGCGCAGAGACCGGCGACGACGACGGCGAGGAGCGAGACTGTCACCATCGAGACGGCGAGCGCGGCCAGTATCCCGGCCATCGCGGAGAACATGACGAGGCGCGTGACGGTGATTTGCAGGTCGGCCTGGTCAATCATCCGCTTCAGGCGGGTTGCCGTCTGGACGCGGACGAGCACGCGGTTGAGCGCCGGTATCTCGCTCATCAACTCCTCGCGCGCCAGACGCACTTCGGCGTCCTCGTTGTTGGCCGAGAACAGCAAGGCGTCGGCGAGTCGCTGTTGGAGGCGCGCGCGCCTCGCCTCAGAGCCGCGCGTCGCCAGCAGGTAGGCGGCGAAGACGAGGAACATGCAGAAGATGAAGACGAAAAAAGGAATCATCGAAATAGCTCCATTGATTCATTGATTCATCGAGGCCAACAATGGACGAGCCGATGAATCAATCTTCCGCATCAATCCTCGAAGAAGATGCGCGGCAGTTGCATACCGTAGGCTTTGAGACGTTCGGCGAAACGCGGGCGGACGCCGGTCGGGCGGAAGCGGCCAATCACGTTGCCTTCCTTGTCAACGCCCTTGCGCTCGTAGAGGAAGATTTCCTGCATCGTGATGGTGTCGCCTTCCATGCCCGTGATTTCCGAGATGGAGGTGATGCGGCGCGTGCCGTCGGAGAGTCGTGCGCCCTGTATGACGAGGTTGATGGCTGAGGCTATCTGCTGGCGCATCCCGCGCTCGGAGAGCTTCATGCCGGTCATCTGAATCATCGTTTCCAGACGCGAGAGCGCATCGCGCGGCGTGTTGGCGTGAATGGTCGTCAGAGAGCCGTCGTGGCCTGTGTTCATGGCCTGCAACATGTCGATGGCCTCGCCGCCGCGCACCTCGCCGATGACGATGCGGTCGGGGCGCATTCGCAGGGCGTTCTTTACGAGGTCGCGCTGTGTGACTTCGCCGCGCCCTTCGATGTTGGGCGGGCGCGTCTCCAGACGGACGACGTGCGGTTGCTGTAGCTGCAACTCGGCCGAGTCTTCAATCGTCACGATGCGTTGAGTTTCGGGGATGTAGGCCGAGAGCGCGTTCAGGAGCGTCGTCTTGCCCGCGCCCGTGCCGCCGGAGATGAGAATGTTGAGCCGCGCGTAGACGCACATCTCGAACATCTCTGCAATCTCTCTGGTGAGCGCGCCTTTCTCTATCAGCGAGTCGATGCGCAAGGGTTCTGCGCCGAAGCGACGGATGGAGAGCACGGGGCCGTCCAGCGAGAGCGGCGGGATGATGGCGTTGACGCGCGAGCCATCTTTGAGACGCGCATCGACCATCGGAGAGGCTTCGTCGATGCGTCGGCCGACCGAAGAGACGATGCGCTCGATGACGCGCATCAGGTGCTCGTCGTCTTTGAACTCGACCTGCGTGCGTTCGAGTTTGCCGTGACGCTCGACGTAGATGTTCTTGGGCGAGTTGACGAGGATATCGCAGACCGAAGGGTCTGCGAGCAGCGGTTCGAGCGGCCCCAGACCGAACAGTTCGTGGCGCACTTCGCCGACGAGTCGCTCGCGCTCGACCGAAGAGAGCGGCACGCTCTCGACCGCGATTAACTCTTCGGCGAGACGCGCAACCTCGGCGTGAAGCTGGTCGGGTTCGAGTTGACCGAGCTTGGTCAAGTCCATCCGGTTGATGATGGCGCGGTGGAGTCGCGCCTTCATCTCCTGAAAGAGTTGCGGGCCGCCGAGAGCCGTCGCGTCGTCCATCGTCGCGCGGCCGAAGAAGCTTCCGGCCGTCGTCGTTTCCTTCACCAATCTTTCGCGCAGTGCCATGACGTGATGCGTCCCCGTGTGTCTTTATCGAGAGTTTGAGAGAACTTCAGAGCGCGGCCGCTTCCTTCTCTTTGCCGACCGATGCGTGGCGGCGAAAGAGCGAGCCGAGCAGGCGGCGGCGCGGCTCAGGCGGCATCTCCGGCGCGTGCGTCGCGCCGGTCAACGCCGTCGCCATCTGGCGAATCTCTGCGGCAATCTTCGATGACGGCTCGGATTCGACGAGCGGCTGGCCGAGATTGATGGAGTTGACGGCCGTCCGGTAGTCGCTCTGGACGTAACTCATGACAGGCACGCCGAGGTAGCGTTCGACCTGTCTGAGGTCGAGGTCAATCTGCTTGCTGAAGCGATTGACGACGATGTGTACCTTATGGCGCGGATAGCCGAGCCGGTCGAAGATGGCGAGCGCGCGTTGCGCGCAACGTATCGCAGGGATATCTAGGGTGAGGACGAGAAGGATGTCGTCGGCCTGGTCGAGCGCGGCGAGCGTGATGGCGTCGAAGGTGTGCTGCGGGTCAACGACGACGTAGTCGTGGCGCTCGCGCAGGATTTCCATCACGTCGAAGACGTGTTCAGGCTCGATGTCGTCGGCCGAGTCGGCCTCGCGCGGCGCGGCCAGCAGTGAGAGGTTGGCCGAATGCGGCGCGAGATAGCTGCCGAGCAGGGAGTCGTCCACGCGCTCGCGGTTTTCGACGAGGTCTGCGATGGAGAACTTCGGCTCGACGCCGAGGAAGAGGCCGAGGTCGCCCGCCTGCAAGTTGAGGTCGACGAGGACGGTCGGCGCGTTCAGAGAAGCGGCGAGGTTGGTGGCGATGAAGGTCGTGCCGCAGCCGCCCTTGCTTGAGAAGACGGCGACGACGCGCCCGCGCTTCTTCGGCGCTTCGACCTGACCGGCGCAGAACTCCGATGTGCGTCGAAAGACCGTCTTAAACTCGTCGGCGATGACGGGCAGGCGCAGAAACTCGCGTGCGCCCGCGCGAATCGAGCGCAGGATAAGGTCGGGCGAAGCATCGCGCGAGGCGCAGATAATCGCCGTCTGCGGACACTCGGCGGCGACGCGCGAGACGAACTTCAGTTCGTTTTCCGGCGTCTGTCCGAGCGCCACGATGACGGCCGACGGGTGCAGGCGTTCAATCTCGGCGAAGACCTGTTCGGCATCGTCGCCGCCTGCGAGCAGGCGTGCGCCCGTCTCGCCGGAGAGCGCGCCGCGCAGTTCCTTGAAGGTTTCGAGGCCGGTGCTCAGAATCACGAATGTCAGTTGTTGAGTCATCGCCTTTGCTCTCGCTTCCCTTGTCTTCAATCTCGAACTTCGTCGCACACGTCTGCGACGCTGCTGCTTACTGGCATTTGCCATTGCTTCTGAGGCGCAATGGCGGCCGGCACACGCAACCCGCCGACGCAGGCGACTCACCCCGGTTGCACGAGCGCGCCGGTGTCGGAGTTGGCGCAGGAGTCGGCGCGGGCGTCGGTGTCGCCGATGGCGTCGGAGCCGGAGTCGGAGTCGGGGTTGGAGTCGGCACAGGTGTCGGCGTCGTCGTAGGTGTCGGCGATGGGGTGGGCGTCGGCGTGCCCGTCGGCGCGGTGCTGCCGTCGGTGCCCGCGCTCTCGGCCGTCAGGGTCGTCTTGTAGCTCGGCATCTGCAACGATGTGCCGAACAGAGGGATGAGGAAACGGAACTGGAAGCCTTCGACGAAGACGGTGGCCGAGCCTTGACCGACGCCGTAAGGCAGACCGGCCGACCCGGCGGCGTATTCGACCTGAACGGTGACGCCCTCGGCGTCCATGCCGTGCACGAGCGGCTTTGCGCCCGGTTCTTCTGTGCCGTAGACGACGATGTTTTTGACCTTATCGGCATCGTTCGCGCTGTGCGTGACGGCGTAGCGTGCGCCCCTGCGCGTGGCGTCGGCGAGCGCGTTGTGCGTCCAGAGCAGACGCCCGAACTCGACGACGCCGAGGAGCGCCGTGATGAAGACCGTCGCGCCGATGGCGAACTCCAACAGCGCCGCGCCCATCTGCCCCTCTCTCGAATTCTCTCCGCGCATCTTTAACAGACTCCCGTCTCTCGCACGCCGCGTTTAAGTCAAGAGGTAGCGCATCGTCGTGCTTGGACTCACGTCGATGGACAGTGAGAGCGCGCTCACGCCCGTCAGCTTTCCGAGGTCGAAGAGCGGCTGGTAGCGATAGTTGATAATCTGCACCTTGACGGTGTCAGGGACGCCCGGATTGCCCGACGGCTCGATGTCAACGTTGGTGGTCTCCAAGCCGTCGAGCAGCGCGTTGGCTCCGCCGCAGGAGGCGACCGACACGTCGCCGCAGACGACCAGCTTCTTGGCGTCATCTTCGCTGACTGAGCCGACCGGACGCGTGATGAGATAACGCGCTCCGGCGCGCGTCGCCTTCGAGAGCGTCGTGTAGGTGTAGAAGAAGCGCCCGAACTCGGCCACCGCTCCGAGCATCAGGATGAGCAGCGGAATCACGATAGCCAACTCGGCGAGTTGCGTGCCGCGCTCGCACGCGGCAAAGCCGTTGAGACGGCGCTTGATGTGCAGCCACACGAACATTGCTTCACCTCACCTGTAGAGAACCGGCATCGTCAGGAGCGGGTCGCCGGGGCCTGCCGTCGGGTCGAAGCCGCCCGCGCCGATAACGGTCGGGTTGCCGATGTATTCGGCCTGTATGTCGCCGCCGTTACCGTTACTGACCTTGCTGCGCAGGAAGAAGACGCCGAACTTCTTGAACGTCACCTCGTCGCGCCCCTGATTGAACTGTGTCTGTTCGACGATGGGGATGATAACGACGCGGCGTCCGGCAACACCCGGATGCGTCGGCGCTTGCTTAAACTGCGGGTCGCCGCTCTTGTACTGGTCGTAGGTGATGTTTTCCATCACGTTCGTATCGGGCGGATACTGCGCCGGCTCCATCCCGGCGACGTACTCGTCGAAGCGTGTGTTGATGCCCTGACGCGTCGGGCCGGAGTTGACGCCCGGCTCGGTATCGACGGCGTAAACGTCGCCGACACGCGCCGCGTCGAAGACGCCGCGCGCGATGCCGTCGCGCGCCGTGCTCGCCCCCCGTCCGGTGACGGCGAGCACCTGATAGTTGCCGGGCGAGACCTGATTCTGCGGTGCGGCGCGAATCGTGTAGGTCTGTCCCGGCGTCAGGTTGTTGTCTGTGACGGCGAGGGGGATGAAGCTGAAGACGACGTTGAGCGGGACGGAGAGTCCGGCCGTCGCCTCAGCCGAAAGGTTCTGCTTGCCGCCGAGGACGGGCGTGGCGAAAAAGACGTTGACCTCCTTCGGAGGCACAGTCACTTTGACGAAGCGGATGGTCGGCGCGACGGCGGTCGTGGCGGCGGCGGCCTCGCTCATGTATGCGCCGTCGAGCGTCGCCGAGAACTGCACGTTGTTGCGATTGATGGTGACGCCCTTGTTGTTGAACTCGTAGCTGTTCATCACCTGCACGGCGCGCGTCGTCGCTTCGGTAATGCCGCCCGGCGAAGAGTTGAGCGCCGAGACACCGGCCAGCGCCGCCGCGTCGGCCGCATTCTTCAACTCGGTCTTGACGACGTAGAAGTGGCTGATGTCGACGCCAAGCCCGACGGCGAGGAGCAGGCTGAGCATCCCGAAAGCACTGACGGCGAGGACGGAGCCTCGTTCGTTCTCTCTGCGACCCTTGATGCGAATCATCCGGCGGTTCATCTCGCTTGCCTCCTCTCGTAAGCCACTCTCGCTGATGGTTCTGTCGGCTCTTGCGCCGACGAGAGCCTTGCGGAGCGTGCGTCCGGGGGAACGCGCTGCGACTCCGCAAGCCTCTCGCGCGTGCGCGCGCATCGGGGAGTTAGTTCGACGGCGGAACGGGAGCAACCTGACTGACCTCCTTCGTCGCCTCAGTCGTCGTTGCCGCCTTAGTCTCGCCCGCCTTCACTTCAGTCTTCGCTTCGGTCTTCACCTCAGTCTTCGCTTCGGTCTTCGCGTCGGTCTTTGCATCAACCTTCGCATCGGCCTTCGCGTCCGTTTTCACGTCCGCATCTTTGGTCGTCTCTTTCGGCTGCGCGGGCGCGGCGGAGGTGGTGCCGCCGGTCGAGAAGCCGTGCTCGCCGGTGATGCCTTCGCCCTTCGGTTCGACGCCGAGCGGCGAGCCGTTTTTGAGACCGTCGATGCCGCGCCACTGCGGCAGGTCGTCGCGGTTCGACGGCTTGACCAGTTGCGCCGTGACGATGAACATCAACTCCGTCTCGCTCTTCTGAAACGACTTCGAGCTAAAGAGCGTGCCGAGGATGGGGATGTCGCCGAGGACGGGAATCTTCGAGAGCGAGCGAATCTCGTTGTTGTCGAGCAGACCGGCGAGCGCAAACGACTGCCCGTCGCGCAGTTCGACGCCCGTCTTGGCGCGGCGCGTCTTCAAGGCCGGAATCAGGAAGCCCTCGAACTTGACGCCGTTGGCGAAGTCAATGGTCGAAACTTCGGGTTCGAGTTCGAGACGGATGTGGTCTTCGTCGAGGATGGTCGGCTTGAACTTGAGGCGCACGCCGTACTCCTTGAAGACGATGGTGACGCTCGTGCGGTCGCTGCCGCTCTGCGCGACCGGCACAGGGTATTCGCCGCCCGCGAGGAAGCTCGCTTCCTGCCCGTCCATCGCAATCAGGTTCGGCTCGGCGAGCGAGCGCAGAGCGCCCTGCGTCCTCAGCGCGTGAACCCAGTTGTAGGTGTTGCCGCCCATCACGAACAGGTTGAGCGCGCTGCCAATCGTCGCGCCGAAGATGTTGCCCTCGTCAATCTTCGTCACAGAGAACGGCCCGCCGCCCGCGCCGACCGTGCCGCCGACGCCGGGACTCGCCTGATAAGCGAAGCTTCCGCCCAACTCGCGCAGACGGCTGCGGCTGACCTCTGCGACGCGCACCTGTAGCTGCACCTGCGCCATCGCTGTGACCGGCGTCTGAAGCATGTTGACGGTCTTGAAGCCTGCGGCCTGCACGACCGATTCGGCCTGCGTCGCCGTCTTCGGATTGGCGACGCTGCCCGACATCACGACCGAGCCGTTGGCCTGACTGAGGCGGATGTCTTCTTTCGGAAAGAGCGCGCGAATCTGCGAGTCGATGAGCGAGAGGTTGGCGCGGACGAAGACATCGAAGACAACGAACTCTCCGCCCTTCTGCTCCCACGCGATGAGATTAATCTGACCGAACGCCTTGCCGTTGACGAGCACCTGGTCAGGCGCGACGAGCACGGCTTCGGCGACCTCCGGGTTCGACACCGAGAAGCGCCCGATGGGACGGTCGAAGTTGATAACGCGCGACTGTCCGACGAGGACGTTAATCTGCGTCGACTCCTTCGTCCCTGTGGCGAAGGAGGCGCGCACGGAAGTCTGCGACGGCTGCTCCTGCGCGCGGGCGGGCGTGGCGGAGGCGGCGGCGCAGACGAGCGCCGCGCTACCGGCGAGCGCCGCGAGACGTGCGACAAGGGAACGGTTCTGCATGGCTGTAGACTCCTTTGGCTTTAGGACGATGAAGGGTTACGGAAATTCGACGGTGCTGCGCTTCGCGCCCTGTATGACTTCGACGGACTGGCGCGGCGGCGCGGGCTGAGCGGGCGGCGCAGGCTGCGGCACTTGCGTCGCAGGCTCGGCGCGACGCTCGACGCGAGGCGCGCGTTGACGGTGCATGACGGGCGCGGGCGCAGGCGGCATCCTTTGCGGCTGCTCGCTCTTGAGCGCGCCCGGTTCGACCACAGGCGTTGCACGCTCGCCCGTCAACAGGCTCTTCTTGTCTGCGCCCGTCGTCTGCTCGTCGCCCTGGTCAATCACGTTGCGCATCACGAGGCGCAGCTTTCCTTCGGTCGAAGCGAGCGCCAGTTTCTCGGCCTGTTCGGGAGTGACCTGCAAGGTCACGGCGCGGACGGACTCGGCCTCGCGGTCGTTCTTCGGCTTGTCGATGTTCTGCCCGTTGGCTAACACCTTGACGTTCTGCAAGACAATCTTCGAGACGGGTTCGCGCCGCGCGCCGGACGAGTCCGGCTGGTCGATGACCGTCAGCACGTCAACCATCGCGCCCGGCATCAGGAAGCCGGAGACGCCGACCACGTCGTCAACCTTGACCGTCATCGCGCGGAAGCCTTCGGGGATGACGGCCGACAGACCGCCGGACGAGCCTTCGGGCGCGAGTTTGAAATCCGTGAGCGGCTCGCGCGCGGCGATGTTGACGACGGCGACGCGGCCGACCAGCTTTTCGGCCGACTCGAAGACGCCTTCGGGCGTGGCGTTCGAGGGGAAGCGCGCCGTCGAGAGTTGTTCGGCGACGATGGTCGTGCCGAGCGGAATGTCGACCTTGGCGACGACGACCGGCTTCATGTTGTTGGAAAAGGCCTGCGCGTTCGACAGATAGCGGCTCACCGAGACGGCGGCCACCAACCCGAACAGCGCCGCTCCCACGAGCACGACGACAAGACGTTTGTTCCGCATGGCTTTCATGTTCTCCGTGTTCAGAGATGCAAAAGATGTTTCGCGCCGTCGGCCACTTCAGGCGCGGAAGACGCACATCGAGATGATGCTGCCGAGCGTGATGGCGACGCCGTAAGGAATCGTCTGCCGCCGGTCTGCCGGGACGCCGAAACGCGGCATCTGCCAGCCGGGCAGCAGGCCGACGAAGATTTGCAGGACGCGATGCATCGTCGTGATGACTGTGCCCGCGCGCAGTATCGTCAGCACGGCCAACGCGCCGCCCGTGATGAGCACGACGAGGAAGGTCGGCAGGACGAGCGGCAGCCCGACGACCGAGCCGACCGCCGCAAACAACTTCACGTCGCCCGCGCCCATCGCGCCGAAGACGTGCAGCACGAGCATCAGGCCGAAGGCCAACGCACACCCGGCGAGGCTCGCACCCAAGCCCGATAGGCCACCGGCCACGCTGTTGATAAAGAGGCCGCTCACGAGCGTCGCCAGCACGAAGGCATTGGGGATGCGTCGGTAGCGCACGTCGTAATAAGTGATGATGACGGCGAGCGGGATGAGCAATGCTCCGACGGTGATGATGAACTGGGCTGGCATCGGAATCGTCTCTTCCGTAGGATTTTTAAAAGAAGTGTCTAATCGAAACGTGTTTGCGGGTGTGTGTTTGAACGATGGCGAAGCACGAGGGGTGTTTGAAGTGGTCGGCGCGTTCGCGTGCAGCTTCTTCTGGGGGAAGCGTGGCGCGTTCGCGCCGACCCGTCTTCGTCGGCGTGTCTCTCTTACTGAGCGCCGCTGCCCTCTTCGATGTAGCCGGTCAGTTCGCGAATCTTGCCGTCAATCGCGCCGCCGAGCAGTTCAAAAGCGCCGACTACGGTAATCGCCACAAGCGCGGCGGCCACTGCGTACTCGGAAAGTTCCAGACCGGTCTCATCGCGGAAGAATCTCTTCAACATGGGTGTTTGCTCCTTTTAGGTTTTGGTTTGAGAGTCAGAGGTGAGAGCCCCGTGCGGCGGCGGCGCGAATCTTCGTGCGCGCACCTCGGCCGGACGCTCGTGGACGTTTAAAGACCATGTGTGCCGAGGAATGCGTGACGCCTTCTGTGCGCGACTTTTGGAGCGATGTGAAGCGACGAACGGTGTCCGTGCTCTATCTCCGCCGGTCGGACGAGATTCCTCACGCCGCCGAAGAGTGCCGCGACGAACGCCAGCGCAACCAGCATCAGGTTGTGCTCCGTGCTCTCAGCCGACGCCAGTGCTCGCGCCCCCACGAGCAGCGCGACGGCGACGAAGGGCAACACCAGCACAACACCGACGAGTGCAATGAGCGTTCTAGTCATGACCCTTTTCATCTTCCCTTTCCTCGATTCATTTTCCGGCGACCCTCCTCGACCGATGCCACTCGCTCGTCTCGGAGTCGCTTCTCTTGGACACGCTGCCTCTATGACAAGGCGCGTGCCACAGCCTGCGCTCTCGGTCAAACCCAACAAAGACGCGCCCCGCAACGCGCAACCGACAAACTCGCCCGTCCGCCCTGTCAACGCGCGGCGACAGACAGCGCACACGCACACGCAACAGGCCACCTCGCGCTCTACATGCAAAGGACGAACGCGCAACGACTTAGCCTCTTGTCGCCGCGCGTTGACACCGTCCGGCGTTGCCTTTAACCGCCCGGCGACGCGCGTTGACAGGCACAAATGAAGCGAGGCGGCCACGCGTTCAAGGTCAGTAACCTCAAACGCATGACCGCCCGTCATGCTTGCTGAAATCGAGTTGTAAAAAGTCAGATGCGTCGGAGCGCCTGTGCGACGAAGACGGTGAGACTGATGACACCGCCCGCGACCGTAAACGTCCACTCGACGAAAGAACTCCGACGCCTCATCAACGCGCGCAGCATAATCATGCCGCACTTCCAACCGTCCTGTTGATAGAGCGGCAACAGGTTCGTCGCCGCCAGCAGCAGATTCATCGTTCCGAACCAACTATCCGGCGCGAGTGCTGCCGCGACGAGGTTGACGATGACTCCCGCGAGCAGCACCAACACCTGCTGCGACAGAGGTCTGCGCTGCAACGCCTCCATGTCCATCCGCACGTAAGCGCCGATTGGCAGCGCGTGCAGCTTGTATTCAACGCCACCTGCATGGAAGCTCCACACCTTGCGTCCCCAACCAAGCCCCAACTCATGAGCCGGAACGCGGCACGCACGAGCCGCGACCAGATGTCCCAACTCATGAATCAACATTGCCGACGCGAAATAGAAGAGGTAGAGAATCAGCATAGCACTGAAGACTTTCACACTCCGTCGGCGCGTAGTTGAAGGCCGGGCTGCTGGTCGTCTTGTAGGAAGTCGCCGACGTTGATGGTCAGGCGTTTGAGTTTCTTGTAGAGCGTCTGACGCGAACCGAGGCCGAGCGCGACGGCCGCGCGTGCGACGTTGTAGTCGTTGCGCTTGAGCGTCTCCGT
>DASZCR010000328.1:0-2572 GCA_035942915.1 Pyrinomonadaceae bacterium | reverse complement strand
GCTGTGTACCCCCCTGGTGTAGGAAACTTTATGAAGAAGGTTTTGGGCGACGAAACGGGCGAAGATGTAGCGCGGGAATAATTGCGTGGTGACGAAGCCGTTCGGGTTCGAGTTGCGCTTCCGAATCTCTTTCGCCTTCGGGTTAAAGGTTTCGACCCTCCAGGCTCTGAGGTTGCTTTCCGCTCTCTCCTCCTGTTTCGCGTGTGTGTAGATGGCGTACCATTGAGGCGTCTCCGTGGGTGAGTCGATGTTCATAATCCTCCCTAAATTGCGGTGAAGAATTGAGGGCAAGAAGGATAAATTTGAGAGGGGAGACCGTGCGCGGTTAGGCGTGCTCGCTCGGGCGAAGACAACCGCGAGCGAAAAGACCCCGACCGAGGTCGTCTCCGACCAGAGGCCCGGTCTGCGCCTTCAGAAGCGCGGAGATTGCCGGGGCTTCGCTCGTCTTAGGGCGCGGTCTTTCCTCTACCTCACCTGTTCCAGACGGATGATTTCGGACTGTGAGTTTGGGGCTAGAATCCGAAGGGATTATGGCTCAAGTTAGACCAGGCCCCCGCGGGCCACGGCCGCACTACACCAAGTAAAAAGTTATCAGGACGTAAGGCTCAGGGCGTTAAACCGGGCTGCGCGAGGCGGCCCGTCGGAAGGCGGCAAAAATGTACGTCTGAGGTGCCGACCCCTTTGGAATGCGACTCCGCGACGCTCGCTCTTACCGGCTTCGCCGCGGAGGAAGAATGCCTTTCAAAACCGAGAGAAGAATCTCTGCCGGAGAATGGCAAAACGGTCACTTTGCGTGACAATGCACGCCCCCCTTGCAACAAAGCGGAGTGAATATACAGGCAAAAAAAGAGGGTGTCAAACGGCTGTAGTTATTAGGTTAAAGCCCCCATGCAACTTCTTTTGCATCAACCTTTTCACCCTCCCCGAAGGGCTTCGCGGCGCTGCGCCGGGGGCGTCGTTCGGGGGTAGGGTTCGGGCGGCTCCGAAGGGCTTCGGAATCTGTAAGCACCGCCGGCTTCAAGTCCCCGCGCTGCCTCGCGCACGACCTGAGCGTTCAACTCAAGCACGAGATGGGGCACGCCGCTCTTGCGCAGCACGCGTGAGGTCCCGGCCGTTGAGCCCGTGGCCGATGATGACGACGTGGCCGCTGAGGTCGGGGTCCTCGGGACGGAAGCCGATGACTGTCGGCTCAAGCAGCGAGCGCGGCGAGAAGAAGGACCTCGCTGCCGAGAATGATTCGGGAACTACACGCCGGCCCGTCACTTCTTCAGTTCCTCGTCTATCAGTGCTCTCAGGTACGGCTCGCCGAACCTCATTAGCATCCGGCCGTTGACGAAGAAGGTGGGCGTCCTCGACACCCCGAGGCTCTGTCCGTCCCGCATGTCCCGCTCGACCTTCGCCGCGTAGCGGTTCTCTCTGACGGCGGCGCGCACCCTCTCTACGTCGAGCCCCAACTCCGCCGCGTACCTGTCGAACAGGGCGGGGGCGGGCTCGCGCCGCGCCGTGGCGGCGGCGACCTGCGGGCCGTGCCCGTGTATCTCGCCCCACTCGTTCTGGCGTCGGAAGAGAAGCTCCTGCATCTCCCAGTACTTGCCCTGCTCGCCGGCCGCCTCCGTGTAGTTGGCCGCGAGCAGCGAGTTCGGGTGCAGCGGCATGTACCTGACGACGAGCCTCACCTTGCCGTCGTAGTCCTTGAGAATCCTCTTCAGCGTTGGGTGGAACGCGCCGCACGACTCACACTCAGGGTCAACGAACTCGACGACGGTGACGGGCGCGTCCGCGGGGCCGAGGGCCGGGCTGTCGGGGCGGACGAGTCGGTTGTCGGCCGCCGCTCCGGTCGTCTCCCTGCGCTCGCCCTGCTTGGCCTCGCGGTAGTAGCTCGCACCGAGGACGGCCCCGACCACGACGAGCACGCCTATCACGGCCAGAATCTTAATCTCTTTCCGCATCTCACACGTCCTCTCGTGCCGGTTTGTATAAGAGCAGGCACAGCGTCAGACACGCGAACGCCGCGAGCCCCATGAGCGGGATGGTGACGAAGCCGAACCACTCTATCTGCCTCTCGGCGCACGAGGCTCCCTGCGAACAGGGGGTGAGCGCCTCCGGGATGACGCCGTAGTAAATCAGGTTGTGGTAGACAGACACCGCCAGGCCCGCCAGAGAGAGGGGCAGCGCGTAACGCTTCATCCGCACGTCGCGCGTGATGATTCCCGTCCCGATGACTAAGACCAGCGGGTAGACGGCGACGCGCTGATACCAGCACAGCACGCACGGCGCGAGGCTCATCACCTCGCTGAAGAAGAGGCTGCCCGCGGTGGAGACCAGCGCAATCGCCCACGCGACGTAAGGCAAAGCGGCGTTGATACTCGCCCGCGGCGGAGGCGCTGTTTGTCCGGTCGTTTCCATCTTGGGATTTCAGGCGAGCAGGATGTGTGCTCCCACGGCTGCAAAGCTGAAGTGCTGTATCATAACGTACAGTCGTTTGACGGCCAAATGTAGGTGACGAGCCGAATCTATAAACGCAGAACTACGGGTTGACCGGCCGGTAAGCTCAGCGCAGTTTCGACCGGAC
>DASZCR010000327.1:0-7631 GCA_035942915.1 Pyrinomonadaceae bacterium | reverse complement strand
GGCACAGAGAGAAGCCTATAACGCGGGGGTCGATGTCTACCTGAAGAAGCCCGAAGACGTAGGCGTGCTCGTGCGCTTCGTTCGTCAACTGATTAGATAGCTGGCACGACTAGGGGGGCTAGACTGTGCCGCTAGGCCGTCATCCTTCGGGCGAGGGATGGCGGCCTTTAACATCTCGGAACTTACAACATGATTAAAGGCAAGTTCGGTGAGAGGCTTCGCAGCAAGAGCGTGACGGCGCAGACGAACGAAGTGCTGTGCAAGATTCTGTGCCATAACATTTGCTGTCTTATCTCGTCCATCTATGAACTCAACATTGAGCCGACGTTCTGGAATGAGTAAACCTTAAACGAACAACTCACTGCTTATGACGTTCCTCCGCAATGCGTCTGCGGAGTTTAAAGCAGTATTTCTCTATCAAATCTCTTTGCTCAACGGGCGAATCAGTGAGTTCCGGCAACCCTTCGCATAAAGCCTCTAACTCGTCGGGGTGAATATGACCGCGCAAGGTCGAATTGAACCAATGCTCAATCCTCTCTTTTGAGGGCGGTTCTCCGGCTTCAAAAAGATTTGCGAGGGTGTACGCGCCGCCAAGAGCCAAATTCAACCTAACAATGGTTTCAGAACGCCGATGCAACGAAGCGAGTTCATTCTTTAACTGAGCAATCTCGTTATCTTTGCTGCTTATGTGTTCGGGGAGTTGCAGGGGGGGACGTTCAAAGCGTGGAATCTCTGTGCGGGCTGCTATCATAATCTCTAGCTTGTCAAAGTAATAAAAAGCCCCTAGATACTCTTTCTCACATCCCTTCACAAGCTCGACTTCTACCGAACCAAGGCGTTGCTTAATAGTAAGCGTCCCTTTGTCCGATGGTGGAATCTTCGGGTTGTGGACTAGTTCCTTTTCACCATGCAACCGTTCTCCGGCAATCCTAATATGCCCTTTCATCTCATCTTCAATAGTGATGTCAAACACAGACTTATTGCGAATGTCTACGGCAAATATAAGATACGGTATAGGTGCGATAAATTCGTGATAGCAGAAACGGACTTGCTCAACTACTACATACTTGCTTATATCCTTCGCTTGCTCCTCTGCCATTTCATGCAGCCACTCGTATTGGGTCTTGAGTGTTTCTAACTGCCTATCCCGAAACTCGGCTCTCATGCTATGAGTTTGCGCGTCGTGTTGTAGTTGCCCTATTTGGGTTCTCTGCTGCTCTATCGTTCTAGCATCTGCCGCTTTACCATCTTCTAGTTCTTTAATACGGCCTCTTAGTTCCTCAATATTGACATCTGGAATTTGCTCTGCCTCTGGTGTGGATTCGACTGTCTCTTTACTTGAAGGTCTATTGCGTCGCCTGTCTATAAAACGCTGTAAACCAAAAAAGACAAGCGCGACTATAAACAGACAAATGATAAGACCCACATCGGGTGGAATGGTGCTGGCATACTTAACGACAAGCGTGGCTACGGCGGTCATTATTGCAGACCTCCATAGCATGCCAATAAGGTCGTATAGCCCGTTGCCAAGCGTTTCCAGCGTAAACCACTTAAAGGGCTTTTTGAGCCGGTCAAGCATGGCGCAAGCCTACCAGACTTTTTGTGCAGAAAACCATCCTGCACAAAATGTGCATACTCGCTAATCGTTTTTAATGACTTTTTGTGCAAAGCCTCGGCCGACATTTACTGGCGGGCAGAGAGTAAGCTGCGCACGCCGCAGGCTTCGACGGCCGATGCGGGGCGGGCTGGCGAGTCGTTCGAGCCGACGGCGAGTTAGAGAGTCTTTGACGGAGAACGAGGGGGATGGCCGAGAGAGCGCCTGAGGGAGCTTTGCTTTCAGGCGCTCTGTGCGTTGTGGAGCGAGTAGCGTTCGAGCTTGAGGTAGAGGCCGCGACGCGTGAGGCCGAGTTCGCGTGCCGTGCGAGAGATGTTGCCGTTATGTTTGCGCAGGGCATCGGCAATCATCCTGCGTTCGAGGTCTGCGAGCGCGTCGGCCAGCGTGAGTCCTTGCGCGGACGCTTCGGAGGCGATGGCGGCGGCAGCCGCGCTGATGGGCGTGACGTTGGTTTGCGCAGCCGAGTGCGGCGCAGAGACGCGGCGCAGTTCCGGCGAGAGATGGTCGGGCGTGATGGTTGTCCCGTCTTCGGCGCGTGCGACGATGCGCTGGATTTCGTTGCACAACTGGCGCACGTTGCCCGGCCAGTCGCAGACCATCAGGAGGTCAACGGTCTGCGGCGTAATCTGCACGTCTCTGCGCCCGAACTTCGCCGAGTAGTGGTTGATGTAATAGTTAACGATGGTCGGAATCTCTGAGCGGCGCTCGCACAGAGGAGGCACGCGCAGGCGTATCACGTTGAGGCGATAGTAGAGGTCTTCGCGGAAGCGTCCTTCGGCCACCATCCGTTCGAGGTCTGTGTTGGTGGCGGCGATGATGCGCACGTCCACCTTAATCGGCCGCTGTTCGCCGAGCGGTTGAATCTCGCCTTCCTGAAGGAAGCGCAGCAGCTTGGGCTGCACGTCCAGAGGCAGGTCGCCTATCTCGTCGAGAAAGAGTGTGCCACCGGCGGCCGTGCGAATCACACCGGCCGAGTCGGAGACTGCGCCCGTGAAGGCGCCGCGACGGTAGCCGAAGAGGTAGCCTTCGGACAACTCCTTCGGGACGGCCGTGCAGTTGAAGGGAACGAAGACCTTCGAGCGGCGCGAACTGAGCGCGTGGATGGCGCGTGCGACCAACTCCTTGCCCGTCCCCGATTCACCCGTGACAAGCACGGTCACATCCGACGAGCGTATCTTGTGAACTTCATCGACGAGTCTCGTCATCGCCGGGCTTGAATGGATGAAGCCGGGCATGAGACTGGCGCCCGTCAGAGAGTCGGGCGTCTGCGTGTCGCGTCCCGTGCGGGTGCGTGCGCGCAGAGCGCATACGTCCATGCCGAGTTCGACGACCCGCAGCAGAGGCTCGATGGACGAACCACCGGCCAGCATCGTCTGTTCGCGCGGCGAGACAATGAGCGAGGCGTGCGGCGCATTGGTCGGCCGCAGCGTGATAACGCGCGCATCCTCTCGCGTCGAAAAACGTTCGCGCTCGGCGTCGGTCTGCGTCGCGTCCAACTGTTCGGCCAGACGCGCGGCCTCCTCCGCCGTGCAGCCGTGCGAGATGACGACCTTCGGACGATTCTCTTCGCCCGCCTCGACGATGAGCACGCGACGCGCCTGCGTCTCCTGATGAATGACTGCACCCAACTCGCGCAGCAGCAACTCGCGCGAGGCGGTCGCTTCGGCCAGACGCAAAGTCAGCAGTTGCGCCGTCGCCGGAGGCTCGGCCGTGTGTGCGCTGGCGCCGCCTTCGAGGGTCGCCAGCGAAGCCTCCGCGCGTTCGAGGTCGAGGCGCGCGCCCAACTCGCGGAAGGTGTGGATGGCGAGGCCGAAGTGCTCTGCGGCGCGCTCGCTCTGCGCCAAGGCGGCGAACGCTTCGCCGAGCCAGTAGTGGCCGCGCGCCGAACGGTAGCGGTCGCCGAGCATCTCGAAAATCGACTGGCTGCGCCCGAAGTGGTGGACGGCGAGCGTGGCGTCCTCCTGATGCAGAGAGAGCATCCCGTGAATGCGCTGCGCTTCGCCGACGAGGCCGATGTCGGTCGCCGTGTCGTTCGTCTCGGCCAGAATCTTCTTCAGTATCGCTTCGCACTGGGCGAAGGAGCCGGATTGCAGGTGCGCCTCTGCGAGCAGCAGTTGCGATTCGCAGACGGCCTGACGGTCGCCGATGCGTTCGGCCAGCGCCAGCGCGCCTTCGCCCTCGACGATGGCGCGCTCGGTCTCGCCCATCGTCAGATGGCAGCGGCCGAGCGTCCGCATGGCCTGTCCCGCGTACCACTTGTTGCCGTTGGCCGCCGCCAGATTAACGGCGCGTTCGAGTAGCTGCTGCGCCTCTTCCAGGTCGCCGCGCAGCATGCGCAACTCGCCGAGCGAGTCATAGACCATCGGAGCCTGCGTGTCGTGCGAGTCAACTTCGAGGGCGAGTGCCAGCGCACGTTTGAGCGCTTCGTGCGCGCGCGTCCACTCGCCGACCAGAATCAGGTTGATGCCGAGATTGTTATAACCGACGACGGCGTTCGCCTTGTGCTCCGTGCGCTCGTAGTAGTCGACGGCCTTTTCCAGCGAGCGGATGCCGTCGTGCGGGCGCTTGAGAAACCAGTAAGCGCCAGCGATGTTGTTGTAGATGCGTCCGAGCAGGTAGAGCGCGGGACGGTCGCCGACAAGCTTGAGCGCGTGCTCGAAGTTCTCCAGCCCGCCCTCGCTGTTGCCTTCGTGTACGTCGCAGAGGCCGATGCCGAAATAGGCTTCGGCGAGGCCGCGCCAGTCGCCCGTGCGGCGGCAGTATTCGAGCGCCTTCTGCGCGTAGTCGCGTGCGATGGTGTACTCGGCGATGCTGCGGTAGACGCGTGCTAGCGCGCCGTAGATTGCGCCGAGTTGCGCGTCCGAGTCCGTCTCGGAGGCTTCGCGCAACTCCGTGTTCAGCAGAGCGATGGCCTTCGGGTGGTCGCCCGTGTAGTTGTAGGCCATGCCAATCTGGACGCGCAGCGAGGCGGCCACTTCCGGGTCGATGTGCTGGCGCGCTTCGGCCACCTCGTAAGGCTCGATGATTTCGAGCGACTCGCGGTAGCGTCCCTGCATCTCAAGCGCCAGAGAGAGCACCCAACGCGCGCGCGCCAGCAATCCGGCGTCGCCGCGCGCGAGAGTCGTCAGGTGACGCAGGCGCGATTCCGCTTCGCTCGACAGACCCCGGTCGAGCAGTTCGCGCGACTCTTCGATTTCGCGCAGCAGGTCGGCGCGCGTTATCGAGACGGCCGACGCGCGACCCGACACGGCGCGACGCACGTCGGCGATGTGAACGACACCGTCAGCTTTGGTGGCACGTTCCTTCGACGCGTTTAGCGGGCTGTTGCTGTGAAGCGGTGTTTTCATCCGCACAAATACACTCTCGGACAGAAGCGTGTCGGGGCGCTCTTCGACTGTTGACTGTATGCTGGTAACGGGTGGATGAAGGATGTCGAAACGGCCTTTTTGAAGTTCTTTTCGCACCCTTCAGGACACTACCAAAGGCTTGTTCGTTCCAGACTTTAGCACAGGAGAAGCGATAACTCTACCTCCGCCCGTTTAAAAGTTCGGGCACGCGCTTTGAATCGGAGTATTCCCAACTTGTCTTGAGCGAGCCGGTTTGGTACAAAACGCAGGGACAACAACTTCCCGTCCGTATTAAGTAAATACGTCAAGTCGGGGTTTGCTTGACGCGAGCTTACCGGCCAGAGTCGAGCGCGGAGAGCGCCTTCGGCCATGTCAGGAGACGTGGATGGCAGAATCTGTAGTCTCGAAAGGGACGAGCAAAAGCCCCGGAAGATTCAAGCGCTGGCTGCTCAAGGGGCAACTCAAAGAGGTTGAAGGGCCGCACGAGCGCGAAGGGCACCATCAGGAGCACGCCTGGTGGAAAGTGATGTGCCTGACGGGCGTCGATTATTTCTCGACGCTGGGTTATCAACCGGGGATTGCGGCGCTCGCCGCCGGTGCGCTTTCTCCGATAGCCACGCTCGTCCTCGTTCTGCTCACGCTCTTCGGTGCGCTGCCCATGTATAAGCGGGTCGCCGCCGCCAGCCCGCACGGCGACGGCTCTATCTCTATGCTAGAGAACCTGCTCTCGCGCTGGAAGGGCAAGCTCTTCGTCCTCGCGCTGTTGGGCTTTGCGGCGACCGGCTTTATCATCACCATCACGCTCTCGGCCGCCGACGCCACCGCGCACATCGTCGAGAATCCTTACGTCCACGACCACCTCCCGGCGCTCAAACACCCGGTCGCCGTGACGCTCGTGTTGATTGGCCTGCTCGGCGCGGTCTTCCTCAAAGGCTTCAAGGAGGCCATCGGCATCGCCGTCTTCATCGTCGCCATTTACATCCTGCTGAACTTAATCGTCATCGGCGTCAGCTTCTATCACATCCTGCTGAATCCGCACGTGCTGGTCGATTGGAAGAACGCGCTCTTTACGCACCCGCAGGTGAACGGCAAACCCTGGATGATGGTGGCTGTCGCCCTCTTCCTCTTCCCGAAACTGGCGCTCGGACTCTCAGGCTTCGAGACGGGCGTCGTCGTCATGCCGCTCGTCAAAGGCGACCCTGGCGACACGCAGCACAGACCTCTGGGGCGCATCCGCAACACGCGCAAACTGCTGACGGGCGCGGCGCTCATCATGAGCGTATTGCTCATCCTCAGCAGCCTCGTGACGACCACGCTCATCCCGCCGCACGAGTTCGCCGAAGGACATGACGGGCAGGAATCAGGCAAGGCCAACGGACGCGCGCTGGCCTATCTGGCACACGAACTGCTCGGAGACGCCTTCGGCACGGTCTACGACCTGAGCACGATTCTGATTCTGTGGTTTGCCGGAGCGTCGGCAATGGCCGGACTCTTGAACATCGTGCCGAGATATCTGCCGCGCTACGGCATGGCTCCCAACTGGGCGCGTGCAACCCGGCCGCTCGTCATCGTCTACACGCTGATTGCCTTCTTCGTGACCATCGCCTTCAAGGCCGACGTTGACGCGCAGGCCGGCGCCTACGCGACGGGCGTGCTCGTCCTGATGGGCTCGGCCGCCGTCGCTGTCACGCTGATGGTCTGGCGCGAGGGCGGCTGGTTGAGGTGGGGCTTCCTGCTCATCTCTCTCGTCTTCGCGTACACGACCGTGGTGAACGTCATCGAACAGCCCGAAGGCATCAAGATTGCTTCGTTCTTCATCGGCGCGATTATCTTCACCTCGCTCGTCTCAAGGGTCTGGCGCTCGACCGAGTTGCGCGTCGATAAGATGGAGTTTGACGAGACGGCGCGCGCCTTCATCGAGGAATCGAGTCGCGGCGTGATACGCATCATCGCCAACCGTTGCGACCGAGGCGACCTCGGCGAATATCAGTTGAAGGAGAAAGAGAAGCGAGAGGACAACCACATCCCGCCCGACGAGCCTGTCCTCTTCTTCGAGGTCACGCCGGGCGACGCCTCCGAGTTCTCCGGGGTGATGAAGATTACGGGCGCAAACGTCGGCGGCTATCGCGTGCTGCGCACGGTCAGTCCGGCCGTCCCGAACGCCATCGCGGCCTTCCTGCTTCACCTGCGCGACACGACAGGGAAGATTCCTCACATCTACTTCGGGTGGAGCGAGGGCAATCCATTCGCGTATCTGCTCAGATACATCGCCTTCGGCGAAGGCGACACCGCGCCCGTCACGCGTGAGATTTTACGGCAGGCGGAAGAAGACCCCGAACGGCGTCCGACCGTCCACGTCGGCGGATGAGGCAAGGCCAGCGCACACTCTGTTGATTTCGCTGAGGCGCGGGCGTAGAATCCTGACTGTTGAAAAATTGTCTGCCGAAGTCACGCGGCGCGCGCACTGTTGCAGGGCGCGCGGCATGACGCGGGGGAACCAATGTCCCGTCCGAGACGGGACACGGGGCGCATCGACGAACGATGCGGCGAGATGGCCGCACCTACGTCGTAGAACATTCCAAGTTCGAGCCCGACAGCTAACCTCGTAGGCTTAAATGGAGGGCAACAGAACCGTCGTCTTAATGTGAAGGCGCGGGGCACATCATGCC
>DASZCR010000326.1:0-9439 GCA_035942915.1 Pyrinomonadaceae bacterium | reverse complement strand
GGCAGACGTGGGCTTTCGCCATCGGCAAGTTCCTGACAGACCCCATCTGGTGGGTTTACCTCTTCTGGCTGCCGAAGTTTCTCAACACGAACTACGGACTGAACATCACGCAAATCGGTCTCCCGCTCGTCGTTATCTACGTTGCGGCCGACGTGGGTTCAATCGGCGGCGGCTGGCTCTCGTCTTCGCTCATCAAGCGCGGGTGGACGGTGAACAAAGCGCGTAAGACGGCGATGTTGCTCTGCGCCGTGTCGGTCGTGCCTATCATGTTCGCTGCGAACGCCTCGAACCTGTGGGTGGCGGTCGCGCTCATCAGTCTGGCGGCGGCGGCGCATCAGGGTTGGAGCGCCAACATCTTCACGACCGCATCGGACATGTTTCCGCGTCGCGCGGTCGGTTCGGTCGTCGGCATCGGCGGCATGGCAGGCTCTATCGGCGGTATGCTCATCGCCACCACGGTCGGCCTCATCCTTCAGTACACAGGCTCGTACCTGCCCATCTTCATCATCGCCGGTTCGGCTTATCTCGTCGCGCTGCTCGTCATACACCTGCTCGCGCCGCGCCTCGAACCGGCCGACGTGGAGAGCCATGCGAGATAGGCGGAGACTATGACACAGTTATTCGACGTGAAACCGAAGGACGGTTGCCGTTGGGACTTGGTGAGCCTCGGCGAAGTGATGCTCAGACTCGACCCCGGCGACGCGCGCGTGCACACGGCGCGCACGTTCCAGGTCTGGGAAGGAGGCGGCGAGTACAACGTCGCACGCGGACTGCGCCGCTGCTTCCGTCTCGACACGGCCATCGTCACGGCGCTCGCCGATAACCCGGTCGGCCGACTTGTCGAAGATTTGATTTTTCAAGGCGGCGTTGACCAATCGCATGTCCTGTGGCGCAAGTACGACGGCGTCGGCCGCGAGGTACGCAACGGACTCAACTTCACGGAGCGCGGCTACGGCGTGCGCGCCGCGCTCGGCTGCTCCGACCGGGGACACACAGCCGTCTCGCAACTCCGTCCCGGCGACATCGACTGGGACGCGCTCTTCGGCCGCGAGGGCGCACGCTGGTTTCACACCGGCGGCATCTTCGCCGCGCTCTCGGAGACGACGCCTGCCGTCGCGCGCGAGGCGATGGAGGCTGCCAAGCGTCACGGCACGATTGTCTCCTACGACCTCAACTATCGTGAGTCTCTCTGGAAGGGCGTCGGCGGCAAGGCGCGCGCGCAGGAGGTCAACCGCGAACTGGCGCGCTTCGTCGATGTGATGATTGGCAACGAAGAGGACTTCACAGCCTGTCTCGGCCTCGAAGTCGAGGGGCTTGACGAACACCATTCGAAGCTCGACGTGGGCAACTTTCGCCGGATGATTGAGCGCGCCGTGAGTGAGTTTCCGAACTTCAAGGTGGTGGCGACGACGCTGCGCAACGCGAAGACGGCGACCGTGAACGACTGGGGCGCGGTCTGCTTTCAGGCAGGCGAACTCTATCAATCGCAGACGCGCGAGAATCTCGAAATCTACGACCGCGTCGGCGGCGGCGACTCGTTCGCCTCCGGTCTCATCTACGGCTTCCTGATGGGCAGGGGCGCGCAATGGGCGGTCGAGTGCGGCGCGGCACACGGCGCGCTGGCGATGACGACGCCGGGCGACACGACGATGGCGACGCTCTCCGAAGTCGAACGCGTGATGAAGGGCGGCGGCGCGCGCGTCGCCAGATAACAAAGAACAGCCATCGGTCATCAAAGCCTGTCTCAAACACTTCTTTTGTGTTTGTTGGAGAAGGCGCGTTTGTCAGTCAGGCTTTGGCAGACGCTCGGAGAATGTTTGATGAATAAGCAGGAAGTTTTAAGCCGCATCCGAGAGGTCGGCGTCGTGCCGGTCGTGCGCGCGTCTTCGGCCGAAGAAGCGATGCAGGTGGTCGAGGCCATCAAGGCTGGCGGCGTCCCCGTCCTCGAAATCACGATGACTGTGCCGCGCGCCGTGCGCGTTATCGAGCAGGTGGCCGACCGCTACGGCGCAGATGTCGTCGTCGGCGCAGGCACGGTGCTCGACGCAGAGACGGCGCGCGCTTGCATCCTCGCCGGAGCGACCTTCGTCGTCAGCCCTTCGCTCAACACGGCGACGATAGAACTGTGCCGTCGCTACTCGGTCGCCATCATGCCCGGCGCGCTGACGCCGACCGAGGTGGTGACGGCGTGGCAGGCGGGCGCGGACGTGGTCAAGGTTTTCCCCTGTGGCGCTCTGGGCGGAGCGAAGTATCTCAAGTCGCTAAAGGCTCCTCTGCCGCAGATTGAGATGATTCCGACGGGCGGCGTCTCTCTCTCGACAGCCGCAGAGTTCATCGAGGCGGGTGCGCTCGCGCTCGGCGTCGGCGCAGACCTCGTCGATACGAAGGCCATCCGCGCAGGCCAGCCGGGCAAGGTGACGGAGGCTGCGCGCGCCTACGTCGAGGCCGTGCGCGCCGCACGGGGCGGCGGCGACGCTGCCGCGCATCGGATGTAGACGGGATTGAGACCGTAGAAGGTGTTTGACAACTGACGCGTTCCGCGTCGTCGAGAGATTGCTTGCAGACGGAAGCTTAATGCGCGTTGCCGTTTGGGTTGTGAAGCGCGTTGGCCTCCTCGGCCGCCTCCTGCTCCTGTGCTTTCTGTGCGCGCATGAGGTGTTCGCGCATGGCTGCACGCGCGGCTTCCGGGTCGTGCTCGCGGATGGCGCGGTAGATATGTCTGTGCATCTCGGCCGACTCCTTGAGGTCGCGTGCGCGTTTGACGGTCTTGCTGCGCACATCGAAGAGGATAGTCGCTACCATGTTCATCAGAGAGGTGAGGATGCGATTGCCTGAGGCTGCGGCGACTGTCTGATGGAAGTGCATGTCGTGGACGAGGAACTGTTCGGGGTCGTCGAGCGAGGCGAACATGCCTGTTATCTCCTCAGCCATCGTCGCCATCTGGTCGCCCGTCGCACGCTCTGCGGCCAGACCAGCGACAGCCATCTCAAGAGACTGTCGCGCCTCGAACATCTCGGCCGAAGTGAAGCCGTGCAGCGAGGCCATCAGGCGCAGAGGGCTGCTGTCGAGCGCGGGCGGCCCGTCCGACTTGACGACGAACGTGCCTGCGCCCTGACGCGATTGGAGCACGCCGACGGCCGCCAGCGAGCGGATGCCTGCGCGCAGGGTCGGGCGACTGACGCCGAGCATCTTGGCGAGGTCGCGTTCGGGCGGCAGACGGTCGCCGGGGCGCAATTCGCCTCGATGAATCATTTCGCGCAGTTGGGAGACGACCTCCTCCGAAGTCGTCCCGCGCCGCTCGGCATCGATAGTTTTGAAGATGTCGTTATTAATATCGGTCATACCATTTGCACCGTCAGAGAATCTTTTTGACCAAAAGCGGCGAAGTTCGGAGCGCCGCGCTCACTGGCAATCGTCAGCCCGCTTCGTCAGTTGAGCGCATTTTAATCCGACTCTCGCGCGTTGTCGAATTAAATTATCTTGACCCCGCCCGGAGAGGTTTAACCATTTCATCAGTCTCGGAAAACGACTCGAAAATTGTTCACGTGCGCGTCTTTAAAATTGGTCAGCCGTTAATCATCAGGACGCAGCCATTATCGAGACCGTTCGGTGCCGTCGAGCTAAAGGAGGGAGCATTTATGAAGAACGCTTTTGTCATCATCCTCTGCGCAATTCTTCTGTGCGGGGCGGCCGCGCCCGCCGTCGCGCAGAGCAGCAGCAGCAGCGGCAGTGCGCCGCTCTCGGAGCGCATGGCTGTGACCGCCATGAACAGCCTGTGGCGCGACGCGGCGAAAAAGGAGACGGGCAAGCCTGCCAAGTGGACTTATGAACTCGGCGTTGTGCTCAAGGGGCTGGAAGGCGTCTGGTACGCCACAGGCGACGGCCGCTACTTCAAGCACATACAGGAGAACATAGACCACTGGGTACAGCCCGACGGGACGATTCGCACATACCGCCCAGACGAGTACAACATCGACCACATCCTGCTCGGCAGAAACGTCCTCACGCTCTACAAGGTGACGGGGCAGGAGAAGTATCGCAAGGCGGCGGCGCTTCTGCGCGAGCAACTGCGGACGCACCCGCGCACCTCCGAAGGCGGCTTCTGGCACAAGAAGATTTACCCGTCTCAGATGTGGCTCGACGGCCTCTACATGGGCGAGCCTTTCTACGCGGAGTATGCCGTCACCTTCAACGAGCCTGAAGCCTTCGACGACATCGCCAAGCAGTTCATCCTGATGGAACGTCACTCGCGCGACGCGAAGACAGGACTGCTCTATCACGGGTGGGACGAGTCGCGTCAGCAGCGTTGGGCAGATAAGACGACCGGACGCTCGCCTAACATCTGGGGGCGCGCGATGGGCTGGTACGCGATGGCGCTCGTCGATACGCTCGAACACTTTCCTGCCGAACACCCGCAGCGTCCTGAGTTAATCGCTATCCTCAACCGTCTGGCAGAGGCCGTGTCGAAGTATCAGGAGTCGAAGTCCGGGCTGTGGTATCAGGTTGTCGATAAAGGTGGCGAGCGCGGCAACTACCTCGAAGCGTCTGCCTCAAGCATGTTCGTCTACGCGCTGGCGAAGGGCGTCCGACAGGGTTATCTTCCGGCCTCATACATGAAGGTTGCGGAGAAGGCTTACAGGGGCATCGCCAAAGAGTTCATCAAGCCCGTCTCTGAAGCGCAGGTCAATCTCGACGGCACGGTCAGCGTCGCAGGGCTTGGCGGTAATCCTTACCGCGACGGCAGCTACGAGTACTACCTGAGCGAGAAGGTCGTGACCAACGACCCGAAGGGCGTCGGCGCTTTTCTCAAGGCGAGCGTCGAGATGGAGACGGCCGCGAAGCCGAAGCCCGGTCGCGGCAAGACGGTCGCGCTCGATTACTACTTCAACAACGAGTTGAAAAAGGACGCGGCGGGACGCCTCTCGACATGGCATTACAAGTGGGACGAGACGGCGAACCCCGGCTTTTCACTCTGGGGGCATCTCTTCAGGAGTTTCGGCGCGCAGACCGTCGCGCTCAAGGATGCGCCCACGTCTGCCAATCTGAAGGGCGCGGATGTCTACATCATCGTTGACCCGGACACGAAGCAGGAGACGGAGAATCCGAACTTCGTCGAGCCGCAACACATCGAGGCCATCGCCGATTGGGTGAAGGCGGGCGGCGTTCTCGTCCTGCTGCATAACGACGCGGGCAATGCGGAGTTTGAGCGCTTCAACCGTCTGGCCGAACGCTTCGGCATCCGTTTCAAAGAGGACAGCCGCAACCGCGTGCAGGGCGACGACTTCGCTGCCGGACGCCTGACGCCGCCCGTCGGCCATCCCATCTTCAAGACGGCGCGCTCGCTCTACCTGAAAGAGATTTCCACGCTCTCCATCTCTTCGCCCGCCAAGTCCGTGCTCGAAGATAGGGGCGATGTGCTGATGGCCGTCGCCAAATTAGGCAAGGGGACGGTCTTCGCTGTCGGCGACCCCTGGCTCTACAACGAGTACGTGGATGGCCGGAAACTGCCCGCCGAGTTCGACAACTACGAAGCGGCCGCAGACCTCTCCGTCTGGTTGCTTCAGCAAGCGAAACGATGACGGACGAGCCGCAGACAGCGAGACTCTCGTCTTTCAGCTTTCAACATTTTTCATTGAAGGGTTGGACGCAATGATGTTGACCGTGAAACGATTTCTTTTGACGCAAGCTTTGGTGTGTGTCGCGGCGATTGGTTCTGCGGCGCAGACGGACGGCGCGGCGCGGCGTGCGCCATCTGAGCCGACGCGCCCTTTCGTCGTCATGTCGGCGCAGTCGCTGGCAGACCTCGAACGCAAGCTGCGCCCGGAAGCGAAGGCTGAAGACCTCATCGGCGGCGCAGGCTCGCAGTTGCGCGTGGCCGTCCAGCACGAGCGCAACAGGACTGCGACCGAAGCCGAAGTCCACGACGCTTCCGACGACGTGTACTACGTCCTTGAAGGCGTGGCGACGCTGACGCTCGGCGGGCGGCTCGAAGCGCCGCGTGAGACTGAACCGGGCGAGTGGCGCGCGGCGCGCATCAGCGGCGGGCGCACCGTCGATATCAAGAAAGGCGACCTCGTCGTCGTCCCGCGCGGCACGCCGCACATGCGCAGCACCGCTGGCAAAGAGTTCTCCATGATTCTCATCAAGGTCTGGGCAGAGCCTCTGCCTGAGCCGAAGCAGAGCGCCGCTCCCGCCAACAAAGAACAGAAACCCTGAGCACGCACGCAGAGACAGCAAAAGGGCGCGACGGATTTTGCTGTCGCGCCCTTTTGCGTTTAGCTTTGAAGCAGAAAGCTAGAAGCCTAGCTTGCCGACTCCCGCTCCGGCCATGACGATGGCCTTCACGTCTGCCGGATTGTCGAGCGTGTAGCTGTAGAAGGCAGAGGGTTCGGAGACAGAGCCAGCCGTCTGCGGGACGCCTGAGTTGACGAACACGTTGTTGCGTTGGACGAGCCGCCCAGGGTCACTCGTGCCCGTCTGGATGACGGTCGGGTCTTGGACGTTCTCGAAGTAGTTGCCTTCGACGAGGACGCCCGCGTTCATCGTCGAGGCTACACCGTAACCGCTATTGCCGAAGTAGTAGTTGTTGAAGACGTGGACGGGTTCTGCGAAGCGCACACGCGGATTTCTCTGAACGCTCGCGTCGAACCAGTTGTGATGGTAGGTGACGCGCAGATGTCCGAGGTCTTGCGCTGCGTTGGCGTCGTCGTGGCCGAGCAGCATCGTCTTGTCGTGGTCGTGGAAGTGGTTCCAAGAGACCGTCACGTAATCTGCGCCGCGCTTGATGTCGAGCAGTCCGTCGAAGCCGAAAGAGAAGTCGCAGTGGTCTATCCAGATGTGATGTGCAGACTCCTGTATGTTGATTGAGTCGTCGTTGGCATTGATGAACCTCATGTTGCGGATGATGATGTTCTTGACGCCATTCGTCATGTTCAGTCCGCCGCCGCTGATGCCGGAGTTAGACCCCAGTCCGATGATTGTCTTGTCGGACGAGACCCTGTGCATCGCCGCCGGAACAGAAATCATCCCATCAACCTGTATGACGTGAGGCCCGACCCTCGCGATGTAGTCGAGAAACTCCGTCGCCGTGCGCACGGTGACGACCGTGCCGCCCGCGCCGCCCGTCGTCCCGTTCTGGTTGAGCGCGTTGACCGAGGCATAGCCGATGGGGCCTTGTCCCGGTTCGGGAGTCGGCGTCGGGTCAGGGGTTGGCGTCGGTGTCGGCGTTGGGGTCGGAGTAGGTGTCGGAGTCGGTGTCGGAGTTGGCGTGGGTGTCGGCGTGGGCGTCGGTGTCGGGGCAGACAGTGAGGTGACAAGGAAGTCGTCAAAGGCTGCGGTCGCGTTGAAGGTCGCCGCGCCGATGTTGCCCGAAGCGAACTGGCTATCGGTGGCCGTCAACTGAAGCACGCCGTCAACGTAGGCGCTCAGCGAACTCCCGACTGCCTCGATGCGCAGCGTGTACCATGTGCCGGTCGTGACGGTGAAGGTCTTCGAGGCGAGCGTCGTCGAAGAGCCGGAAACGAGTTTCTTCAGTTCGAGCCGGTTGCTGTTACGCAGCGTCAGGTAGTAGTAACTGGTGTTGCTCTGCGCGCGCGCCAACAACGCGACGAAGCGGTCTGTGCCGTTGAAGCTCAGAGCCTTGACGCGCGCCTGCACGGCGTAGTTCGTCCACGAAGAAGACCCTGCACGCGAACGCGCGTCGCTGCTCGTCGAAGACTGTCGATAGACCTGCGAACCGTCGGCCACTACCGACCACGTCCCGCCGGACTTCGTCCAGCCGTTCGCATTCTTGTCCTCGAAGTCGTCCGTAAAGAGCGTCTGGGTTTGCGCCGACGCCGCAATGCACCAACCGAGCGCCGCGAAGGTTCCGGCCAGAACCAAAGCGAAACAGGCCACAAAACTTTTTCGTCCTCGAACTCTGATAATCCGCATAAGCCCTCCCAAAAGGTGTCTGTCGATTGATTCGGCTTCCGACACTTTCTCCACACGGAAGCCCCACGAAGAACGCCGCCTGCCTTTGCATGGCGGAATGATTCCGAGGAGACCCAACAGCGCCGCGACCCTTAAAATTGGGATATCAGGGCGCTTAAAAATCCCGCCCAAACGGGCGCAAGCTGAAGCGGTTTAAAGGTTGTCCTGTTGAAATTGGTATGACCAATAATTGAAAAGCCGGTAATAATTACAGGCCTCTTTGGGTAAAGGAGAAACAAGAGGCCGACGGACTACCGCGCCGTATGCGGCGCTTCATCTCAAAGACGATAGCAAATATGAAGAGAGGTGCTTCGGGGGCGACTCCTGTATGCCACAAGACTTCCTCTGCGTCAAGAAGATTTTATTGACCAATGAGAGAGTAGCTTCTTCAGAGGTATATCCAGCGTTTCGATGGTCTGCATCTCGATGCGGACGCGAGTGTTTGGGAACGGATGTGCGGGTGAAGTAAGGCGGGGTTCGAGATGTCGCGCGCGGCGTAGTCAGGTGAGATAGGCGACAGGGATAATCGCACCGCCTCGATGGACGTTGACGACGCTGCTTTCGGACGTGCGGACGTATGCCCCTGCGAAGCGTTGATTGAAGACCCACAGGCCGAGGTTGGCGGCTAACGGATGGAAGACTATTCGGCCGTGCGGGTCGATTTGAGGTAGCTGCTCGACGCCCGGCTCGACGTACTCCTGAACGAGATAGTCTGCCACACCCTGACACGCGTGGGACAGCACTGCGCGCCACGTCTCCGGGTCTGCGTCGCGGCCGATGAACACGTCTCGGCCTCCGTATCCGTAGACAGGTTTCATAATCAGGTTGAGCCGATTTTCGATGATGAAGCGGTCGAGCCGGACAGAGCGATTATCGTAGGTAGTTGTTGCGGCGCGGACGAGGCGCGTCCAAGGAAGAAAGCGTGCGATGTGTCGGCGCTCTTCTTCCGTGAAGACGCCGTTGGTCGCGTTGTCGCTCATCAAGGCCATCAAACTCTTGAGCGACATGCGGCGCGCGGCGAGTGGGTTGACGACGCAGACTTTCCGCTCCCGACAGGCGTCGAGGATTTTTCGCGTCTTGTCGAAGGCGGCAGGGGAGATTAATTCCTGTATGCCGTCGCGGTAGATGAGGTCAACGCGTTGGCCTTCGTGCGTCAGGCCGTCTGCGGTCTCGTCGAACTCGCGCGGGTCTGCATAAGCGGCGCACAACCCTGCCTCGCGGAACGCTTCGACGAGCATGCGAACGTCGCTGAAGACAGGCGACTCGCGGCGGCCGACGACGCACACGCGCGGGCGTGCGGGCGGGTCTTTTCCGATGACCCTGCAATGTTCATGGAAAGCGTCGAGCAGGGCGCAGCCTAAATCGCGTGCAAGCGCGTCGATTTTTAAATCGAAGTGAGCGCGCAGGCCGGAGAGCGCGTGCGAATTTTCGACGGCGTGTGCGAGCGCGTGATGCCAGCCCAGACCGG
>DASZCR010000325.1:0-12825 GCA_035942915.1 Pyrinomonadaceae bacterium | reverse complement strand
CCCCTTCTTCTTTTCCCCGCCCCGCGACCGTTAAGAGTCCGCAGGAGCGCCGCTCTCATCCTCCGCGCGCTCACACAACTCGCGCAGGTAGCGAAAGCTGTAGATGCCCGTCTGATGTTGGTCGCCGAAGCGGAACGTGAGCGCGTAACGACCGACGAGGTCGAGGTCTGCAATCGAGAGGTCGTCAGCGATGGACGCGGGCTGCAACATCCGCTCGCCCGTCCACTCGTTGACGCACTGCGCGCACGGACAGGCGCGTCGCAACTCGGCCGCAGTGTAGCGACAGATGCGGCCGTCCGCCCACGTCACGCGCACAGCCGCGTCGCCCTCCTGCATAATCTCGCGCGGCTCGACGGCCGGGCCGCGTCTCGGCGCTGTGTCGGTCATTTGTGTTCTTCGAGCGCGCGTTCGACGGCGTCGGCCGTGACGTTCCAGTGCGAGGCAGACCAGACGGCCTCGCCGTGACGCAGGACGAGCGCCTGCGGCGACTCGTGGCGGACGCCCGTGCGCGCCTCTATCTCGCGTGAGACGTCGCGCGACCTCTGGACGACGACGAGCGCAATCTCGCGCGTCAGCTTCGTCATCTCCTTGTAGGCCGTCGCGCTAATCGGGCACGTCGAACTGTGCTTGAAGAGCAGCACCGGCGCGTCGTGCGAGCGCGCGATGAGTTGCTCCAACTCTTGATTGTCGGCTACTGGGACGAATCGGTTTTCCATCGGAATAGTCCGCCGGCTGTTTACGCTTCAAGATTAATTAAGGACTTGGCTTCTGATATTAGCGCAAGGGTCGTGCGGCGACAAAGCGCGGCGCACGACCCTTGACAGACTTGCGCGGCCTCTTCCTGTGAAGCTTCAGCCGAGGTAGATTTTGCGCGTGTATTCCTGCACCATGCGGTCGCTGTTGAAGACCGGGACGAGCGTCTGGATGGCGCGTCGCATCATCTTGACCCAACGACGCGGGATGCCCGCCTCGTCGCGTTCGTAGTAAAGAGGCACGACCTCGTTTTCGAGCACTTGATAGAGCGAGAGCGCGTCCTGTAGGTCTTCGCTCGCCGCCTCTTCGGTCGCGCCCGTCCCGCCCACAGCCCAACCGTTCGTCCCATCGTAACCTTCAGGCCACCAGCCATCGAGCACCGAGAGGTTGAGGCCGCCGTTCATCGCCACCTTCTCGCCGCTTGTGCCGGAAGCTTCGAGCGGGCGTCGCGGCACGTTGAGCCACACGTCAACCGACTGCACGAGATGGCGTGCTATCTCCTGGTCGTAGTCCTGTAGGAAGACGGCGCGGCGCATCACGCGCGGGTCGAGTTTCCAGTGCGCGAGTTGTTGCAGGATGAGCTTCGCGCCCTGGTCTTGCGGGTGCGCCTTACCGGCGAAGACGAACTGCACGGGGCGCTCCGCGTCCGAGATGAGACGCAACAGACGCTCCGTGTCCGTCAGAATCAGACTCCAACGCTTGTAGGCGGCGACGCGGCGCGCAAACCCGATGGTCAGAGCCTCCGGGTCAAAGGTCGTCTGCGCGGCCTCTGTGAACTCGCCCGCTTCGCCCTGCTGTAGACGCGCCTGATAGAGACGCCTGCGGACGAAGGCGATAAGCCTCTGCTTGAGCAGGCGGCTCGTCTGCCACAACTCTTCATCCGTCACAGACTCGACGGCGCGCGCCCAACGCTCCGCGTCGTGTGCGACCTCAGCCCAGTCCACACCGACGCGTCGCTCGAAGACCGAACGCAGCAGCGGCGAAACCCACGTCGGCGCGTGGACGCCGTTGGTGACATGCGTTATCGGAACTTCATCGACGTGCCTTCCCGGCCACATCTTCGTCCATAACTCGCGCGAGACCTCGCCGTGTTTGCGGCTCACGCCGTTGGCCGAGCGGCACATGCGCAGAGCGAGCGGCGTCAGGCCGAACAACTCGGACGCGTCTCCGCTGCCGACGCGACCGAGATTGATGAACTCCTCGCGCGCCAGTCCGAGCGCATTGCGGTAAGACTCGCCGAAGCAGGCTTCGATAAGCGTCTGGCTGAATTCGTCGTGGCCTGCGGCAACGGGCGTGTGCGTCGTAAAAACGCAGCGTCCGCGCACGGCTCGCGCCGCCTCGTCAAAGCTCAAGCCCTTCTCGGTCAACTCGCGCGCCAGTTCCAAAGTCAGGAAAGCCGAGTGGCCTTCGTTGAGATGAAAGACGTGCGGCTCGACGCCGAGCAGACGCAGCAGCCGGACGCCGCCTATCCCTAAGACCATCTCCTGCACGCAACGGGTCTCGCGGTCGCCGCCGTAGAGATGGCCTGAGATGAGTTGGTCTATGTGATGGTTCTCCTCGATGTTGGTGTCGAGCAGGTAGAGCGGCACGCGTCCCACGTCTGCCCGCCATGCCTGCACGAGCACCCTGCGCCCGCGCACCTCCAACTCGACCCGAACGGGCTGACCGTCCGCGCCGCGCGCAAGCGTGAGCGGCATCTCGGAGAGCTTAATCTTGCTGTAAGACTCCTCCTGCCAGCCGTCCCGGCGCACGCGTTGGCGGAAATAGCCGTGATGATAGAGCAGGCCGACGGCGATGAGCGGCAGGCCGAGGTCGCTGGCCGATTTGAGATGGTCGCCCGCGAGGATGCCGAGGCCGCCGGAGTAGAGCGGCAGAGAGTTGTGCACGCCGAACTCGGCGCAGAAGTATGCGACCGGGTTGTCGCTCGTAATCTCCGGCGCGTGCTCGCTCGCCCACGTGCGCGCCGAAGGGTTCAGATAAGCGTCGAAACTTTCCGCCAGACGGCGCACGCGCTCGATGTAGAGCGGCTCAGTCGCCATCCTCATCAGGTTGAACTCGCTCGTCTCCGCCAACAGCCGACGAGGATTATGCTCACACTTCTCCCACAGTTCCGGGTCGAGGTCGCGGAACAGCGCCACGCCGTCCGCCGCCCAACTCCACCAATAATTCCGAGAGAGTCGCTCCAAAGCTTCCAGCGTCTCCGGTAACTCACGTCCCAACTGCTCGACCTCTGCGGTCGGCTCACTCTCACTCATCGTCGCAGTACTCATTGAATTCTCAAGTGACAGGTAATAAGTGATAGGTGATGGGTGATAGGTGATAAGAGAAAGACAGGTTTTCTCCTATCACCTATCACCCATCACCTATCACAGCTCTTCCCATCTGTGATTTTTCAAAAACTTGTTCGCGTCATCCGGCGAAAAGAAGACGAGGCGCACCTCGCTGAGCGTTTCGTCGGCGGCGAGAAAGTCCGCAATCGCCTCGGAGGCGACGGCCGCCGCCTCTGCGCGCGGATAACCGTATACGCCGGTCGAGATGGCCGGGAAGGCCAACCTCTTGAGTCCGCGCCCGGTCGCCAGAGCCAGCGAGTTGCGGTAGCAGGCGGCCAACAGTTCGGCCTCGCGCCCGCCCTCGTGCCCCCACACAGGCCCGACCGTATGAATGACGTAACGCGCAGGAAGCCTCCCGCCCGTCGTCAGGACGGCCTCGCCCGTCGGCAATCCCTGCGGGTAGAGTGTGCGCCGAATCTCCCTGCATTCGGCAAGAATCTCCTCGCCGCCCGCCCTGTGAATCGCCCCGTCGACGCCTGCGCCGCCCATCAGCGTACTATTTGCCGCGTTTACGACGGCATCAACCTCCTGCCGCGTAATGTCCCCGACGACGACGCGGACGCGCCCACCGAGAAACTCCAACTTAGTTTGTTGGTGCAACGAATCTATCATCAAAAACTCCGGGACGCACGCCGGTGTAGATAAGTGATAGGTGATGGGTGATAGGTGATAAGAGAAAGACAGGTTTTCTCCTATCACCCATCACCCATCACCTATCACTTATTACCTATCACCTTCTGCCCTTTCGTCGTCGTCGAATGGCTCGCGGGGTTCGACCGTGATTTCGTCGAACATCGCCTGCCGCCGGAGGGCTTCGGCGACGCCTTTGGCCTTGTGTTCGGTGAGCGGGTGTCCGGGGTCGGTGCTGGCAATCTCGAAGAGGCCGTCGTCGAGCATCGTGACGCCGAGCGAGCCGAGGACGACGCCGGGGACGACCTCCATCTCGCCGAGATTGTGTATGCGGAAGCGCCCGGTCTGCTCCACCCAGTCTTCGATGAAGGGGTCGCGCAACGCGTGCTCGGCGTCCGTCTCCGTCAGGTAAGAGCCTTCGACGATAACGCAGTATTCGATTATTTTCCTGTCCTTCATGGTGCGGGTCGGGGAATCCCCGAAGAGTTCAGACGTGAAGCGTCGATGAAACTTCTGCGGCGCGAGGAGGGCGCGGCGCTAACTTTAGCACAAAAGCGGAACGCCGACCGAAAGAGTCTAACGTCTCTCCCGGTCGGCGTTGGCCGTCCGCCCGTAGGCGGCTTGATGCAATCGCTCGTCGCGCTTATTCGCCGACGGACTGCTGGTTGAGCGTGCGGCTCAAGTCTCTGAAGTAAGCGTCGAAGGTCACGAAGCTTGAGCCTTGAAAGAAGGCACGTCCGCCGGTCTCTTTGGAGAGGCGATTGAGCGCGCTCTGACCAAAGCTGATGGCCGTGCGATTCCAACTCGTGAGTCCGGCCGAAGGCGCATAGAACGAGTAGACGGCGACGTTGCGCTTCTGCGCCTCGCGGACGGCGCGCTGAAGGTCTATCGAGTTGATGCTCGAAGCGGCGTCGAAGCCGCGCGACACGTCGAGACCGTCGGAGATTAAGAGCAGCGCGTTACGGTTGCCGTTATCGGCAGGAAAACGCTTGAGCGCGTCGCGCACTTCCGTATAAGGATTGTAAGGCGAAGCAGTGGTGCTGCCGACCGGGACGCGCAAAGCCCTCGACGCCGCTTCGAGGTCGGTCGTAAACGCCTGACGCACCTGCAAAGAGCCGCTCGTCACGTAGGCCACCATGACGCGCGAGCCTGCGGGCAGTTCGCGGATGAAGTTGCGCGTCAGTTCGAGTTCGTTGCCGACGCGAGACACCAAGTCGTCCTGAACAAGCACGGCGAGATTGAGCGGCACGCGCACGCGAGCAGTAGCGGCCGCATCGCGCGTCTCGGCCGTCTTCTCGACGGGCAACGCAAAGGCGCTGAAAGTGGCTACGAAAACCAGCAAAAGTGCCGCGAAAACCGAATTAATTTTCCTTGTCATCATCACCCATTCCTCACTCTTTTACGCCCGTGAGAAGGCGTCACAAACATTTTATTTCCAACATTTGGCGCGCTTCTGCGCCATCATTTTTGGACGTACATTTAGATGCCGCAGCACGCCTTCGCGTGGCCTGCGCGCGGCTCTCCCGGAGCGTACGGTAGCTGTTGACGAGTTTGAGGTTTAGCGCGGGTGCTTGTGGAGCGAGCAGACGCCTTCGGGGTCGCAGGGCGGCGGGATGCCGAAGAGTTGATAGCGGCGGCGCGCGAGGTTGCGGTAGAAGATGGGGCCGAGGCGCGTGAAAGGCCAGACCGAGAGCACGCGCGCGAGCCAGCGTAAGCGCGGCAGCACACCGAGCACGTCTATCCACGCGGCGAAGCCTTTCGACCATGTGCCGTCAGGCCGCCGGACGTGCATCTCTTCGGCCAACTCGCGGAAGGTGCGCGGCGTGGCGCGCGCCAGCCCTTCCGGCTGATTGTAGTCGAGCCACTCGATGCGCCCTTCGCGGTCGAACGGCTCGACGCGCTGGCGCGACCACCGACACAGAGGACACTGCCCGTCCGTGTAGACTTCCAACCGCCCGCTCAGTTGTTTCGGCTCTCTGTTCATGACCCTCTCCAACATCTTAAACGCCGTCGGCGGCCGCGAAGTTCGAGCACGGCGCGGCGGCTTGTAAGCGCAATTTTATACGCGGATAATGGTCTACAGTCACCCCTTCGGAAAACCGTTTGGTGCGCCGCGCGCGTAATTTCGCGCGAACGGAGGTGCGCTGAGAATCGTCCGGCCGCGCAAGATGTGATGCTGATTAAGAAACCCGATTCGATTAAGAGCAGCGAGATTACGCCGCAACGCGTCTACCTGAGCCGACGCCTCTTCATGCGCGGCGCGGCGCTCGTCGCCTCGACGGCCGCCACCGGCTTCCTCTACAAGCAACTGCTCGCGCCCGAACCGCAGCAGGCCGAGGCCGTCGCCAAAACTGAACAGATACGCACCGCTGAGACCCGTCAACTCGGACAGACGGGCGAGACCGCGAACACCTTCAAAGAGATTACCAACTACAACAACTTCTACGAGTTCGACTCGCGCAACAAGTACGCCGTCGCGCGTAAGGCCAAAAACTTTCAGACGCGCCCCTGGACGGTCGCCGTCGAAGGGCTGGTCAACAAGCCGAAGGTCTTCGACCTCGACGAGTTGCTGCGTCTCAGCCCGCCCGAAGACCGCATCTATCGGTTGCGCTGCGTCGAAGGCTGGTCGATGGTCATCCCCTGGCTCGGTTTCCCGCTCGCGGCTCTGCTCAACGCGGTCGAGCCGATGTCCACGGCCAAGTACGTCGCCTTCCAGACGCTCTACGACCCGAAGCGGATGCCGAATCAGACTTCGAGCGACCTCGACTGGCCTTACGTCGAAGGCTTGCGCCTCGACGAAGCGATGCACCCGCTCACCATTCTCGCCAACGGCCTCTACGGCGAGCCGATGCCGCCGCAGAACGGCGCACCGCTGCGCCTCGTCGTTCCCTGGAAGTACGGCTTCAAGAGCATCAAGTCGATAGTCAAGCTGACGCTCGTCGAGCGGATGCCGACGACGACTTGGAGCAGCTACGCGCCCGACGAGTACGGCTTCTACTCGAACGTCAACCCGAACGTCCCGCATCCGCGTTGGAGTCAGGCGACAGAACAACGCATCGGCGAATGGGGGCGACGCGAAACCCTCCTCTTCAACGGCTACGGCGGCGAAGTCGCGCACCTCTACGAAGGGATGGATTTGAAGTACTACTTTTGATTGATTGATTCATCGACTCATTGATTCATCTCTTCGATGAGCCGATGAGCGCATTGCTCATGAAGGATATCAAGTTCACAAAGCTTCTCGTCTTCGTCAACTGCCTCGTGCCGCTCGCGCTGCTGGTGTGGGATTGGCTGCGCGGGGCGCTCGGCGCCAACCCGCTTGAGTTCGTCACGCGGACGACCGGGACGCTGACTCTCATCTTCCTGCTGCTGACGCTCGCCGTCACGCCCGCGCGCAAGTTGACCGGCGCGCAGTGGCTCGTCCGCCTGCGCCGCACGCTCGGCCTCTACGCTTTCTTCTACGGTCTGCTGCATCTGGCGACCTACGTCTGGTTCGACAAAGCGTTTGACTTCGCCGCCGTCGTCGCCGATGTGACGCGTCGCCCCTTCATCGCCGTCGGGATGCTGGCCTTCTTCCTGATGGTTCCGCTCGCCGTGACCTCGACCAATGCGATGATTAAGCGGCTCGGCGGCAAGCGTTGGGCGTTGCTGCACAGGCTCGTCTACGTCTCGGCCATTGGCGGCGTCGTGCACTTCTACCTGCTCGTCAAGGCCGACACGCGCAAGCCGCTCATCTACGGCGGCATCCTCGCGCTCCTGCTCGGCTATCGTCTGCTCGCCTCCTATCGCCAAAAGAAGCCCCTCAGCCTCGGCATCGAAGCCCGCTGAGAGGCTTTGCGCCTCCCGCGTCTGCGGCGTGGAATCTTCTTTTCTCATGCAAGAAAGAAGGTTCACGCCGGAGACGCGGGAGGCGCAAAAGTTGAAGCGAGTTCAAGCGTTAATCAGTCTGCGCTCACTTGCCTCCCGCAGGGACTTGCACCTGCACGCCCGCGCCCGTCCCGTACATGATGGTCAGTGCGCCCTGATGGCTTTTGATGCCTTCGGCTCGCGCGCGCTCGATTTCGAGTTGCAGTTCAAGTTTTTTGATGTCGAGCAGCGCCGGGTTGGCGTAGGTCTGCGCCTCTATCTGCTTGGTCTGCGCGGCAATCTTGGCCGCTTCGAGACGCGCCTCCTCGGCCTGCTTCTGCTTCTCGTTGGCGACGACGCCGGAGGCGGCCGATTCGATGCGGTCGTCGATGAAGTCCGGGTTGCCAATCTGCACGGACTCCGTGACGAGCAACAACTGATTGGCGAGCAGCGGCCGCAGGCTCTCGACGATGCGCTTCTGTATCTGCTCCTGATTGGCGTAGATTTCGTATGCGCCGTAATCTGCAAAGGCGTTGCGCGCCTCGGTCTGCACCAGCCCCTTGAGAATCTCGTTGCGACGACGATGGCGCTCCTCCTCCGAGAAGCCGTACTTGCGCACGTAGTCGAGCACCTTCGAGGCGTCGGTGTAGGCCGTGACGGCGATATCAACCTGCAAGGCGGCGTTGTCCTTACTCGTCACGCGCACGGGCGCGCTCTCGGTAAACGACTTGATGTTGACCTCGTAGCTTTTGCGTCCCGGTGCGAGCGTCGTAAACCAACCGTCCGCAGGGGTGTAGATACGCTCGACCGCGCCCCACTTGGTCACGACCTTAACCGTGCCCTCTTGAGCGTAGTCGATGTTGGCGAAGCCCGCGACGCCGATGACCAGTGCCAGTACGACCAGCAGCGCGGTGCCCGCGATGAAGTATTTACTACCCGACATAGAAGCTCCTTTGTTGGGGTTAACAAACTCACTCCACTTCTCTCTATCTTTTCTCATGGTGCATTATACGTAGAAAGAGGGTCGCGGGTTGTCGAGTTGTGTGCGCGCAGCGTTCGCCGCGCCAGACTTGTAACGTAAATTTAACGCGGCCGCTCAGGCGTAAAAAAAAGCGAGAGTGCGAGGATGACAGCCGTCGTCCTCGCGCTCTCGCTCTGTTCTTGGCGTTCTGGCTAAAACTTCGTCTTAGTGGCGGCCACGACCTCGGCCGCGATTGATGTGCCGGAAGTCGTCGCGCAGTTCGCGGTGGCGCAGCCTGAGGGCACGCCTCTCTTCTCTCTGATGGTGGCTCAGGTCGCGTCGGTCAAGCCCACGCAAGCGGAGCGAGCGGCGCTCCTCCCACTGATGCCTCCTCAGCGCGCGGCGCTCCGTGCGTCTGAGTCTCTTGAAGTCGCGGCGTTCGTCGCGCCGCTCCCAACCGAGATGGCGGCCGTTGTCGTGTCCGCGTCCACGACCTTGCGCAAACGCCGTCGAGCCTGTGCCGATGAGCACTAAAGCGCATACTGCAAGTGCGCAAATCGTGCGGCCGAGTGTACTGATTTCGCGTCTCATCTCCTGCCTCCTGAAGCTAATAAATCTATAAAGGGAGAGATAACTGCGACTTACGGGTGAAGTCTGTGTCGTCTCACAACAGGGTTTGGCAACTACAGTGCCGCGCCCCGTCGAGCGCCTTGCTTTTACGCCGCACGCTCGGATAAATTACCCTCTCAACCTGAGGTTCTACTCCGCACTCCGAGCTATAAAAAAGAAGAGCGGCGACGCGGTAGAGTTTCCAACCCACGTCCGCGCGCCCGCCTAAACTCATCGAAAGGAAGCTTCGCACTCAAGCCATGAAAGCTTATCCGACCAGCATGATACGTAACCTCGCCGCCATCGGGCACGGCGATGCGGGCAAGACGCAGCTTATCAGTTCCCTGCTCTACGTCGCGGGCGCGACCCCACGTTGGGGCAAGGTCGATGAAGGCACGACCGTCACCGATTACGAAGAGGACTCCATCGCGCGCAAGATTACGCTCAACACGGCGCTGGCGCACCTCGAATGGCGCGAACACAAAATCAACTTCATCGATACGCCCGGTTACGCAGCCTTCGTCGCACACGCGCGCCCCGCTCTGCGCGTCGCCGACTGTGCTCTGGTCGTCGTTGACGGCGTCAACGGCGTCGAGGTGCAGACGGAAAAGACATGGGCTTACGCCAACGAGTTCATCGTGCCGCGCATGATGGTCGTCAACAAGCTGGACAAGGAACGCTCCGACTTCGGCGCGGCGCTCGACAGCGCCCGCTCGGCCTTCAGCCGCGCCATCGTCCCCTTCACGCTGCCCATCGGCAAAGAGGCCAACTTTCGCGGCGTCGTCGATATCGTCCATATGAAGGCTTACGAGTACGACGCCAACGGCAAGGCCAGAGAGATTGAGATTCCGACGACGGGACGCGAACTCGTCGATAAGGAACGCGAGCGGCTCGTCGAAGTCATCGCCGAATCGGACGACGCGTTGATGGAGAAATATTTCGAACAGGGCACGCTCGAAGAGTCCGACATCGTGCCGAACATCGGCAAGGCCATCGCCGCGAGCCGCCTCTGCCCCGTCTTCGCAGTCTCTTCGGCCACGCTCGTCGGCTTGCAGAACCTCCTCGACGCGATACTCGACTACGCGCCCGCGCCAGACCACCACGAGGCCGAGCACGGCAAGGCCAGCACAGACTCAGACGCCGAACCAATCACGCGCCAGTACGACGAACACGCGCCCTTCTCGGCCTACGTCTTCCGCACCATCGCAGACCCCTTCGCCGGTCGCATCAACGTCATGAAAGTGATTAGCGGCCACGTCAAATCCGACGCCACCGTGCAGAACACGACGCGCGGCGTCTCCGAGCGACTCGGCGCGCTCCATTCGATGCAGGGCAAACAACTCGACAAGATTGAGGAGGCCAGCGCCGGAGACATCATCGCTTGCGTCAAACTCAAGGAGACGCAGACCGGCGACACGCTCTGCGACAAGGCGATGCCCATCGTCTACGACCCCATCGAATACCCGGAGGCGGCCATCGCCTTCGCTATCGAGCCGAAGTCGCGGCAGGACGAGGAGAAGATTTCGGTCGCGCTGCACAAGATTCTCGAAGAAGACCCGGCCTTGCACTTCACGCGCGACGCGCAGACGAAGGAGTTCATCCTGTCGGGTTCGGGACAGCTACACGTCGAGACGGTGGTGCAGAAACTACGCGACCGCTATCACGTCGAAGTCGCCCTGCATCCGCCGAAAGTGCCTTACAAGGAGACGATTACGGCGCGCGCAGAGGTGCAGGGTCGTCACAAGAAGCAGACCGGCGGGCGCGGGCAGTTCGGCGACTGCAAAGTTATCTTCGAGCCTCTCGAACGGGGCGGCGGCTTCGAGTTCGTCGATAAGATTTTCGGCGGCGCTGTCCCGCAGCAGTTCCGTCCGGCCATCGAGAAAGGCATCGTCGAGGCGGCGCAGGGCGGCGCGATTGCCGGTTATCCGCTCGTCGATTTCAAGGTCACGCTCATCGACGGCTCTTATCACAACGTCGATTCGGACGAACACAGTTTCCGCGCGGCCGGTCGCAAGGCGTTTCGCAACGCCATCGACAAGATTAAGCCGACGTTGCTCGAACCAATCATGAACGTCGAGGTGGTCGCGCCCGTCGAAGCGAGCGGCGACATCATGGGCGACCTCAACTCTCGTCGCGGGCGCGTGCAGGGTATGGAGATGCGCGGCAAGAATCAGGTCATCAAGGCGCAAGTCCCGATGGCAGAGATGCTCGACTATCAGTCGAAGCTCAACTCCATCACGGCCGCGCGCGGCTCCTATCACATGGAGTTCTCGCACTACGACCCGGTTCCCGGACAGATTGCTCACAAGGTCGTCGAGCAAGCACGTGCCGAAGGCCGCATCCGCGCAGAGGAAGAAGACTAAACAAATCTACAGACCAGAACTCGGAAGGCGGAGAGCTTTGAAGTCTCTCCGCCTTCCGAGTTTTTATCTGCCGGACTCGTTTAAGACTTCCAGGCGGCGAGCGCCAGACAGAGCCAGCCGCCGAGAAAGGCCAAGCCGCCGAGCGGGGTGATGGCTCCGAGCCAGCGTGTGCCCGTCAGCGTCAGCAGGTAGAGGCTGCCGGAGAACAGGAGCGTCCCGACGATGAAGAGCCAGCCGCCAGTCGTCGGCAGCGTTCCCGGCCAGCGCGCTTGCGCCCACGCCGTCGCCAACAGTGCGAAGGCGTGATACATCTGATACCGCGCGCCGACCTCGAACGTGGCGAGCATCTGCGCATCCAGACGACTCTTCAGACCATGCGCGCCGAAAGCGCCCGCCGCCACTCCGACCAACGCCGAGACCGCCCCGACGACGAAGAAGACTCTGTCCATCCGCACAACCTCTCAGAAAGTAATGGGTGATAGGTGATAAGAAAGAAGTGATAGGTGATGGGTGATAGGTGATAGGACAAAAACAGGTTTTCTCTTATCACCTATCACTTATCACTTATCACTCTTATCCCATCACCCATCAACTATCACCCATCACTTCTCCCTGTCAAACAGAGGCCGCGCGCATGCCACCCACACGCACGCGGCCTCAGGCGTGCGCGCAACGGGAGCGTGTGCCGCCCCGCTCCCGCTGAGACAGATGATGAGAAACATCGTCTGTGGTATCTTTTGCGTCGTTCCAGTCTTTGAAAACTCTGCAACGGCTAATGCGTAGCTCAACCTCAACCTCAAAGGAGTGATGAGCATCGCCGTTCGAGATGAAAGGTTCATTCTCACGGCGAATCAGCGACGCACCAGCAGTGCAACCCAGAATAGGATTGGCAGCAAGACTCTTTCATTAGGAGATGGCTTCTAATGGGGAGGGCTGCCCGTTTAAGGTCTGCGCGCCTTGCCGAGAAGTTGCGGCAAATTCGCGAGACATTGGGACTTTCGCAGAACGAGCTAATCAGGCGGCTCGGACTCGAAGATATGCTTTACCAGAGCAACATCTCCGGCTACGAGTCGGGCGAGCGCGAGCCGCCTTTGCCTATCCTCTTGAAATACGCCGAAGCGGCGGGCGTTTGTCTCGACGTGTTGGCTAACGACGACCTCGACTTGCCCGCCAAACTGCCGGGCAGGGCAAAGCACAAGCGTTAGAGATAATTAATGGAATTAACCTTTCTCGCGCCCTGCTATTGATTCGCTTTTGTTTCTTCCGGTTTGTTCTTGCTCGACGACGCTTATCTGGCCGTCGGTTTCGACGTGCGCCTCTTTCACCGCTTCGA
>DASZCR010000324.1:0-7683 GCA_035942915.1 Pyrinomonadaceae bacterium | reverse complement strand
AGCCGCCGCAAGAGGCGGCTCTCACTTCCCGTCTGGTCATGCGAGAGGCAAACGCTGGCGTCAGCCGATGGCAACTGCGCCCTTCGCCCACTTCTCGCCCCTTGCCCACGCGGCCTCGCGTTCAAACTTCGCCACTTCCTTCGCCGCGTTCCTGCGCGCGCGCTCCGCCTGCACGGGGATGGGGTCCATCCACGAGACGGTCTGAAGAATCTGGCGCACGGAACTCATCGCCGGAGTCTTGCAGTTGCGTGAGAGGTTATCGTTGAAGAGGAAGAGCATGCCGGTGTGCTGGTCGATGTTGTTGTCGAGACCGGGATGGTCCCAACGGAAGAGCCTGAAACGGATGGTCTCAATCTCGTCGGCGTCGCCGGTCAAGAAGAACCAGCCGGGCAGGTTGGCGCGATGCATCTGTGCGAAATGCTTCATCGCCGCCGGGTTGTCCTGTTCGGGTTTGAGGGTGATTGAGTACATGAACGTGTCGACGCCGATTCGTCCCTTGAGGCCTTGATAGACCCGCTTCAGGTTCGACGTGACCGCCGGACAGATGCCGTCGCACTTGGCGTACATCATGTTGATGAGGACAATCTTGTCGCGGACGAGGTCGTCGTAGAATTTGAACTGCTTGCCGTCGTAGTTGGTCAGCATCGCGTTCGTCAGATAGGAACGCTTCTGCGCGACGGCCGCCGTTTCGGTCAGGGGCTTACTGAGAAATTTTCTTCTGTCCATCAGCTTTGAACTCCCTTCGTGTCATTGAGACCAGGTGTGAAGTTGGAAGTGGCGAGAGAGGTGCGACGGCTGTCAGCCGTCATCTTCTCAATCGTCATCGTCGTCGTCCTCGCCTACGATGTCCCAACGCACCATCATTGTGGTGTCTTCATGGTTCATGTTGTGGCAGTGAATCAGGTACTTGCCTTTGAAGTCTCTGAAGCGCATGAAGATTTCCACCTGATCGCGGCCGCGTAGCTGAATCACGTCTTTGCGTCCCGTCTCCAGAGGCGGGGGCGGCTGCGGGCCTGGCCCGCCTAACTCAACCGGCAACCCACGCGAGAGGACACGGAACTCCTCGAAGTGAATATGGACGGGGTGAACCCACCCGGCGGCAGGCAGAGAACTCCGCAGAATCCATCTCTCGGCGGTGTTCTTTTGAATCTGCGCGTCGGAGCGGTCGGCGTCGAAGATTTTCCCGTTGATTTGGAAGACGCCGTTGACGAAGTCGAAGTCCCAGATTCTCGTCTGCACAACCTCGTCGAGATTAATCGGCGGGTATTCGCACAGCGTTTCGGGAACCTGACTGTTGTCTTCGGCATCGCCCGTGACTCTGAACTCCATGACGATGTTGTTCAGGTTCGGCGGGAGCGGGTTGGGCGGCGTGCCTCCGACGTTCATCGTCGCGTTGTTTCTGAGGTAGATGTGGTCGCCGATTTGCGTGTCGGAGAAGTCAAGGACGAAGTCGTAACGCTCGGCCGCGCCGATGTTGAGCGTCGGCGAGTTGATGGGATGTTCGAGCAGGTTGCCGTCGGTGGCAATCACCTTGAAGTCCCTTGCCGGGTCGAGTCTGAGCGTCCAGACGCGCGCCGGGCCGGTGTTCAAGATGCGGAAGCGATACTTGCGCCTTTTAACTTCGAGATAAGGCTGAACCGCGCCGTTGACGCAGAACTTGTCGCCGCCGGCCGGAGCCGTGCCGCCGTTCGGGCCGCCGAAGAGCCTGCCGTCGGGGCAGAAGGTCTTCGACGAGAGAATGAGAGGGATGTCATAGACGCCGTAGCCGCTCGGCAGGCGCAGAGCGGTCGGGCTTGTGTCGTTCTCGTTGCCCGTGTCCTTGTTGTCGAACATCAAGTACATGCCCGCCAGTCCACGATAGGTGTTCTGCGAGGTGAAGTCTGCGCGGTGGTTGTGATACCAGAGCGTGTTCATCGCCTCGCGCGGGTCGTCACCGGCCAGAACGTTCGGGTAGTGGTTATCGCGGAAGAAGCCTGGGTTGTGGAAGTCGCCTGCAAAGCCGTCGGACTCGGACGGCGTGTGGCCGTTGTGCAAGTGGATGGCGTCCTGTTCGATGCCCCAGCCGCCGCTGCCGAAGTGGTTGAGCGGCAGGTCATTGTGGAAGCGGACGAGGACGGGGACGCCCTGCTGGACGATGAAGGTCGGGCCGGGAACGATTCCGTCGTAGCCCCAGATGGGCGTCGGCGGCAGTTCCGGGTGAAACTGATGTATTCCCGGCTTGGTGTGAATCTCGTAGAAGACCGTGGGGAAATACTTATTCCACTTCTGGTGTGCGCCACGCGCCGTCTCGCCGCCAGTGATGTTGGCATGTTTGGTCGGCGCGGGGTTAAGCGCGGGCACAGAGGTCTTAATCGGGGGAATAGGAAGGGGCTGAACGAATGCGCTCGTCGGAGGGCTCACGCCGGGGTTGACGAGACAATCATCCGTTTGAGCATGCGCGGTGGGCTGGAAAAATTGTGTGGGAAAAGACTTGGTGGAAGTAAGGACGGCGGCTCCTCCGGCCACGGCGCCTATCTTCAGCACCTTTCTTCTGCTCATCCCAGACTCGTTTTTCTTCTTCCCATTTTTTGCTTTTGCCTGTTTGGTGGGCACGGCATCTCCTTTAATCCTCAAGGGAGGGGTTGTTGAGGTTGGTTAAGAATGCTGTTGAGAGCGCCAGCAGGATGTAGCCCTGAAGCGGCAGGGGTAATGGCAGAGACTTGCCGCTCTATCTGAGGCGGTCTAACAACCGGATACTCCGGACGTGTACAAAGCCACCTGCCGCACGAAAGCGATTCGTACACGCTGCGCGGACGAGCTTCCAAAGCTCGTCCCTGAGTTGTAACCCTACCGGGATCGATGACGTGAGGCTCGGCCGTACGGCCAAGTCACGGTATTGCAGGACGCGAGGAAAACTGAGAGGACTGCTTGATTAAAAGATGAGTCTGCTCCAAGAAGTTTGGAAGATATTGAGGTCGTTGGCGTGAGGCGGCTCACGTCAAGCGTTGTCGAGCCAACTGCGGAATTTTCCTGAGATTCCCTTCACTACTGAAATGCGGCGAATTAGATAACACACAAACTTCATAGTCGTCAATAAGGAAAGTGCGCGCCTCGATTGTCTATACGTCTCACCACCCTGCCTCTCAGACTGACGCCGACGAAGACGCGCAGCCCCATCCCACAGATATTTCTCCGTCCGATAACGCCCGTCGGAAGTAATAGCTTTGCCCGACAGAAGAGGATAGATGCTTGATGTTGGGTTAGGCAGTAGGTGCGGTATCGATATCTTGTGCTACTGCTATTCTGTTGGGCAGGGCGATGGGATTGCTCTGTTCTTATCGGACTCATGTTATTCTTACGAAGGTTTAGCTGAAAGGACTTTGCGATGTCGTCGCTTCCGACTTACTACCTGAGCCCAGAAGAGTACTTAGCTATCGAGCGCAAGGCTGAATACAAAAGCGAGTACGTCGATGGCGTGATGTATCAGATGGCGGGCGGGAGCGAGCGTCATAATTTGATTGCCGCCAATCTCATCATCTCTCTCGGCGTGCAGTTGCGGGAGCGCCCGTGTCGCGTCTATCCGAGTGACTTGAAGGTGCGTGTGCCGAACTCGCAGCGGTTCTTCTACCCTGATGTCTCGGTCGTCTGTGGGGAAATCAGATTCGCCAACGATGAGAGAGATGTGATTCTCAATCCTGTGATTATCGCTGAAGTCTTGTCGGAGAGTACGGCGGCTTATGACCGGGGCAAAAAGTTTCTCTCCTACCAGCAGATTGATTCTTTGCAGGAGTATCTGCTGATTTCACAGGACGAGGAACTTATCGAGCACTACGTCAGGCAGAGCAACGACACATGGCTCTATGCCAAAGCGAGCGGTTTGACGGAAAGCATTGCCCTGCCCTCCATCCAATGCGAAATCGCCTTGCGAGACATCTATAACAAGGCGACATGACAACTCTCCGTGTCCGAATGCTTCCTCCGGTGTGATGAGATAACTGCTCCCGGCGCATGTTTAAGCCCACGCCGCATCGAACGTTCGATGCGGCGTGGGCGAAGTTGTTTTTGCTCTCAGCGCGAGTCTCAGAAGTCGCGCTTGCGGAGGCGTGTCGGCGTGCCTCTGGACGAGGCGCGCGCAGGTTCTTCAAACGTGGTGGTCGTCGCTCTGGTCGATTGGACGGGTTCAGGCGACGGCGCTTGCTCAGGAGGCGTCTCGCTGGTAGGAGAGGTCTCGCTGGTGGGCGGCGGTTCACCTAAGGGGATGTCATCAGAGCGCGGCGGCTCAGGCGGCGGCAATTCATCATCGGCGACGGTGACGGGGTCGCCGTGCAGACGCGTGATGGCGAAATCCCGGCGCGTTCTGCCGAAGGAGAGATGACCGACGGCGATAATCTTCCCGTCCTGCTGAAGCGCGACGCCGTTGGCTGCGTCGCCCGTGAAATATGAACCGAAGAGCGGCGGCCCCGGCGGGTTGAAGATGCCGAAGTCAACGAGGACAACGCCGTTGTCGCCGAAGCCGTTGTCGAGTTGGCCGTCGGGCAGAAAGCGCGTGATGGCAAAGTCGAAGTGTGAGCCGTTCGGGACGGCATGACCCGGCGCAGAATCGACGACGACAATCTTGCCGTTCTGCTGAATGGCGATGTCTTGCGCCTTGTCGAAATTGCCGTTGCGGCTGACATCGAAGATGACGCGACCTCCGACGCCGAAGGTCGGGTCGAGTGTCCCATCAGGCAGATAACGCGCCAGAGCCGTGCTGCTGTCGCCGACGGGGAAGCAGGTCGGACAGTACAACTCTGCCCAGCCGCCCGCCACAATCTTGCCGTCCGGTTGAAGGGCGACGGCGAAGCCGTACTCGCTGAAGTTTCTGCCGAAGTCTGTGGTGACGAGTCCGAGCACGCCGAAGGTCGGGTCGGGTGTGCCGTCCTGATTGTAGCGGACGAGCGCGAAGTCACTCGGACGCGTGCCTGCGATGTCGCCGACGGCGAGGATTTTGCCGTCCGGCAGCAGCACGCCGGAGAAGGCGAGAAAGCGTGGCTCGCCGTAAGAGGTGATGACTTTGCCGCCGCCGCCGAAGGTTGGGTCGAGCGAACCGTCCGGCAGGTAGCGCGCCAGCGCGAAGCGGTCGTTGATGCTGAAGCCGATGACGACAATCCTGCCGTCGGGTTGAATGAGCACCTTGCGCGCGATGTCGTCCTTGCCGAAATCCGTTGAGACCTTGCCGCCGTTGCCGAAAGTCGCGTCGAGCGAGCCGTCCGTGTTCAGACGCACGATGGCGAAATCATAGTTCGCGGTGGCATCGGAGTAAGTCTGACCGGCGACGACGATTTTACCGTCCGCTTGCAGCGCCACCGCGTAGGCAATGTCGTTGAAGCTGCCGAGTCCGGTCACTTGTCGCCCGTCGCCGTCGAAGCTTGAATCGAGTGAGCCGTCGGTGTTCAAGCGCGCGATGCCGAAGCCGTTGTTGGTTGCGACCGTCCGCGCTTCGCCGACAACCACGCTCTTACCGTCGGGTTGAATGACGACATCGTAGGCGATGGCGCGCGGCCCGAAGCCGCCCTGCGGGTCGTTTTGAAAGAGGACTTGTTGCCGCCCATCGACGCCGTAGCTGCGGTCAACCTGCGGGCTTGTCGGCGGGGTCGGAACGGGCGTCGCGCTCGGCATCGGACTCGGAGAGGGAGTCGTCGTCGGGACGGGCGCAAACGCTGCGACACGCCTTTCACCAATAGACGTTAAGGCCAACCATACGGCGAGCACAGTCAAGAGCAGTTGCAAAGCCGTTCGGCTTTTGTCAGGGCAGAGAGAGCGGGCTTCCCTTTTGAGATGGACGCCGGAAGGAGCGTCAGTGCTGTTTGATAACCGGTGCATAGTTTCCCCCGTTATTCGTCGTCTGTCCACAGCAATGGCGTCCGTGACAGACGTTTTTCCTTCACACCGAATGTTCGCCGGGTGCGCGCACGCGCCGCCGCAAGACAACCTCACGGCGTCGGCACTACTTATTAATCTGACAGGGAGAACAGAGCGAACGACTGCTCATGCTTCGCTCTGCACGGTTGGGGAGAAGCTCAAACAATTGGGGGCTTGGGGTGGGCGACAGCATAATGATTCTCGCGGCGTGAATCAAGCTTTTCTTCTTCTCCCTCGTGCCCTTAAGCAAATGCTGTCGTAGTAATATCAAGGCGATTGGCTGTATAATTTCGGGTCCCCCGGAAGTTCCCCGTCTTTGCCTTTTATTCGTCCCGTTCGGATAAGTGTGCCTATGTCAAAAGAACCTCCGCGCGAGGAATTGCCTGAAGATAACCCGCAGAAAGATTTGGCTGCCGACCTCAAAAGCCCGGAGCTTGCGCCCTACTGGCTCTCGGCCATCATCGAGTCCGCAGATGACGCCATCATCAGCAAGACACTAGAAGGCATCATCACTAGCTGGAACAAGGGTGCGGAGCGCATCTTCGGCTACACGGCCGACGAGGCCATCGGCAAGTCCGTCACCATGCTGATTCCCGCAGACCACATCGACGAAGAACCCACCATCCTCGCGCGACTGAGAATGGGCCAGCGCATCGAGCATTACGAGACCGTGCGCGTCCGTAAGGACGGAACCTTGTTAGACATCTCGCTCACGGTCTCGCCTATTCGCAGGCCGGACGGGAAGATTGTCGGAGCGTCGAAAGTCGCGCGTAACATCACCCCGCGCAAACAGTCGGAACTGGCGCAAGGGCATCTCGCCGCCATCGTCGAATCGGCCGACGACGCCATCATCAGTAAGACGCTCGAAGGCATCATCACTAGCTGGAACAAGGGCGCAGAGCGCATCTTCGGCTACACGGCCGAGGAAGCAATCGGTCAACCCATCACCATGTTGTTTCCCGCAGGCTACATCGACGAGGAGCCGCAGATACTGGCGCGCATCAGAAGCGGCCAGCGCATCGAGCATTACGAGACCGTGCGCGTCCGTAAGGACGGAACCTTGTTAGACATCTCTCTGACCATCTCGCCTATCCGCAAGCCGGACGGTGAAATCATCGGGGCGTCGAAGATTGCGCGCGACATCAGCGAGCAGCGGCGTGCGCAGCGCAGGCTCGACGAGAGTGCAACGCGTCTGAACCTCGCGCTGGCGGCCGCGCGTCTGGGCGATTGGAGTTGGAATATCTCGACCGATGTCGTCACCCTTTCAGAGACGGCCGCGAGCATCTTCGGTATCCCATCGACTTTGAACATGACGTGGACGCAGATGCGGCAATTACTCCACGAGGACGACCGCGAGCATGCACGTCTCGCCGTCGAGCAATCGCTGGCCTCGCGTGATGATTACGACATCGAATACCGCGTGCTCCATGCAGACGGCTCTGAGCATTGGGTGCTGGCGCGTGGGCGCGGCCTGTATGCCGACGACGGAAGTGCATTGGGGATGCTCGGCGTGGTGCAGGACATCACGAACAGGAAGACGACCGAAGAGACGCTGCGCACGCAGACAGAAGCTCTCAGGACAATCAACGAGGTCGGACAGGTCATCTCCGCCGAACTCGACCTGCACAAGATGGTGCAGGCGGTGACAGATGCGGCGACGGAACTAACCGGAGCAAGCTTCGGCTCCTTCTTCTACAATGTTCTGAACGAAGCAGGAGCCTCCTACATGCTCTACACCTTATCGGGAGTGCCGCGCCAAGCCTTCGCACACTTTCCGATGCCGCGTGCGACAGACCTCTTTGG
>DASZCR010000323.1:0-44473 GCA_035942915.1 Pyrinomonadaceae bacterium | reverse complement strand
AGCCGCCCGCTGCTGCCTTTGAAGATAAGAGCCGCGCTCTCGCCGGTCGGGTGCTTACCGTTGTTGTGACGCCAACGCCGGGCAAGAATTCTTCGGGTCAGTCGCCCTGATGCATCCGCTCCCCCAGTGCGTCCCGTCGGCGAACCGCACGCCGGTTATCGTGATGAAGAGTCGGTTGATAATCGCGGCGTCTTTTCTTTCGTCTATCCGCGCCTTGAGCCTCTCGTAATCCTCCCCGGAGAGCGACAGTTCAAATTCCTCGCCGGGCTGGATTGGTTGGGGATGATTCGAGACGGCGCGACCGTACCTGAGCGTCAACCCAATCATCGCTTCCTCGCCCCTCTTGCTCTCAGGCAAGACGAAGGTCATTTGCGCTCCGCTGATGGTCTGCCCTGAGATATTTCGCAGCCGGACTCTGAGTCCCTTGAGCCATTCGTCGCCCGCAGCGAAAGGCTCTCCGAGCGTCACCGCAGAGCCATCGACCTTGAAACCGGCAATCTCTACCGCCTCGGCGACCGACGAGACGCGCACTCCCTCGCTGCCTTTCGTGATAAGGCCATAGGTATGTGGCTGCCATGAGATGACACGCGTCCGCGTCTGTGCCGTCGCCAGCGGAGCGACAAGCAACACGCAGAGGACTCCCACACAAGTAATTCGCCACGCCCTCAAGCTAAGTTGCACTCTCCTCATCCTGTCACCTCCAATTGACGAATTATCCGGCGGCATAATGTCTGAATCGACCGTGCGCGACGAACCGCCGCGCAGGCGAGCAGGTTTAGACCGTCCAGATTTGTTTCAACACCCGCGCAAAATTTCCGCCGAGAATTCCCCGTATCTCGTTGTCGCTGTATTTCCGGCGAAGCAATCCTTCGGTCAGGTCGTACATCCGTTTCGGATGATTGAGACCTTCGATGTCTATCTTCTCCCGAAAACCGTAACTGCCTTTGTAACCGGCGCGAAGCTGCTTGTTCAACTCCGGCGGCATCGCGTCGTACCCGTAGAGGTCTACGTCGCTGCCGACGCCGAGATGTTCGGCTCCTATCAGCTTTCTCACATGGTCGAAGTGGTCGAGGGCGTGTTCGATGGTCGTCGGCTCGTCGGCTTTGACGAACATACGCACGCCCGTAATTCCCATGACGCTGCCCGCCGCCCCGACTCGTTTGATGGCTTCGTCGGCTTTCAGACGCGGATGACCGGGAACGAGCGCGCGGCAATTCGAGTGCGTAATCAGCACGGGCTTTTTGGAAATCTCGAAAGCGTCGAGCGTCGTGCGGTCGCCGCAATGCGAAACGTCAACTGCCATCCCGACTTTATTCATCCGTTCGATGATGGAGACGCCGAAATCAGAGATGCCCTCGTCGCGTCGCTCGGTCGCGCCGTTGCCGATAAGATTGCGCGAGTTATAGGTTAGCTGCGAAACGCGCTGGCCGAGTCCGCGAAAAAAATCGACATCTTCGGGGCGGCGAAACTGTGCCGAGTTTTGCAGCCCCAACAGGACGCCCAGCTTGCCCGATTTTTTCACGCGGTCGAGGTCTGCGGCGCTGTCGATTCGCATGAAGTGCTCGTCCGCGTTGGCGATAAATCCGTTCCACAGGGCGAAGAATTCCAACGCCCTCTCGAAAGCATTCATCGTGCCCATTCCGGGCGCGGGATGAATGACGTTGATGCCGGAGTCTTTGAAAGGTTGAAGGTCGGCGGGCGTAAAACTTTCGGGGTCAGCCATCCACCTAGCTTGTTTGCCGGAATCGAGCGTGAGCGGGCTGAGCATATCTATCACGGTGGACTGCCTGACGAGGTCAATCGCTCGCGTCGAATACTCTTTCGGCGAGTCTGCGAAGACCCGGCAGCGACCGAGATTAAGCATCGGCGCAGCGATTAAACCCGCGCCCGCGATGGCCGTCTGCCGCAGTATCTCGCGCCGCGACAAAACCTTTTTCTGTTCTCTCATCATGTTGTCTCCAAGAAAGAAAGAAACGTCCGGAGCAAGTAAGGTTTGCGCCGCGAGCATCAAGTTGTCAACGACGAGGCGGCGTGCTCCGCACGGCGAACTATGGCATCATCTCGGATACGACAGCCGCGACTCGCCGCGCGACAACCCGGCAATTTCAGAAACGGCGTCACGCCGGGTCGCCTGCAAAGTGATTTAATCCGGCTTCGACGCCAGCCTGCAAGGCTGCAAGACGAACGTCTGTTAAGCAATGAAGAGTAGTCTCATCTCTCTCTCGACCTTGCTCGTCTTCCTCCTTCCGGCGCTCGGCGCTAATTCCAGTTGCGCCGAGAAGCAGAAGGCGTTGGAGGTCGCCGCGTCTGAAAATAGCGGTGAACGATGTTTCGCATCCAAACTGACATCCGGCGGCTGGCGATTTCTGAGGGGCGATGGGGCTTTCGCCGAAGGGTATTCTTATCAGTTCTTGCCCGACGGCACTTATCGCTGGAACGTTATCTCGGATTACAGCGAAAGCAGGGGCGGTCAGTGGAACTATAAGAAGGTGTCGGACGACGAGGGGCTGGTTTTCTTACTGGCGCAGAATAACGTGGGGCATGACGCAGGCGGGTCGCAGCCGCGACAGTCCGTCCTCTATTGCAAGTGTTTGACGGACGGCAAACTGTTGCTGGCGGGTGACGTGCTCGAACCCGTCAAGTCGTCCGCTCAGCAGGCCGCGCGTCCAGCCCCTGTCGCTTTGCCGGACATTATTAAGCAGACGAATTTCCCGGATTATTTCCGGCTCGTCTCTCACCGTTGGAAAAAACAGGGCGTAAAGGATGACGACTTCATTCCCGACCTCTTATCGTTGCGCGACGACGGGACTTTCGTCGCGCAATTTCGCAACGGGGCGTGCACCCAGCGCGGCCATTGGAGTTTGAAAAAAGAGCTTCTTTTAGAAATCGCGCCGAACGATTGCGATTTGAGAGGATACAAAGGCGCATCAACGCGCAGCCAGCGTTATCGTCTCGACGGCGAGACGCTCGTCTTGAACGAACAGTATATCTATCAACGAAGCGCGAATTGAACGGTTACTCCGAGCGTGACGGAGAGGAAGACGCGCCCCGCGCCGCCGTGTCATACGAATACGTTTGCAGACCGTCATCTTGGGGTGACAACATATTTGTGATTTGTGAATTCAGTTTCGGGGTTGAGGTTCAAATCAAAGAAGTTGGTCTGTCCGGTGAGCATAGCGCGTGCGAGTGCTTGGATTATGAATTGGCGAGACGCGTCTAACATCTCATTCAACCGGAGCGCGCATAGCGCGGCTTTTATCGAGAACTTGAATCCACTGGCGTTGCCTGCGCGCCCGGTTCATTCAGGCGTTAGGTTACAGAAGTCATGGGTAGTAGATTAAGCTTTGAGAGGAGGTTGATAATGAACTGTCCGAACTGCGAGAGCGTCAAGCTGGTCATGTCCGAAAGACAAGGTATAGAGATTGACTACTGCCCTCAGTGTCGAGGGGTCTGGTTGGATAGGGGCGAGTTAGATAAGATAATTGATAGAGCGGTGGGGGCGTCACCCCGCCAAGACGTTGAGCGCGAGCGTCCCGGCTATCCGCGCCAGCCTGACCCTTCTTACGGCCACCATGATTCTCATCAAGGTGGGCATTACAAGAAGAAGAAAAGGGAGGGTTTTCTGTCAGACTTGTTCGACTTCGACTAAAGGATAGTCGCGCCCCTGTAATCTAACAACGGCACGCACCCGACCGCGATTCAGCCGGCCTCTTATCGTTAGCTTGAATGACTTCCGTGTTGTGCTCGCGGCGGGTGTGGCCGGGCGTTATGCCGCGCGTAAGATAAGTTATGCTGTTTCACGTTAGCGAGGAATCTGCCATCGAAAGATTTGAGCCGAGACCGTCTGTCTACGCCAGCGAACCCGTTGTCTGGGCTATTGACTCCGAACACCTGCGCAATTATTTAGTCCCGCGTGATTGTCCCCGCGTCACTTTTTATGCAGGGCGCGAGACTACCCCGGCTGATGCAGAGCGGTTTCTTGGGTTGAGTTCGGCAGTCGTCGCTGTCGAGAGCGCGTGGTTTGAACGACTGCGAACCTGTCGGCTGTACTGCTATCATTTGCCGCCGGAGACATTCGAGTGTATTGACGAATGCGCCGGTTACTTCGTTAGCCGTGTGCCTGTTGCACCCTCGTCCGTTGAGGTCTTTGATGACCTGATAGCTGAATTGATAAGGCGAGGGGTTGAGTTGCGTTTCATGCCTAGCCTCTGGTCTTTGCGTGACGCAGTTGTTGCCTCCACTCTGCAATTCTCGCTGATTCGGATGCGGAACGCGTCGCCGAGGACGACGGCATAACAACTCATTCAACGCGAGCCGATTCAGCTTGCCACTCATTAACGTTGTCTCTTGTAATGCTGCTTGTGTAGCAATGTCTGGGGCGGGTTAATTCGGGCGTTAGGTGCTTCGTTTGTTGTGCGGGAAAGTGGAAGGCGTAAATTGAAAGGAGATGGCGGTGATGTCTATTCACTGGGACGCGCTGATGTGGATTCCCGGCACGTTGCTCGGCGTCTCTATCGGCATCCTCGGCTCGTTCATCGGCATTCAGGCATCTCGCGGGAAGTTGCGCCAAAGTGCGCTCAAATTGATGCTCGCGATGATGGCTGTCTCGGCAATCTTGATGGTCGTCGGGGTGGCGGCTCTGTTGATGGGTCAGACTTGGGGAGTGTGGTACGGCTTACTGTTACCCGGATTGATTGGATTGGTCGTGCTTGGTGCTAATCTACCCCTCGTCAAGAAGCGCATTCAGGAACAGCCGCTCAACGGCAGTTGAGGCCAGCGGCCAAGCACGCCTCCTACCGAGGAGATGGGCTGAGTTCTAAGGTTGCGGCTAACAAAGGCATGCAGCGGACACGCATATCAATGTGCCTCTTATCAATCACGTTCTATAGTTGTCAGCACCGTCGCCTATGACTTCCTTGACCGACGGTTTTTTCAGTTCGAGGGGCGCTCCTTCAACGGAGCCTTGAGCATCTCCGCGTACCTCGGATCGTTTCGTAAAGGGTCCATTTCAGGGTCGAACTTCAACATCGCTTCTCTGGCATCAAGGAGCGAATCTTTCTTGAGCCATTCAAACGCCCTGTCTTTATCGCCGAGATTGGCGTAAATCAGCGCATAATTGTAGGCAGGGACGGCGTGATGGTCTTTCGACTGCTGAAGATTCGAGACGATTGCCGCCGCTTCGGCTTGCCTGCCTGAGACCGCGAACGCATAAGCCTTTAACTGTAGAGCGAGCAGTGGGTCTGTCTCTCCCAACTTTTCAATTTCGGCGAGCGCCTCCTGAGGCATGCCCTTGTGAATATAAGACTCGGCGATGCCCGCACGCGCGCCCATGATATCCTCCTGAAGCTCAAGGGCTATCCGGTTGTACCTGATTGCCCCGTCGTAATCGCGCGCGACTCGCAGCATGTAAGCGAGCGCCGCGTTGGTGATGGGCGAAGCCGGGTCGAGTTCTCGCGCACGCTTCATCTCGCTGACCGCATTTTCGAGTTGGAGCAAACCAAACAACAGGTATCCGTAGCGCACGTGCGCGAGCGAATAGTTCGGGTTGAGTTCGATAGCCCTGCGAAACTCCTTTTCGGCCGCCTCATAATCTCTGTGATAACTCCGTATCCCGGCCATCGTCGTGTGTGCCTCCGCGAGCCGCTCGTCAAGGGCGAGCGCGCTTCTGGCTGATTCGTGAGCTTTTCCGATGGCTTCGCTGCGCGACATGATTTTATAGTTGTTGATGCCGCTCAAGTAGTAGCAGTCGGCCAGTACGGCATGAGCCATCGCGAAGTTTGCGTCTTTGCCGACAGCCCTTTCCAGATATCCGATGGCTTTGACGAGGTTCTCCTCCGTCCTTCTATTCCAGAAATAGACCCCCATCAGATAGTCCTGATAAGCCTCCACATTCTGCGTCAAGTGTCCGGCGAGTCGCTCTCTGTCGCGATTGGTCAGCTCGGATGTGAGCGCGACCGCCAGTTGCTCGGAGAGGGAATCCTGCAAGGCGAAAATGCCGCTGCACTGCTCGTCGAATGTTCCCGACCAAATCACTTTCTCATCGCTCAGCTTGATGAGTTGGGCAGTGATGCGCACGCGGTCTCCGGCGCGCTGCACAGTTCCGTCGAGCACTGCATCGACGCCCAACTCGCGTCCGATAGAGAGCGCGTCTTTGTCCCGTTTCGTGTATTTGAAGATGGAGCCGGTCGGGAGCACGGAGGGCTGCGGCAGTTTGCTCAGTTTGATGATAAGAGCATCGGCCATCCCAAGCCCCAATATCTCCGTCTCTCCATCCGCGCCGAGAGTCTTGAAAGGCAGCACCGCAATCGACTTTGCCTGAAGCCCTGTTCTGGCCGGCCGACGTTCGCACGCACGCGCGAAGAGCAAAAACGTGGTCGCCGAAATCAAAAGTATGCACGCGAAAGTGACGTAACTCCTCCACGTGCGGTGCGCCACGCATGGCTTGGACGGAGCAGCAGCGGCGGCGGTCGCATCGAGCACGGGCGCATCGTCGCGCGCCGGTATTGATTTCTCGTCTGCGACGAGCGTTTCCGCGCTCGACAGTGGTCGCGGAGCGCTCTCCGTGTCAGCGTGTCGCACCTCTGTCACGCAGGCCACGAAACGATAGCCGCGCTTGGGAAGCGTCTCAATGTAATGGCGCTCGGCCGCACCCCCTTCGCCCAGAGCCTTTCTCAGCCGGGAGATGTTCTGCGACAGACTGCTCTCCTCGACGAAACTGTCAGGCCAGAGAATCTCCATCAACTCCGCCTTTTCCAAGACGTGCCCTCTCCGTTCGATGAGCACCAACAACGTCTCGAAGACTTTCGGCGAGAGCGGCACAACCTCTCCATCGCGATATAGGAGGCGCTCTTTAATATCCGCGCGGAAGGGGCCGAACTCAAAGAAGTGAGATTCCTGCTCGCTCATGACATACCCCATGAGGTAATCAAAGATTTGTCAGAACTTTATCAGTGAGTTTTCAAGACATTTAAGCGCCCAACTCCGTAGAGTACGGTTGCGAGGTGAACGAGAGCCGGAAATCTTGGATGTCGGGAGGTTGATTCAAGATGCCGCGCCCCACGCGAGCGAGACGCAACGTCGAATCCATACATAAAAATGGATTTCCGTTTCTCAGCCACGCGGTCGCCGAACCGGAGTATGGAAATGATATTTAAAGACTCTTTGCCGAGTGATAGACGCGAAGACGAACCGGCGCGGGTCGGGCGCACAGACGATGAGAGCCATTCTGCGCGGCCGGAAGAGACGACCAATCGAGGAACTCAACTCTCAACTAATCTCAATATTTCTCGCCCCATCTCAAAATCGCAGGTGTCGCAACGTCGAGTCATCGGCTACGAATTCGGTGCCTTTCGCATGTTGCCCGCCGAACGACTGCTCTTACAGGCCGGCAAGCCCGTCTCCGTGACCCCGAAAGTCTTCGATACACTGTTGGTCTTCGTCCGTCATAGCGGACATCTGTTAAGTAAGGATGAGTTGCTGAGAATCATCTGGGATGACAGCATCGTCGAACCGAGTAATCTTTCGCAGAACATCTTTGTCCTGCGAAAGATACTGGGCGAGAGTCCGCACGAACATCGCTTTCTGGTAACCATCCCGACGCGCGGCTACGTATTTGTTGCCAAAGTCACCGAGATTTTCGACGAGCATCCTGCCACCGGCGCGCCGTGCGAAGGGGGATGCGATGAACCGAACATGGACACGCCTCTATCTCTGGCCGTGCTCCCTTTCACTCTGCTGTCCCATCCCGAAAGCGGCGACTATTTCGATGAAGTCGGAATCGCCGACACGCTGATTACAAAGCTGAGCAGGCTCCGGCGCGTCCTCGTGCGACCGACGAGCGCAATCTTGAAATACGCTGGAGCGAAACAGGAAGCGTTGAGCGCAGGCAGAGAGTTGTGCGTCGATGTCGTGCTCGCCGGAACGATTCAACACATGGGAGAGCGCGTCCGCGTCAACGTCCAACTGATTAGAATCGCCGACGGACACGTCTGCTGGGGCGCTCAATTCAATGAAAAGTTTTCCGACGTTTTCGCCGTACAGGATTGCATCGCGGAGCATATCGTCGAGGTGCTCGGCGTGGAATTGGGCGCGGGGTCAGAGCGACAGGCCGCTTGATAAGCGCGGCTTCGCAAAGCCCTCCTGACGCTCAAAGAAAACGGTCTCAGCGGTCGAAATCGGCTCTAAGTAATTTTGAGAAATACTGAGAAAGTTTGTTTAGACTTTCTTATTCACCCTACTCATCATACAAGGCGCAGAGTTCCGCAGCCGGTCACTGGCCTTCGCCGCGATTCCTCAAAGCTCGCGACATGTTTGTTTCAAGCGACGGCCCGGCGCGGACGGGAACGCCGCGAAGGTTCCGACGCGCGATGCACTCTGTTTCGCAGTATGGACGACGTGCGGCCGGCGGCAGATAACCGGCGCAGGCATTCTGTCCGCAGGCGGCCCGATTACTTGACCCTCTTTAGTTTGAAAGGATGGAGCAACATGAGTTTGACTTCTTCGAGCTTCTCGATTCAGGAACTTGAATCGCGCTTCGAGATGATGCTGATAGGCAGATGCACGATGGACGACTGCACCGAGTTGGAACCCGGCTCAAAATACGCCTATTACGGCGACAGTTGGGGCAATCTCGGTTCAGGCTCCGGCTATACGGGCGTCTATTCAAACAACAACGGCAACGCGATGCTTGATGATGGTTCTTATACCGACCAGACTTCAGGCACTTTCCCCGCCTACGAATCCGCACTCAGCGGACACCTGACGAGGTCTTTTTGCAGAATCTGTCGCTGCACCTTCTAGGCGGCAGATGCCCCGTCAACGTGCCGGCCCGCATGGGTTGGTATGCGAGACATATCAACCCATTGCGGTCGGCCATCCCTGCTCGCCCGCATCGTGATATGACGTGCAAGAGGCAAAGATGAGCGCAACAGCTATGACCACCGGCGCGTTACCGCAACTCAAAGAGGACTTTAGAATCGCCCCTTTTGAAGATGGCACGCATGATACGAAGCAGTATCTCGTCGAGGTCGGCGACTCCTGCTTCGTCGTCAATCAGGCGTTGCGCGACGTGCTCGCCGCGCTGCGTGACGGCCCGGCGACGCTCGAAGAGCTGGCGCGGATTTATGAGCGCCGGACGCAGCAACCAATCACGGTCGAAGTGCTCTCCAAACTCCTCAGCACAGGACTGCCCGACGCACTCTTCAGTCATACTCCCTATCCGATTAAGAAGCGGCCATTCGTGTTCAGCTTTCGACTGTTCCCGGAATGGATGGTGCGCCCGGTTTCGTCAAGATTGAGCTGGCTCTTCGCGCGCCGGGTCGTCATTCCCGCCCTCTGCGCCTTATTGGTCGCGGAGTATTTTGTTTTCTCGAAATCACTCTCGGCTATCCATCACACGTTCGAGGTCACAGACCTGCCGCTGTTGTATCTGGTCATCATCGGCAGCACTCTGTTCCATGAACTCGGCCACGCCGCCGCGTGTCGTCGCTACGGATGCCCGCACGGAGAAATCGGCTTCGCCCTCTATTTCATCTTCCCTGCCTTTTATACGGACGTGACCAAAGCATGGAGATTGTCTCCGCGAAGGAGAGCGGTGGTTGATATCGGAGGAGTTTATTTTCAGTGTCTTCTGATTATCGGTTTCGCGCTCTATGCGTCGCTCTCCGATAGCGCCTTCGCCCTGCGCGTCGTGTGGCTCACGCACTTCGCGTTGTTCTTTACCCTCAACCCGGTCTTCAAGATGGACGGCTACTGGCTCCTCTCTGATTTGAGCGGGCTGACGAACCTCCACCAGCAGGTGCGTCAGACGCTGTCGAGAGGGTTCGCCAGACTGCGCGGAAAATCCATTGACACCTCCCGGCAGGTCAGCGGCCTGCGGCTGAAGGTGCTCTACATCTACATCGCGCTGGCGGCCGTCTACACCGTCTACGTTGTCCACTTCCTTTATTACTCGATTCAAGACGTGGTGCGTTACTACCCCCAACAGGCGCGCTGGTTCATCGGCTTCATCGTGGCGGCGCAGCAGCACGGAGACTCAGGGGCTGTTCTGCGCGGGTTGCTCTGGCTGGCCTATGTCAGCGCGTGGCCTTTCCTGCTCGCCGTCATCACCTTTTACATGCTGCGAAGAGTGGTGCGGGCAGTCGTCCCGAAGGAACCGTTTGAAATATCTCTGACCGGATGGAGGCGCGCCTTTTTCGCGCGGCACGAAGCGCGCACGCCGTCGGAACCATTATGAAGTCTTTATTGAAACACTGGGGCGAGACCCTTTTAAGTGGAATGCGCGGACGCTTCTCCGAAAGAGAAGAGGCCGAGGCGCTCGCTTATCTCATTAGAGAGATGCTCGACATCCCCGCGCGCGAGGCAACGATATTGGCGCGCACATGCGCCTCCCGCCGTGCGAAGTTGCACCGGCTGTGTGCATCCGGGAAGCCGGAGCAGTCGCTTCGGAGATTGAAACGGATGCATCTCCCGCTCGACGTGGCGAAGGCCGCGCGCACTTTTGAGACATATTCCTCTTCGGTCAATCTCCTGTCCCTTCCGTTCACGGCATCGAGCATTCATCTGCTCGTCTATCTGTTTCACAACGGGCAGCGTCAATTCAGATTCCTCAATACCCCGCTCGCGTCAAAGTATCTGCGCCCTCTCATCGTAGAGGCCGAAGATGGCGGCGGCGTTTTTCTATCTGCGGCGGAGATGGTCGAAGACAGTCGCGGCCGACGGCGCGGAGAGGCGTCGGCGACGACATACGTGACCTTTCCAGACCATCAATTGACGCGTGCGGATACGATGTGGAGGACTCAGTTTTTAGATGAAGATTATCAATTCTCGACGCTTGAGCCGCTGCTCTTCCTGCGCGGGTGCGGGCCGCTCCTGACGCTGGGCGGAGAGGCGACAGGCGGGCGCGCCCATCTGGACATTATCGCGTACCCCGCGCCACCGCCCGCCGACGGAGGTGCGGAGTCGGATGTCAGCGCGTTGTTGAAGTGGCTCGGAGAACGGATGAGCGTGCTCTTCCGTCTCGCTCCTGCCGATGTCGTTTCGTGGGAATACGTCTATGCGCGTTCGTGTCGGACGCGGGCGCGCAACACCGTGATGAAGCTCAAGGAGGTTGAGGGGTACATCCAGGCGTGGCGTTCGACCGGCGCCAGCCTCAACGCCGAGACCTACGCATGGTCGGTCAAAGAACTACGCGAGCTACAGGGCGCGCTTCACGGCTCTGCGCCGCGACCGCGCGCAACGCTCGGCTGAGAACTCGTCATGAACGCCATGAAGCAGAGAATGATTGATGCTCTATACCCGTCACGCCTCTCCTACTGGGCGATGCGTCTCGCCGCGCCGCTCGCGGCGTTGATGTTAGACCGGCTGGCCGATGCATATCGCTCGCTGGACGTGGCGACGACCGCGCGGCTCAGAGATAACTTCGCGCTCGCCTTTCCGGAGATGACAGAAACCGCGCGCGAGGAATTGATTAAGAAGCATTGGCGTTCAAAGTTTCAAAGCGAATTCGAGCGAATACAACTGAACGCGATGCCGCGCGAACAACTCATTCGATTCTGCCGCACACATGTCGAGATTGAAGGCGAACGAAATTTCCGTGCTGCCTGCGAAAGCTCACGACCCGTCATTTTCTTCACTCCTCATTATGGCAATTTCGCGTTCGCGTGCGTGCACCTGACGATTGAGGTGGGGGCTTACAAAACAATCAGCTTCTTCTACGACTCGCCGGAGGTGAACCCGACGACGGCCATGTATAAGGGACTCATCGAGCGTCTCGAATGTAACGCCAAGACTCTCTATAACGACAAGACGGCGGTCTTGAAGGGATTGCGTGCATTGAAGAACGGGAACGCGCTCGGCATGATGCCCGACGTTTACGAGTATAACCCCGGATTGATGTACGTCCCTTTCTTCGGTCGGCTGGCCGTCGCGATGGGCGGCACGGCCTTCTTCGCGCTCAAGAGCGACGCCCTTTTGATTCCCCTTTACTGTTATCGCCGGAGCGGAGGGCGCTTCATCATCAAGTACGGCGCGCCGGTCGAATTGTCTCGCACGGATGATTTTGCGCGCGACATGTATGTGACGACCGCGCGTATCCATGCCGACATGCAGCGGCAGTTGACCGCGCTGCCGGAGCACTGGGTCTACTGGCCGACCCTCGATGACAGATTCGGATTCGCGGCGCGCACCGAATTGCCGCGCGATGAATGGGGATGGATGGAACGGTTTTTCGCTCTTCGGAGCGAACTGGCCGAGGAGCATTCCTCGCTTGCGGGCTTCCTCAGTTCGTTCGAGGCGCGCCTGCGACACGGGATTTCGATGAATCGTTGTCGCCCCGGCGAGATGAATGGCGAGGCGATGCCGGACGGCGCTGCGCGCGCCGGATGATGTTGTCTGTCAGCCGGGATGATAAGCCTTTGAAGGAGTGCTCAAACATGTATCTTCGCGCGTTCATTACTCTCTTCATCGCGTTGCTGCTGAGCGCGGCGAGCCACGTCTCCGCGCAGGAGTCTGCGACGGCGACGGCTTCCGTTTCCGGTCGCGTCACCGTCGGCGGAAAAGCAGTGCCGGGAGTGACGCTGTTATTGCAGACCTCCGAGCCGGAAGCCGCGCGCACCATCGTCGCCAAAGCTGTCTCCGGTGTCGATGGGCGTTTCAGCATCAACGGAATTGCCGCCGGACGCTATCAGGTTGTTCCCGTCACCCCGGCCTTCATCGCGCCGACTGAAGAAGGATACGGCTCGCCCGGAAAGGCGCTCGCGCTCGCGCAGGGGCAGGCGGTCGAGGGCTTCGATTTTGCGCTCACGCGCGGCGGTGTCATTACCGGTCAGGTAACTGACGCCGAAGGGAAGCCGGTGGTCGGCGAACGAATACGATTGGTAGAGGTGACGGAGACCGAGGATATGAGTCAGGTAACAGTCTACACCCCTTCGATGCTTGAGACCGATGACCGGGGCGTTTATCGAATTTATGGGCTTCCTTCCGGGCGTTACCTCGTCTCGGTCGGTGAGAGCGCACAGAGCGGCGCGATTCGGATGGGCGGCAGGCGAGGCTTTTACACGCGCACTTTCCATCCGGGCGTGACCGATGAATTTAAAGCCCGAACGGTCGTCGTCACGGCGGGGAGCGAAGTCACCAACGTTGACATTCGTCTCGGACGACTTGTCCAGACTTACGACGCGGTGGGACGCATCGTCGGCGCGAGGGATGGGCTGCCGGTTCCCGGTACGACGTTCGCTTACGTCGCCGTCAAAGATAATGGAATGCTCTCCGACATTCTCGGCTACGGCTCGCGGTCGGATGCCAGAGGCGAGTTCCGCATTGTGAATCTACTGCCGGGCAGCTACGCGGCCTTCGTGACCTCCGATGGCGAGAGCGGTTTCTATAGCGACCCGATTTATTTCGATGTCCTCAACGAAGATGTGGCCGGGCTGGAAATCAAACTATTGCAAGGCTCAAGCGTGAGCGGGACGGTCATCGTCGAAGGGGCAAACGAGCCGTCCATCGCGTCAGGGCTTGCGGCAACGCCGCTCAGCGCCTTGATGTATCAGTCCGACTTCGGTGGCGGCGATGTCTTACAAAAAAGGCTTAACGCCGATGGTTCGTTCCGCATAAGAGGATTGCGTCCGGGCAAGTTGAGGGTCGCGGTCGGCAATCCGCTGGCTGCCAAAGGGCTGACGCTCAGGCGCGTCGAAAGGAACGGGGTCGAACAGCGCGACGGCATCGACATTGCGCCGGAAGAACAGGTGACGGGCGTTCGCATCGTGCTCGCTTACCGCGCAGCCGATGCGGCGCGCCCGTAGAAGTTACGTGAGGCTCTGGCGGTGATGACGTGAGTTTTTCCCTGCTCGTCCGGCGGGGACGTTCTCAGTCGAAACCACAGGCGAGTGTGAGAGGTGTGGCAATGAACCGTTTTCTTCTGGTCGCGGGTTTCATCATCGTGAGTCTATCGCGCGCGGCGAGCGCACAGGAGCCGCCCTCCGTTCATCCGGGAGGCGTGCCCGTAGAGGTCGCGGCGGAAGGAGTGCCCCGACGCAATAACAGCAACGAAATCCCGGCCGCGCGCACCGGCTCGCTCAACGGGCGTATTCTCAACGAGTCGGGGCAAGGGCTTGCCAACGCGCTCGTGCTGGCGCGTCCGGCGGGGAGGCCGGGGCCGGTCAGTATGGCGAGCACTAACGCGGAAGGTGAATTTCAGATACAAAATCTGGAACAGACGGCCTATCAGTTGACGCCCATCGCCGCCGGTTACGTGGAGGTTCAGGATTCGCCGACGGCTCGCAGGCAGGTGAACTATTACAGGGCTGGCGAGTCGGCGACGATTGTGATGGCGAAGGGCGGAGTGGTCACCGGCAAAGTCATCGACCAGAGAGGAGACCCGGTCGTGACGGCGCGTGTGCGTGCGATTCGAGTGCGGGATGGCGCGGGCAGCAGGGTTCCGCCGCTTCCCGCGCAGCGCCAGTGGTTGACGGATGACCGGGGCGTCTATCGCATCTATGGGCTATCGCCCGGCGCGTACCTGATTGCCGTTTCAAACAGCGACTTCATCAAAGCGCCGCCGGGCGCGCACAACGACGCGGCGCCTACCTATTATCCTTCGGCGACGAATGAGAGCGCCGTCGAAGTCGTCGTCAACAACGGTCAGGAGACGGGCGGCATCGACGTTCGCCTGCTCTCTTCGCAGGCTTACATGGTCAGTGGTTCCGTCAGCGGCGCGGTCGGGAAGGCGGCTCTGCCCGGCGGTCTTCTGTTAACCCTCACGCACCTGCCGAGCGGTGTGCCGGAGGCTTCGACGACTATCGCCGCAGATGAAGCGCATCGCACGTTCGCGTTCTACGGCGTGCCTGATGGCGACTACGAAATAACGGCGTACGGCGGGTTGGGGACGGACGCGGCGGTGTCTTCGTCGCCGCGCCGCCTCACCGTCAAGGGCGGCAGCGTGGCGGGTGTGGAACTGTCGCTCGCACGACTCGGTTCGGTCGCTGGCCGTGTCGTTATCGAAGCCGCGACGCCATCCGACGGCGCTTCCGTCTGCCCGCGTCCTCCCCGCGCGAGGGTCGAGGAGACAGTTATCGCGGCGCGGCTTGAGACCGCGAACGGGCGCAGAGAGCAGTCGCTCCCGGTTTCGGATTCGACAAACGACAGTGCGGTGGATACTCAAGGCAACTTCATTCTGCGCAATCTCGGCGCTGGTCGTCTGTACGTCGAGGCGCGTCTGCCCACAGACGAGTGGTACGTTCACGCCGTTACGCTGAGCGCCCCCGCGCCGCGCGGCGTTAACACGAACGTGTCGAATGATGGCCTGACGCTCCAAGCCGGGGAACGCGTCGAAGGGTTGATTATCAAAATCGCGGATGGCAGTGCCGGGCTGCGCGGAAGAGTCGTGACCGCTGCGACAGCCGCGACCGGCGCACGGCGTCCCCTACGGGTGCATCTGGTTCCGAAGGCAGCGGAAGATGCCGACAACGCCGCGCGTTATGCCGAAGCTCCCGTTCAGGAAGATGGAACCTTTGCACTGAGTAATCTCGCGCCGGGGCGGTATTCGATAATCGCCCGCAGCGACGACGAACTCGCCAGACCCGTCGCCAGAGATGCCGCAGGGCGCGCACGTCTGCGCCGGGAAAGCGCCGCCGCCGGTGTCGAGATTGAGCTTCAACCATGCCAGCGGATAAAGGATTTCTCGCTCAACTACACGCCGGACAGGTGATTATGACAGAGCTTTTAGAAGCACGCGCGGTCTCCAAAACTTACCACATGGGGAGCTTGCAGGTGATGGCCTTGCACGCGCTCTCGCTCACTGTGCGGGCCGGGGAGTTCATCGCGATTCAGGGGGCTTCCGGCTCAGGCAAATCAACCCTCCTGAACCTGATTGGCGGACTCGACCGGCCGACGACTGGCGAGATTCTCTTTGAAGGGAAGTCAATCAGGCCGTTTGATAAAAAACAGTTGGCGCACTACAGGCGTTACGGTGTCGGCATGATTTTCCAGAATTTCAATCTGATTCCGAGTATGACCGCCGTTGAGAACGTCAATCTCGCGCTCGCCTTCGGCGGGGTAAGCAGGGGCGAACGCAATCGTCGCGCACAAGCTCTGCTGGCTCGCGTCGGGCTGTCAGACCGGCTAACGCACAGGCCATCGGAATTGTCCGGCGGCGAGCAGCAACGTGTGGCGATTGCCCGCGCGCTGGCGAACGGCCCGCGCCTTTTGTTGGCCGACGAGCCGACGGGGAATCTGGATTCGACCCGCGCCGAAGAACTGTTGAGCCTGTTGCGCGAGATGATTCGGCGCGAGGCGCTAACGGTGGTGATGGTCACGCACGATAAGGAGTTGGCGGCGAGATTCGCTGACCGCATCATCATCATGAAAGATGGCCGGGCGGTCGCACAGCGCGGGCGCGAACTTCAGACGGCTTGACAGAGGCCAGCATAAATCCCTTTACAGAAGCCGTCATCAATCCGGTCTCTGGCAACTTGGAAACGCTTCTCATGTCCCTCTACGACCTCTTCTCTCTGGCCTCCCGAAACCTGCGCGAAGCGAGATTGCGTGCCGCGTTGACGACGCTCGGCGTGACCATCGGCGTGACCGTCGTCGTCACGATGGTCTCTCTCGGACTGGGCTTGCAACGCAACACGGTCGAGCAATTTCAAGACCTCGACTCCTTCAGCGAGATTCACGTCTTCGGGCGTTCTCTGTTCAACATGGCGGCCACCGAAAAGAGCAAAAGCTCCAGTGGCGCGAATCAATCCCCTGAATCGTCTATCGGCGGCATTCCGGTCAGCCGGATTCCCGAACGCTCGCTCAACGACACAACGCTTGGCGAGATTGAAAAGATACCGGGAGTCGTCTTCGTTAAACCAAATATCATCTTTCAGGCTTACGTGCGTGCGAACGAGCGAACCGTCATGAAGACGGTCGGCGGCGCGGCGGCGAGCGAGCCGTCCGCACGCTTCAGAGAGTTCGCGGCGGGTCGAATGATTGGCAGCCCGGATGCCGACGAGGTGGTGGTGGACGCGGGTTTCCTGCGCGACTTCGGTTATACCAGAGCGTCTGATGCGGTGGGGCAGACGCTCGCACTGCTCGACCCTCCCGACGTTGAAAACGAAGCGGCGCCGCCCGCCGCTGGCGCTCTCCGCATCGCGCGCACATACCGCATCGTCGGTGTCTTGAAGGACGAGCCTGACGGGAATCGCTTGCGCGGGCTGCTTCCGTCTTCCAGCATCTACTTGCCGCTGCCGGCGGCGCGCAGTTGGAAGGATGAACACCTCGACGCCCTCGGCAAAATCGCCCTCCATCTGGCGCAGCAACGCGGCTCTGTAGAGCGCGATGAGAAAGTCAGTTACACGACCGCCGTCATTCGCGTCACAGACCCATCGGTGATACCGGACGTGCGGACGCGTCTGACGAAACTCGGTCTCGGAAGTTTCTCTTTCGTCGATGAGTTCAAGCAGGTGCAGACCTTCTTCCTCATCGTCAACGTGCTGCTCGGCCTGATTGGCGGTGTCTCCCTGCTCATCGCTTCGCTGGGAATCGCCAACACGATGTTGATGTCGATTCTTGAGCGCACACGCGAGATAGGGATTATGAAGGCCATCGGAGCCGAAGAGTGGGAAATCAAACTCATCTTCGTGACCGAAGCCGCGATGATTGGCCTGACCGGCGGTATCATCGGTACGCTCGCGGCGTGGGGAATTGACGAACTCGCCAATCGCCTCGTTTTCAGCTTCATCCTGCAACCGCAGGGGAGCCGCTATGTAGAGTTCTTCCTGCTGCCGCTCTCGCTCTGGCTTGGGATTATCGCCGTCGCTGTGCTCGTCTCCGTGAGCGCCGCTCTCTACCCGGCGGCGCGCGCGGCGCGCGTCGAGCCTGTCGCAGCCTTAAGGCATGTCTGAGAGTCTTGTTGCAAACAATGAGCAAAGGTCTGTTGATTGTCCCTTTGTATTGTGTGAAGATTAAGTCATTGCGGTCATGTCTCCTCTATCTTGAACCGGAGGCTTTTATCAGCGATGACGGCTCGTAACTCATTGAAACAGACTTGCAGTTAGCTGACCTGCTATCATTCCGGTTGATTGCGCGCCGCTTGATTCCGGCGTTGGGCAATTGTCGGCAATTCAATTACCTTATCTCGAAAAATAGGTGGCAACTATGGCAGGTGATGAAATTATCCTCATCAATTCACCTAACATTCCCGGCCTGCGCTTTCGTCACTTTCAAGGCGCGAACGACTATCCTCACATGGCAAGAATCATTGCGGCTTGCGCCGATGTCGACAAATTAGAGCGTGCCGACACCGCCGAGAATATCGCCAACGCGTTCAATTATCTCATTAACTGTGACCCCTATCAGGATATGCTCTTCGCTGAAGTCAACGGAGAAGTGATTGGTTATTCACGCGTCTGGTGGTGGACAGAATATAACGATACTTATCTGTATGGATTCATCGGCTTCCTAACTCCTAGCTGGCGTCGCAAGGGCATTGGCCGCGTCATGCTGCACTGGATAGAGAATCGGCTGCGCGAAATCGGGGCGCAGCATTCACAAGGCCAGCCCCAACTCTTTCAGACTTTCGTCACCCAGCACCAGACGGGACAGAGCGCGATGCTTGAGCGCGAAGGCTACCGAGCAGTCCGGTATGCCTTTCAGATGTTGCGGCCAACTCTGGACGATATCCCGGACTTTCCCCTCCCGGCAGGAATAGAAGTGCGTCAGGTCTTGCCTGAGCACTATCGGTCTATTTGGGAAGCCGATATGGAAGCCATTAGAGATAACTGGGGTACGGGGCCGCAGATGGAAGAGATGTACGAAGCGTGGTTAGACAATGAGACCATTTTTCAGCCTCACTTGTGGGAGGTGGCTTGGGACATTGCCACCAATCAGGTCGCCGGGCAGGTGCGAGCCTTCATCAATCAGGCTGAAAACGAAAAATATAATCGGCGACGTGGCTATACAGAATTTATCAGTGTCGGCCGACACTGGCGAAAACAGGGCATCGCGCGTGCTTTAATCGTCCGCAGCCTCCGCCGACAAAAGGAGGAAGGGATGACGGAATCCGCGCTTGGTGTAGACAGCGAAAATGGCAGTGGTGCGACTCGCGTGTACGAAGCCTGTGGCTTTCGTGTGGTCAAGCGCGACACCTTCTACCGTAAACCACTGTTTGAATAGACGAACTAAGGCACAGCCCAACAACTCTTTGAACCCGACGCCTCGATAACATTCTTTTCATCCTGCTTCCTTCGGTGTAGATTGTCGCTGGCGCTCGACGTGGGTTAATTCGGTCGTGAGTCGGCAAGGGACAGTTATTGATGCGAAAGCAATATCATTTCCGACCTGCTGAACGGGGTCTCCTCGCGTGGGACGTAGACCGACTAATCCAACTGACGGCGGGCTTTCCTCGATATCAAGTGCCGTTGACCGACATTCGCGAGTTGGACGAGGCGTACTGGTTCGGCGGAGAGCAGGCGAGACCGACCTGCCGGGAAGTGGCCGAACACGCCCGGCTCATTCAGGAGACCAATCTGAGTTATCCGATTATCCTCTCAGCGGACGGACGGGTGATGGACGGGATGCACCGTGTGGCGAAGGCGTACATCAACGGGCACGAGAGGATTGAGGCTGTCCGATTCGAAGTAGACCCTGAGCCGGATTATGTAGGTGTCGAGGTCGATATGCTTCCGTACGAGGATGCCGCAGAACAACCATCTGCACCCGACCGCGAATCAGCAAGTCTCTTACCGTGAACTTATCCGTCTCGCAGTTGACTGTGTGCACGTTAATTCGGGCGTGAGGCTGCTTCGCCTAGTGACAGGTTAAGTAATATGAAAAGAATAGCTCCGATTATTTTATTGCTTGTTGTCTTCTGTTGCGGCAGGGGCGAAACCTCTGCTCAATGTGATTGTGGGTATGGTAATCCTGACTTGGCCGCATATCTCGCTGACAGAGATTTTAAGCTTGCCGATGTGGTGTTCATCGGCAAAGTAACTGAGATTGAGCGAGCCAGGAGCGTAGATAACGACTACGATATTGTTGTGACATTTGCGGTGAGCAGGGCTTGGAAGCGAGATTTAAAGGAGAGGGTGACTCTGAGGAACTTTGAAGGATGTGACAGAGGCTATAAGTTAGGCGGTGAGTGGCTCGTCTATGCCTATGATAGAAGTGACGGCGCATTTCGGATTGATTGCTGCTGTTCGGGAACGAAACTTCTTTCAAGAGCCGACGCGGATTTGAAAACATTTGAAGAAAAAGGGAAGAAGCCTGCGAAAATACTCAAAGCGAGGTCAAAGGCGAGCGCGCAGCCTAACAAGGCGATGCAACCCGGCGCTCCGCACGACTCCTATCATAAATTCTGAACGTGAGCGCGGGTGACGTTGGGCGTCAGACTTCTACTTTGTAGCGAGAATTCATGTTTCCGGTAGATGTTGAAAGGAGTGGCGCATGAGACGTTTGAGCGTACATCTCATGATTGGTTTGCTCGCGTTCATCTAGGGCTTCGTTGCGAATCACTTCTCTCTCGGTCTGCTTACGTCCAAACACGTAGCGGTTGACAGAAATTCGCTGCGAGCGTCGGAAGAGGCATTTACCGGGATGCTCCACTTCTAGCCAGACCTGCCTTTGCAATATCTGATGCCCGATTCTTCTTCGCTGGTTTGAGCCGCTTCTATTATTGAGTGCGGCCTGCTAGTGGCAAACCCTCAACAACTCATTCAGGCGCGACCTCTGCTCTGGCCTGTGCCGATGCCGCCCGCAATGAGGTGCGCCACACGCAGCGGCTCCGGGAGATGTCCATAGACGGAAAAGCGCCGAATCACTTCGCCGGCCGCCTCTAAGCCAAGCCCCGCTCGTTGTATGAACACGCCGCCCGCTGGCTCCATCGGGCCTGCCCGCTCAACGAGCGCCCATTTGCGCCTCCCGCCCGGCACGCGCGTCAGTAGCGCCTCCCTGATAAGCCCCATGCGCGGCGCACGTCTGGCGACCACCATCACGGGGATGCCCAGTTCGGCGTACAATCCGTGAATGTCTATGACGTTGAACCCGCCGAGTGCAATCCCTTGCAGCATGACAAGCTGCAACTGCGGCGCGAACTTCGACCCGGCTATCAACTCCGCAAGCCGCAGCGTGGCGTTCGCGCCGTCACGGCGGACACGCCCGCTCAAGACACCGTCGAGGCGTGCGCCGGAGTAGACGACGCCGACCACGCGCACGTCGCCGCGATGCGGGCGCGGGAAAGGGAAGTCGTCGAAGCCGATGACGTTCGAGATGATGAAGCGTCTCATAAATCTGATGGCGGAGTTGGCCGCGCCGGTATAATCTTCGTGACGAAGTCGAAAAGTAAACAGTCACCAGACAACGACGCAGCGGGTCGGATGCCGAACACTTCTTTGAGACGGCGTAGTGCGTGAGTCGTCTTCAGTCTATGCAGCAACAACGAACAGGCCATGAGGTGAAAGTCTAATGGAAGTTAAGCCACTTTGTCGGATAGTCTGTGCCTTTGTTTCCTTCGCCCTCCTGTCGCAGCCCGCGCTCGGCCAGCCCGCACCCGGCCGGGAAGGTAAGGTGCCGCAGGCGTATCAGGAGTTCAGGGCTAATTACCTGAGCGAACTACGCAGGCAAGGCTTCGTCGGTTCCAGCTTCTCCCTCATCCGCGACAACCGGGTCGTGGCAAAGGAGTTCTACGGCCTCGCCGACGCCGTGCGCGGCGTGCCTGTGGACGAGGACACAATCTACCACTGGGCATCAATCACCAAGACCTTCACGGGCATCGCCATCATGCAACTACGCGACCGGGGGCTGCTCAAGCTTGACGACCCCGTCGTCAAATACATACCGGAGTTGAAGGCCGCGCACGACCCCTTCGGCGACATGTCGGAAATCACCATCCGACATCTGATGACCCACAGCGCAGGCTTCCGCAATCCGACGTGGACTTGGCGCGACGACAGCAAGGACTGGCAGCCCTTCGAGCCGCCGGGATGGTCTCAACTCGTCGCGATGATGCCTTACACAGAGGTGCTGTTCAGACCCGGCAGCCGCTTCAGTTACTCGAACCCCGGCGTCATCTATCTGGGACGCATCATCGAGCTACTGACGCACGACGACTATGAGGTCTACATCGACAAGAACATCTTCAAGCCGCTGGAGATGTACCGCAGCTACTTCGATGCGACGCCCTACCATCTCCTGAAACACCGCTCGCACAGCTACTACATTCGCGGCGGGTTGAGAAAGGAGGCGCGCTTTGACGCCGACACAGGTATCACCGTATCGAACGGCGGCCTGAATGCACCGCTGCCCGACATGGTCAAGTACGTCAACTTCCTGTTGGGCGACCCGTCGAAGCAAGCGGCCTACGACGGCGTGCTGAAACGCTCTTCGCTGGAGGAGATGTGGCAGCCGCAGATGGTGGCCTCTGGCGACTTCACACAGGGCTGGATGCGAGCCGAGACGGCGGTGGGACTCTCCTTCTTCGTTGACGACATAGGGGGGCGGCGCTACGTCGGTCACAACGGCGACCAGAACGGTTTCAAGGCATACATGAGCTTGTGCCCGAAGACGCGCACGGCGAGCCTGCTGACCTTCAACACCGAGACGCGCTCGACCGTGACCGGCGCGGATAACCTCCTCGCGCCGGAGTCGAAGATAGCACGCAGCGTCTTGAGTCTCTTTCAAGCGTTCCCCGCGCCCTGACGACGCCAGCGCAAAGCCAACGCCTTTACCGCCGCGTGGCAGCCGTTGAATAATCCGTGCCGTGAAGGGCTGACGAGAGGAACTCTGTTTCGATATCCCTTCGCGTCGGGTTTATCATTATCAGGCCGGACGTGCGACGCTGCCTGAGACCGTTTTAAGGTGGTGTATTCAAGTTTGATAGTGGTTAATATGATGGCAACGCTCACGGGGGCGATACAGAGAGAGAGGAGAGGTAAGAACTGTGGGGAGTGATGTGAGGCTCGAAATCTTCTCAGACTACCTTTGACCGTTCTGTTGGCTGGCGGAGCCAGCCGTCGAGGAGTTGAAGCGCGCCGACCCTGACGTGGAGGTCGTCTGGAAGGCTTTCGAACTGCGGCCTGAGCCGGTCAAGGCGCTCGACCCGAATGGCGAATACCTGAGACGCGTCTGGCATGGGTCGGTCTACCCGTTGGCGGAGCGACTGGGCGTCACAATGCGCCTGCCGCCGGTGCAGCCGCGTTCGCGCCTCGCGCATCAGGCCGCGTACTGGGCGCGTTCGCAAGAGAGGTTCGACGAGTACAACGCGGCCGTCTTCCGCGCCTTCTTCGAGCGGGGAGAGGACATCGGCGAGATGGATGTGCTCCTGAGACTCGCGGCCGACACAGGGCTTGACCCTTCGGGACTGCGCGCAGCCCTTGAGGAGCGCGCCTTCGAGTCAGAGGTGCTCGCCGATGAGCGCGAGGCGGCAGAGCTTGGCGTGGGCGGCGTGCCCGCCTTCGTCGCCGACAGGAGGCTCGCGCTCTCCGGCGTGCAGACACCTGAAGGCTTGCGCGAGTTGGTGGAGCGCGCGCGTGCGCTCCGTAACAAAGAGCCGCAAGGGCAGTAACGCAAAAAACATTTTGGCCGCAATCGGTGGCTGCACACGGAAAACAGAATAACGTGTGAGCGGTTCATTCTCTCATCTGTTTATGTGCAGCCCGCGCTCGCTATACCTGTCGGCGAAAGGGCGTCGCCTTCACATGCCTGAGAACCGCTTAGCGTCGGCGCAGGTTGCGGAAGGTGATGGAGTAGCGCAACGCCTCTACCGGCGGGATGCTGTGCTCCCACTCCGTGCGCGCCTGTCCGCTCAAGAGGTAGGCCGAGCGCGGCTCAGCAATTAAGTTCACACGCTCCCACTTTCTCTCACACACCTTCCGCCGCAGACGAAGCACGCACGGCGAGAGCAGCGAGATGCCGACCGTCTCGCCGAAGACCGACTTGTCGCGGTGCCACCCGATGCCCGCGCCGGAGCCGTACTCGGTGACGAGCACGTGCTGCAACTCTTCAGGCTCAAGATTGGCGAAGGCGGCGGCGGCAGGTCGGAGAGCAAGCAGGAAGTCCGGGATGTCATCAGCCTTTTGCAGATGGCGTGCAGAGAAGTCGTAGTGCCAGCCGAAGGAGATGACGCGGCGCTTGCCCGTGTAGCCGTGAAACTCGAAGTCGCGGAAGGGCAGTTCGCGCACGAACGTCAAGAGAGCGGCCTCCTCTGCGAGGCCGATAAGTTCGGACTTGTAGCGGAAGCCCTTGGGCAGAGCGGCCGCCGTTTTGCGTGCGCCGCCCGCCCTGCCGAAGATGTCCGACTGCGATGTCATGGTTTTCGTGTGCGCGTAAATGTGGGGGCGTGCGACGCTACACCATTAATAGCACTCTTCGGCCTCAGACGTTAAGCCGCACACCCGTTCGCAGGTCGAACTCGCCGAAGTCGATGTCTCAAGTCCTGCGGGGAAATTTTTTGCGATATGAGTGTGCTACGTAGATGCAAACTCGCATTCACGTCGGGCGTAGTCATTCTGTGCCGGGTCTGTGATGGGGCGTGATACTGCGTGCGATGGCGATGAGTTGAGTAACTGTGGAGAGGGTCGGGACGGCACGCCAGCAGACGAAGACATCTGTAAACTCACGCGAGGGGCCGAGGGGCTTGTATTGCACACCGCCCCATTGGAGGCGGCAGAAGGAGGCCGGCACTAGAGAAACCCCTAAGCCCGCTTCTACTAATCCGATGATGGTCAGCCATTCCTGCGCTTCCTGCACCACGCGCGGACGAAACCCTGCGCGCTGGCACATGTCTGCAATCTGGTCGTAGAGCGCAGGGGCAACGACGCGTGGGAAATGTACGAAGGGCTCTTCGGCCAGTGCCGCCAGAGGCAGCTTCCGACGCGTGGCGAGCGGATGCTGCGGCGGCAGCACGGCCACAAACTCCTCCCTTAAAATCGGCTCGCAGATTAAATCAGGAACAGGTGCTACGGCTTCGCGTAGGAAGCCCACGTCGATGCTGCCGTCTGCGAGCGCAGAGGTCTGCGCGGCGCTGGAGAGTTCACGCAGACGCAACTCGACATCCGGGTAGCGTTCGCGGTATGTACGCAAAATCTCCGGTAGCGCGGTGGTCAGGATGGAGGCGGCAAAACCGACCGTCAGTTTCCCGGCCTCGCCGCGCGCTGTGCGCCTCGTCGCGTCAAGCCCCTCTTCCACCTGCGCGAGCGTGCGACGCGCTACCTCCAGCAGCGCCTCTCCGCCCGGCGTCAGTCGAACCTGCGGCTTGCGCTCCAAGAGTGGATAGCCAATCTGCTCCTCCAAGCTCTTAATTTGTTGGCTCAGGGGTGGCTGCGCGATACCTAGCCTCTGCGCCGCGCGTCCGAAATGCAGCTCTTCCGCGACGGCCACGAAGTATCGCAGATGGCGTAGTTCGATGTTGTAAGTCATACGCAAAATATATCACATGGCTACAGATGATATATTGGACATATTAACGATGATTGTGTAGATTTTGCTGCAATGAGTTTGTGAGAGGGTTAAGCGCGGGATGGTGCTCCCCCATTCAACAGCCACTTAAAAGGACTTTACCGACCCGGTATTATCCACGCCCACTCCATTCCTAACCATCACGCTAAAGGAGAAATCTCTTTTGAATCGGCTTGTTTTCGCCGCGCTGATTGTTGCGGCCTTTGCTCTGCAAACGGTTCGGGCGCAGGAGATGCGTCTTCTTCGTTACCCGGCCATTCGTGGCGACGCGGTCGTCTTCACCTATGCGGCCGACCTCTGGTTGGCGAATCGCAAGGACGGCTCGGCCAGAAGATTAACCTCGCATACGGGCGAGGAGCGGCGCGCACGTATTTCACCCGACGGCTCCCTGATTGCCTTCGTCGCATCCTATGACGGCAACACAGACCTCTACGTGATGCCGTTCGGCGGCGGCGCTCCGAAGCGACTCACCTACGACCCGTACGGCGAGGGCGTGGTCGGATGGACGCACGACGGCAAGATTGCCTACACCTCTACGGCCGGAAGTTTCACGACGCGGCAGACGCGTCTGTGGCTTATCGAGCCGGACGGCGGGCTGCCCTCCGAGACGCCTCTGTTCGAGTTCAGCGACGGTTCTTTCTTCCCTGACGGCAAGCGCGTCGCCTATACGCGCATCGGCGCACACACGCAGAACTGGCGTCGCTATCGCGGCGGAAACTACGGCAAGATTGCCATCTACGACTTCACGTCCAATCAGTACACGGAGTTGCCGAACAAGGGTGAGAACTCGTGGTTCCCGATGGTCGTCGGCGAGTCCATCTATTACGTGAGCGACCGTCATCAGGGAACCGTCAACCTCTATCGCTACGACCTGGCAACGAAGAAGGACACGCAACTGACGCGTTACTCAGACGTTGACATCAAGTGGCCGAACACCGACGGCCAGACCATCGTCTACGAGCACGACGGGTATCTGCACGCCTACGAGATTGCGACGGGCAAAGATGAGAAGCTCAGATTCAATGTCAAAGGCGACGAGTTGTCGGCGCGTCCCTACACGCTCAAGGTCGGCAAAGCCATCACCTCGCTTTCGCCTTCACCGAAGGCGAACCGCATTGCTGTCGAGGCGCGGGGAGAGATTTTCCAGATAGGGTCGGACGGCGAAATCGTCAGGAACCTGACCTCCACGCCGGGCGTGCGTGAGCAGCGTCCGCGCTGGTCGCCCGACGGCAAAACAATCGCTTACCTGAGCGATGCGACCGGCGAGTTTCAGGTCTTCGCCAGACCGGCAGCCGGAGGCGAGGCCACACAACTCACCAACCATACGGGCAAGACCATACGCGGCTTCAACTGGTCGCCCGACTCGAAGCGGCTGGCATATTGGACAATCGACGAGACGCTGTTCGTCCTCGACCTCGAAACGCGTGAGGCGAAGCAAGTCACGAAGAGCGACAACTTCGGCGGGTTCATGTTCGATTGGTCGCCCGACAGTCGTTGGATTGCATACGTCCTTCCCGGCAAAAACGGCTTCCGCTCCATCTACCTCTACGAGTTGGCGACGGGCAAGGCGACGCGCGTGACCGACGGCATGTACGACGACAGCAACGTCACCTTCGACCTCACGGGCAAGTATCTCTACTTCACCTCGGCCAGAACCTTCTCGCCAACTTCGGGCAGATATGAAGCCAGCTTGAAGGTCGAGAACGCAGACCGCATCTACCTGCTGCCGCTGGCGAAAGACCTGAGCAATCCACTGTTTCCCAAGAGCGACGACGAAGAGGAGACGGCCGGAAGCGGCAACGCCAAAGGCGACCAGCCCGCGCCCGCGCCGTCGCCGATAAAGATTGACCTTGAGGGTTTGCAGTCGCGTGCGGTGGCGCTGCCGCTCCCGGCCGGTGCGCCCGGCGCGCTCATCGGCGCAAGCAACGGCGTCTTTCACTACACGGAAGGCAAACTCCGCAAGTTCGACCTCGGCTCGAAGCAGACTTCCAACATCTACGAGGGGCCGGAACTGCGCTTCATGTTCAACCCTGACCGGAGCAAGTTCGTCTACTTCGCAGACGGCACGCTCGGCGTCGCCGAGGCCAAGCCGGGCGTCAAGCATGGCGACGGCAAGATAGACACGCAGGCCGTCGAGGTCTCGGTTGACCCCAGTGCCGAATGGCGGCAGATGTTCTGGGAGGCCTGGCGCGTCGAGCGCGACGGCTTCTTCCGCGAAGACCTCTGGGGACTCGACTGGAAGGCGATTGGCAAGCACTACGAACAGTATTTGCCTCACGTCAGACACCGGCAAGACCTCTACTACGTGATTGGTCTGTTGATTGGCGAACTCGGTACGTCTCATGCTTACGTTGACCCTGCGCCGCCCGAACCCGGTGCGGCCGACCGCGCCGCCAGCGCCGCCATGCTCGGCGCAGACTACGAGCGCGACGGCCAGTGGGTGCGCTTCAAGCGCATCTATCACGGCACTCTCACGCATGACGCATGGCGCGGGCCGCTCGGCGAGCCTGGCGTCAACGTCAAGGCGGGCGACTATCTTCTGGAAATCGACGGCCACGCGGTCAACGCCAAGACGCACCCGAACTCGCTTCTGATTAACAAGGCGAACCGCGTCGTGACGTTGACGGTCAACGAACGACCTTCGCTTGAAGGTGCGCGGAAGGTGCGCGTCAAACCTCTGGCGGGCGAGTCGCAATTGCGCTACTACGAATGGGTAGAAGGGAATCGGCGAAAGGTCGAGCAACTGTCGGGCGGCCGCGTCGGCTACATACACTACCCGGACACGGCGCGGACGGGGCAGATTGAGTTCATACGCGGCTACTACGCGCAGACCGACAAGGACGCCATCATCCTCGATGGGCGTTTCAACTCCGGCGGCAGCCCGCAGCCGATGGTTCTGCCGACGCTCGCGCGCCGCTGGCAGACCGTGATTCATGCGCGCCACTGGCAGGGCGGCTCCGAGATGCAGGCGATTAACGGCCCGAAGGCGATGTTGATTAACGGCTACGCCGGTTCGGGCGGCGACCTGACGCCTTGGATGTTCCGCGACCTCGGACTCGGCCCGCTCATCGGCACGCGGACACTGGGCGCGCTCGTCGGCATCGCCGAATTTCGAGAGTTGCTCGACGGCAGTCAGGTCAGCGCACCCGGTTACACACGCTTCGACCCGAAGACGGGCGAGTGGATTGCGGAGAACAGGGGCGTGAGTCCTGACATCGAGGTTGATGCGAGACCCGATTTGGTCGCAGACGGGCGCGACCCGCAGTTGGAAGCGGCCGTCGCATATCTGCTCGACCAGTTGAAGAAGAACCCGATAGTCGTCTCAACCCCGAAACTACCCCCCGCGAAGTCGCAACGCTGACGGCTCGACTCCCGCGACCCTAACCCCGCCGCACGCGCCACTGCTCAGGTCAGTCACGCGTGCGGCGGGTTTTCTGCTTCCAATGGTGAAACCCCGCGCCGGGGCGCATCGTATATCGCTCCACTGACCAGAAAACCAATCTGGTCAAAATTCCACTGGAGGATGTTAATGCCTGCCACAAGTCTTCGCACCTGTCTTCTGACCCTGCTGCTGTTGTGCGTCGTCGTCACTGACGTTGCCGCGCAACAGCCTGCCGCAGAGGCTGCTGCGCTGAGCAGCCCCGCCGTCGAACGCATCACGGAGTTGGCACGCATCATCGGTTCGGGCGACCTCAAGGCCGTCCGTGAGTTTGTCCAGCGAACCTACGCGCCCACGTTTCTTAATCGCGCCCCGCTCGACGCACACGTGAACTTCATTCTGCAAATGCAGGACAGGTCGCGCGGTCTGGAAGTCGAGCGCGTCGAGGAGGCCACGTCTGCCGGTGCGACCGCGCTCGTGCGCGCAAAGATTACCGGCCGCCGCATGAGACTCATCGTCGAGGTTGAGCCAGCCGCGCCGCACCGCATCGCGGGCATCGCCACGAGACCCGCTCCCGCCGTCGCGCCCACGCGCAGACTCTCCGAGCAAGAGGTCGTCAGCGAACTCGATGCGTTCGTGAAGAAGATGGCCGAGGCAGACCTCTTCTCAGGAGCCGTGCTGCTGGCAAAAGACGGTCGGCCTCTCTACAACAAGGCTTACGGAAAGGCGAACAAGGATTTCGACGTTCCGAATCGCGTGGATACGAAGTTCAATCTCGGTTCGATGAACAAGATGTTCACGGCCGTCGCCATCGCGCAATTGGTCGAGCGCGGTAAGCTCTCTTATGAAGACCCTTTGTCGAAATTCCTCCCCGATTTTCCGACGGCGGAGGAGGCCGCGAAAATCAAAATCAAGCACCTGCTGACGCACACCTCAGGACTCGGCAGCTACTTCAACGAAGAGTTTCAGAAGTCTTCGCGCGCACGCTTCCGCTCGGTCAGCGACATGATGGGGCTGGCGAAGGGCGAGCGCCTCGCCTTCGAGCCAGGCTCGCGCTGGTCGTATAGCAACACGGGGATGCTCGTGCTCGGTGCGATTATCGAGAAGGTGACGGGGCAGGACTATTTCGAGTACATCCGCGAGAATATCTATCGTCCGGCCGGGATGACGAGCACGGACGCTTACGAACTCGACCGCGTCAACCCGAACCTCGCGGTCGGCTACGATAAACAGTTCGGCGAAGGCGGGGTCTATTTCCGCAACAACGTCTTCGCGCACGTCATTCGGGGCGGCCCGGCCGGCGGCGGCTACTCGACGGTCGAGGACTTGTTGCGCTTCGACGCGGCGCTGCGTTCAGGAAAACTCCTGAACGCTGAATCTCGGAAGACGCTCTTCTCGGCGCGGCCGGAACTGAACTCGCCCAACTACGGTTACGGCTTTATGATTCTCGACGGCGGCTCAATCGTCGGCCACAGCGGCGGCTTCCTCGGCATCAGCTCGAATCTCGACATGCACCTCAGCAACGGCTACACGGCGGTCGTGATGTCGAACTACAGCGGCGGCAGCCAGCCCGTCGTCGAGATGATTCGCGGACTGCTCGCGGCCGTCGAAAAGTAAACGCCACCTAGTTTCGCTCGGCGTGAGATGGTGGTCAGGCGAACAGTTGTTTCATTGAGTAAGAGTGGAACGTCAAAAGGCGCGTCGGAAGCGAATCCGGCGCGCCTTTGTGTCGGGTCAGAGGGTTCGAGTTTAAAACTCGTAACGCAGTGCGAACTGCATGACGCGTCCGGGACGCGACTCGCCGACCGGCGTCTGCGAGCCGATGTAGCGGCCGAAGTCTTCGGGCGCGGAGTTAGACCGGAACGGCTCCGGGTTGAGTCCGAGGTTGCTGACGACGCCGAAGCGTTGCGTGTTGGTGACGTTGAAGACCTCCCAACGGAATTGCAGTTTGTGGTTTTCCGAATACCACATCGAGAAGTTCTTCGTCAGTCCCATGTCGAGCGCGAAGTAGCTGGGAATGCGCAGCGTCGTGATGTTGCGCTCGCCGGTTTCACCCGCGCGCGCGTTGCGGAATGATTGGTAGGCTTGGGTCGGGTTGCAGAAGAGGTTCGGGAAGCCATCGACATTGGGGCAGTTGCTCGAACGCACATCGCGCAGACGCACGCCGTTGCTCTGCGATTGCCAGTTCGTCGCCCACTCGAAATCTCCCGGCGAACCGGCGGGGAGACCAGAGTGGTAACGCATGATGCCCGAAAGCTGCCAGCCGCCGAGGAAGGTGTTGGAGACTCTGCCCATGTCGCTCCAAAACGCTTTGCCGCGACCGAACGGTAGCTGCACGAGGAAGTTGGCGTTGATGTTGTGTCGCACGTCGAAGTCCGACACAGAGTATTCGAGGTCGGGGTCGATGGGGTTGCGGATGACGTTGCTCAGCACGCGCAGCGATTCGAGCGTCGAGGCGTTGTCCATCGACTTCGAGAGCGTGTAGTTGAAGTCGAAGAGAAACTCGTTGCGGAAACGCTGGCGGAGCGAGAACGTGCCGCCGTGATAGTTCGACTTGCCGACGCTTGAGAGCGTTTGCAGCGCCGCGTACTGCGGATGGAAGAACGCGTTCGGGAAGACGCCCACATCGTCGAGAATCAACTGCATGAGCGTGAAGTCTGTGATGTCGAAGCCGCCGACCGCGCTGCGCGCGTGCAGCAGATAGGCGGCCTGCGTTGACGAAAGCGACGGGTCGCCGAAGAAGATGTCGCCGAGTCCGGGGAACAGGTTCTCGAAGTAAGGTATCGGCTTCACGCTCTCGACCGGCGCGTTGGCAAGACGCAGGTCGTTGAGCGCACCGGCCGCTCCGTACCAATCCAGCCCCGACGCTTTATCGACGAGGTTGTTCAGGTGCATGACATCGCGCACGAGGAGCAGATTGCGCGCCGCGCGTCCGAGATAGCTCGCCTCGAAGGAGAGTCCCTTCGGCAGTTCGCGCCCGTAGCTCACGTTCCAGGAGTAGTGAACCGGCGAGGTAAGCGACTGGTCGATGCCTGCGACGATGCGGTCTACTTCGTCCGGCGGGAACGACAGCGGGAAGGTCAGCGACGCGGGTGCGCTGACGCGCGGGAAACTACGCACGTCGGGATTAAGCCCGGTGACGAGCGGCCCCAGTCGCGTCGTCGTGTTCGTCGAGGTCGAGCCGTTGGTCGATTCGGAGGTGAAGCCGAAGGAGTTTTCCGACTCGGAACTGACGGCCAGTTGGCTGCCGACGCGGTCGTAGAGCATGCGGAAGCCGCCGCGTATGACCGAGCGGCCGTCGCGCCCAATCAGACGGCCGAAGAAGTTGTCGCCGAAGTTCGGCGACCAGGCGACGGCGAACGTCGGGGCGAAGTTGTCCTTGTCCGTCTCGTAGAAGCCGGGTCGGTCGTGAACCTTGCCGCCGAGGTCGAAGGTTATCAATTCGTTGAGCGGTGTTCCGGCGGCGGCGCTGGCGAGGCGTCGCTCAAGGAAGTCGCCGAGATTGGTCGTCGGTACGAGTTGGAGGCCGTTGCGTTCATAGACGGGCGTGTTGACGCCCCAACGCAGACCGTAGGTCAGCGTCAGGTTCGGCCGCAGCTTCCACGTATCCTGTCCGTAGAACTCGTACTCTTCGGTTGCCAGCGAACGCTCGGCGGGGCTTCCGGGCGGAAGCGGCTCGCCGTTGATGTCGAAGTTTGAACGGATGCTGTACTGCGAGAAGCGTCCGAGCACGGTCGTGGCAGCAACGCCGTAGTCAAACTCGAAATCCGGGTCGAGCGTTCCGGCGAGCGGGTCTCTGATGGAAGAGCCGCCCGTTTCGTAGAACTGATAGTTGGTCAGCGCCGCGTCGAACGAGTTCTGAAACGAGATGCGGTTGTTGCGTATGAAGCGCATGTTCGTACCGAACTGGACGGTGTGCGTGCCCTTCACCCAAGAGACATCGTCGACGACGTTGAAGACCGGCGTCGTGCGGCTGAGCGTGCGACGATAGAGGCGCGGCTGGAACACGTCGCGGAAGGCGACGGAGGTTTCGCTGCTGTCGCCCTGTTGTGTGAAAGCTGCGCGCGTCAGTCCCAAACGCAGGTTGTTGACGAGCGTGTTCGTCACAGACCACGTATGACCGATGGCGTAAGCCTTCGGATTGACCCACAGACTCGGACGCGGCGTGTCCGGGAACATCGGCGCTTGACCGTAGAGGTCGTCCTGATAGGCGGCGCGGAAGAAGAGCGACTGACGTTGATTGAGCGTCAGGTCGAAGCGCGCGATGTGGACGTTCAACTCGCTTGAGACGGGCGCGTTGAAACGGAAGCCCGCGCGATTGAGGCCGTCGCCGATGGTGAAGTCGTTCGGCAGCGGCGCGGTCTGCAAGATAGCGAGCGCCGCAGGATTGACGCCGCCCGTCGCAGGGTAAATCGCGGCGATGTCGGCGGGGGTCAGCGTCGTGATGCCGCCGTCGAGATTGCGATAACGGACGATGCCCTGTCTGAGCGTCGCCGTCGGCACGTTACGCAGCACGGACTGTTCCTCTGCGTCGCGGCGGCCTTCGTAGCTATAGAAGAAGAAGAGGCGGTCGGGTTTGATGGGGCCGCCGATGGAGCCGCCGAAGATGTTGCGGATGAGTTTCGGGCGCGGGGCGATGAGCGAGCCGTCGGGGTTGCGGCCGAGCGCGTTGTTGAAGTAGTCGTTGGCCGTCGTCGCCGTGTTGCGATGAAACTCGTAGAGCGAGCCGTGCCATTCGTTCGTGCCGGACTTGGTGACGAGCGAGACCTGCGCGCCGGAGGAGCGTCCCTGCGTCGAGTTCGGGTTCGAGGTCGTGACGCGGAACTCCTGCACCGAGTCTGGGTGGACGCGAATGACGCTGGCAAAAGCGTCGCCGGGCGTGACCGTGCCGCTCGGATTGACGATGTCGAGGCCGGTCTGCTGCTCGTTGGTGTCAACACCGTCGAGCGTGAAGTTGGCCTGGTCGCGTCGGCCGCCGTTAACCTCGCCCTGACGTGTGACGCCGGGTTGAAGTGCGAGCAGGTTGTTGACGTTGCGCGCGTTCAGCGGCAGTTCTTGGATGCGCTGCGACTCGAAGGCCGCGCCGATGCTGGCGTCCGTCGTGTTGAGCGGGGCATCGGTCGAGGCCGTAACGTTGATGACTTCCGTGAGCGCGCCGATTTCGAGTTTGACATCTACTTCGACCGGCGTATCGACGAGCGCGTGAACGTCCGTGATGAGTACCTTCTTGAATCCGGTGGCCTCTGCCTCGACGGTGTAGGTGTCGGGCGGAACAGCGGTGAAGACGTAGCCGCCCTCGGAGTTGGTCGTCTGCGTGCGTGTGAAGTTCTTGGCCTCATTGCGCAAGACGACGGAAGCGCCAGGGACGGCTGCCCCCTGCGCGTCGCGTACCGTGCCGCGCACGGTCGCCGTGCCGGTCTGCGCGAAAGCATCGGAGCAGGCCAAAAGTGAAAACAGCAGCGCACCGAGAAGCGTGAGATTGACGCGGCTTCCAGCCCTGGGAAAGCTTTTCATTGTAACCTCCGTTATCGACGTTTCTACCTGATGTGGCTGACCCGCTTGTGAGTAGTGTTAGGTAACATCAAGGCGCGACCGGATGGATTGTGAGACGCGCCTCTCCGGCCTGATGCCCGAATGTTTGACAAAGAGTTAAGGGCAGAGGGTGTGTCTGTAGTGGGAACGATTTTTGCGATTGAAGCTGGCGCGTCTCTGCCCCGGCAACCAACCGTGCCTCAAGTGCTTTGATGGGCAGCGGTCTATAAATTTGTTCCCTCTCGGAGGCTCATGGCAATTGCCATTCCGCATTCGCCGCGCTCTGAGTTCTCGCGCTAAGACAAGTTTTTTCAACCGTATAGGGAAAGGGACGCAAGGGGCGCGGCGAATTTGAATTCAAAAATCTAAATTAAAAGTCTTTATTTTTGGAGATTTCGGAACTTTCAGAGGCCGCCCTGCCCGTCAAGACCTTCGTCGCCAAGAGGCAACACTTTGCGACGACCAAGAGCGTCGGTGCTTTATTTGGAACAAAAACACGGTGCGGGTGTGTCTCTGAGAGAACTTGCAAGTTCTCTTCTGAGGAGAGTTGTGTCAACGATGAAAGTATCTTTCCTTCTGCGATGTCTGATGGCGTCGCTTCTGCTCTGCGGCACTTCGCTGATGCAAACGGCGAAAGCGCAAGCCGACTCGGCCAGACAACTGGCCGGGCTGTGGGAAGCGAAACGTCGCTCCGGCTCGGATGTCGGCGGGTTGTTGATTATTAGACAGGCGAACAATGAATGGCGTGCGGAAATCTCCGGGCGCACAGGCATCGCCAAACTCGAAGGGGATGCCATCTCTTTCGAGTTGCCGGGCGGCAGAGGTTCTTTTCGAGGGAAGTTCGACGAGCGTCGCACCAAAATATTCGGTCACTGGATTCAGCCCGCCACCAGCGAAAACGGCACGTCCTACGCTTCGCCCGTGACGCTCAACAGAGACAGGCGGAACGTCTGGCGCGGCGAGGTGTCGCCGCTGCCCGACACGATAACTTTTTATCTGATGGTCAAGCCCAGAGAGGACGGCACGGTCGGCGCATTCCTGCGCAACCCGGAACGCAATCTCGGCAGATTCATTCGCATCGACCATCTCGAACGCGAAGGAGAAATCGTCAAACTCTTCGCCGCAGATACAGCCGACGCGAAGGGTCGCGTTCTCGCCGCAGGCAGGTATGACGACCAGACCGGAGTGTTGTCGCTCTTCTTCCCGATGCGCGGCGCCACTTTCGATTTCCAGCGCGTTGAGCCGAACGCGATGAGCGATTTCTACCCGCGCGGCCGTCCGACAGCCTCTTACGTCTATGCGCCGCCGACTCCGCTCGACGATGGTTGGCAGACCGCTTCAGTCGAACAGGTCGGCATCTCACGCGCGCGGATTGAGAAATTCATTCAGATGCTCATTGATACGCCGATTGATTCCGTCAACTCGCAGGAGATGCACGGCGTCTTGATTGCGCGTCGCGGCAAGCTGGTTTTAGAAGAATATTTTCACGGCGAACATCGTGACAAACCGCACGACACGCGCTCGGCCGCCAAGAGTCTGACCGCGACCTTGGTCGGCGCATCAATCAAAGCAGGCATCCCCGTCGATGTCTCAACTCCGGTCTATCAAGTGATGAACGGCGGCGCGTTTCCAACAGACCTTGAGCCGCGAAAAAAAGCCCTCACGGTTGAAAGCCTGCTCACGATGTCTTCTGGTCTGGATTGCGACGACGCCGACGCGAAATCACCCGGCAACGAAGAGAACATGCTCGAACAGACCGCGCAGCCGGGCTATTACAAGTTCGCGCTCGATTTGAAAATGGTTCGTCAGCCGGGCGAGAAGGCCGTCTATTGCAGCGTCCAGCCGAACCTCGTCGGCGGCGTGCTGCAAAGCGCTTCCAGACAATTTCTGCCGGTGCTGTTTCAGAACTTGATTGCCGAGCCGCTCGCCATCAAACGCTATTACCTGAACCTGACGCCGACGGGCGACGCCTACATGGGCGGCAGCGTGCGTTTCCTGCCGCGCGATTTTATGAAACTCGGACAGTTGCACCTGAACGGCGGGACGTGGAACGGTCGTCGGATTCTGACGCCGGAGTGGACACGCCGCGCCACCTCCCACGTCGTTAATATAGACAAGACGACCGCCTATAACTGGCAGACCCAACGCATGGAGACCGGCACGCGTAAATACGGATATCTCTGGTGGGTGGAAGACTACCCATACAAGGGGCGCACCGTGCGCGCCTTTTTCGCGGCCGGTAACGGCGGACAAATCGTCCTCGGAATACCCGAACTCGACCTCGTCATAGCATTCTACGGCGGCAACTACGCCGACCGGGGCACGTTCATCCCACAATGGATTTACGTCCCCCAATACATCCTCCCCGCCATCGACAACTAACGCATCGCCTCACAGGTTGTTCAAGGCGACCCCGTCATAGTATTGACGCCGTCCGTCCGGTTGGATGCGACGCCCGGTTGTGTGCAGGTGTTGATGCGGGGCATTATGTCGCTGCACGTGCCTGTAAGAGTGGAGAGAGCACGAACTCGATATCACGTTTAGTCGTAATCTCAGGTGGCTGCGGCAGGGGTTATCTATTTTTGCTCTTGTGAGGTGTTCAGATGTATTGCCCGCAATGTGCTCAACCAATCGTGAATAATTCGCAGTTCTGTGCCAGATGCGGCCTTCCGCTCGAAGATGTCAAGAGGCTGCTCGGTGCGGACGGCGAGTTGAAGAAGCTTGACGAGGAGAAGGCTGTGCCTGCTCTGTCTGCGCGCCAGCGGGGTATTCGTCAGGGCGCTAAGTTGGTGCTGTTGTGTCTCGTGCTGCTGCCTTTACACCTGCTTGCGGAGGGGTTGCTGCCGAGCGTCGAGAACACCAATCTGGATGAACTGCCGCAACTCGTCTTGGATGCTCTGCTGTGGGTCATCCTGCTCAGTGGTTTTGCAAGGATTCTGTATGCGATGGTTTTTGAGAGTGTTGCTGTGAATGAGCTTGAAGAAGCAGAGCCGGGCAGGCTGAGTGGCGCGCGTGAGCGTGCGGCGCTGCCGCCGTCGCAAGGCGTTCCGGTCACAGACTTCGGCTTCAGGCGTGTGAATACGGCCGAGATGGTTGAGACGCCGAGCGTCACGGAGAGAACAACCTCGCTGCTCAATGAGCGATAGCGGCGTTGACGAACTGCAATCGAGCCTCACAACTCATCAAACACGGTCGCCTGTCAGCCTCACCCTCAACCTCCACGCGGAAGGCTTCGGCGGCAGTCGCCTTCTGCGTGCGCCCTCTTCTTCACAGAGAGAACATGCGATGAAGACCTCTGACTTCCATTTCAGCGTCCCACGATGGCTCATCCCGCTCTCGCCGCCTGAACTGCGAGGCGAGCGGCGCGAGCACGCGCGAATGGTTGTTCTCCATCGCACAGAGAAACGCATCGAGCACAGCCGCTTCGACCGCCTCGGCTCGTATCTGCGCGCCGGAGACGTGCTGGTCGTTAACGACACGCTGATGGTTCACGACCAGTTGCACGGGCAGACGAGTCGCGGCGCGGTCAGTCTCATTCTCTTCGGCCATCACGCCGACGGCTGGCACGCGGCCGTGCAGCCTGCCGCGAAGGCCGCGCGCGGGCTTGTCGTTCGCATCGGCGACGGAGAGTTGCGAGGCGTGCTGGTCAAACCTACCGTCGAAGACCTGTGGCTCGTGCGCTTCGAGCACAAAGGCGACTTCTACGAACTGCTGGAGCGTTTCGGCGAGCGCAACCTGCCGCTCTATCAGCCGCTCCGCGAGCGGATGGAGACATACCGCAACGTCTACGCGCGCGCGCCCGGTTCGTTGGAGATACCATCGGCCGGTCTGCACTTCACGGAGAAGATGCTGGCGCGGCTCAGGCGCGCAGGCGTCGCGGTCGTCTCCATTACTTTGCACATCGGACTGACGGAGTTGCAGCAGTACAGGCACATCAGGGAGGAGCAGGTCGAAGACCATCGGGTCGGCTCGGAGTGGTACCGGGTGAAGACTTCGGCGGCGCGTGCCATCAATGGAGCGCGGCGGCGCGGTGGGCGCATCGTGGCAGTCGGGACGAGCGTCGTGAGGACGCTGGAGACGGTCGCGCAAGAGACGCGTGCGGGCGCGAGGGTGCGTGCCGGAGAGGGTTGGACTGAGCTGTTTATCTATCCCGGCCACCGTTACAAGATGGTGGATGCGATGTTGACGAACCTGCACGAGCCGCGTTCGAGCCACCTGATGCTCGTCGCGGCTTTCGCCGGTCAGGAGTTTACGCTTGATACTTATCGCCAACTTGTGCGCGCGCGTTACCGCTTCGACCTCTTCGGTGACAGCATGCTGATTCTCTAATCGCACACGCGCATAATTTCTTGAAAAGATTATCGATGCAAGATTGACCTCAAATCTCATAGACGTTGTAAAATCGCGTACGAAAAGGCTCTTGCGATTAGGGTTGTGAAGGTAAAGCAGGCAAAAATCGCTTGCGGAAAACGGGCTTTCGGAATAAAGTTAGTTAAAGGGGGCGTTATCTCACTTATGCGAGAGGGCAGCAAAGCGCGGCGTAGAGCGAGCGGCCGTGTTAAAATCCGTCCAACTTCGCATGCACCAATCAGACACACAGAGGAGGATGAAAAGATGCCGAGCGCAACAGAGAATATGCAAACTGTGAAGACGGGTTTGCAGTTCGCCAGTGAAGTGGTCATTCCGGGTGGCAGCCATCTTCTTAATGGAGACCTCAAGCAAGCGGGCATTCATGCCGCTCTCGGTCTTGTCGCCGGAGCGGTTTTCGGTCTGCCGGGCCTGATTATAGTGGCCGCCAATTCGTTTACGCGGGCCAACACCGGCCATCATCTCTACGAGTCGCTCAATACACCAGACTCGACGAAGAAGTAGGTTCCTCACACGATGTAAGCAAAGAATAAGATGAAAAAGAGGACATTTTTCGTGGGCCTCGCCGGTCTGGCCTCAGGGGTCGTTCTGGCGCAAAATTGGAGGCTAATCGTTAAAGAAGGAATCAAGTTAGGCCTCCGTGCAAGTGTGATGGTCAAAGAAGTCTCACAGCAGGCCATCGAAGACATAGGGGACTTGACAGCCGAAGCCACTCAAGAACTTTCAGAGCATGACCGGGAGGTTATGTAATGGTCAGCAGGAGAGGGGACTCTCCGCGAGGGACTTGGGGTATCAGATTGCTCTCGGCCATCCCCGGACGAGAACGTTGGGAGGTAAAGGCGATTGGGCGCAGGCCCAATCTGGCGCAGGAGTTGGAGCAGGGGTTGCTGCAGTATCCGGGCGTCCTCGCAGCCCACGCCAACCCCGTCTCCGGTAGGGTCTTAGTCCTTTACGAGCCTGACACGGTTGGCCTTCACGTCGAGTCCATCATACTGAACTGTTTGGACGACCTCTCGACTCGGACTGTCAATGGGAACTTAGCCTCAGGAGCAGCCTCACCACTTTCTCGCGTCATCAAGCTTTCGCTGCCCGAACGCAAACATCTGGTCGGGCCGGTCTGGCTGTCCATCATCGGCCATACCGTCAGCGCCATTCTGGGACTCTCCTTTGTCGGTATCTTTAATACCGCGCAAGGGAAGGGTCCCGGTTTTCTGCGCGCTTTAGGGCTGGTCAGCAAAGGCTCGCGCATCCTTTTCATGACGGGGCTTTCGCTGATGCTCGTCGGGGCGGAGTTGTTAACGCGCAACCGACGCAAAAAGGCCTGGCGCAGACTCGCACAAACTACGCAACACAATCTCCGCACCGAACTCATCGCCAAAATCCAGACGCAGGACATGGCCTTCTTCGACCGCTACGGGACAGGCCATCTCATCAACCTCGTGACCGATGACACGGCGCGCATCAGAGAGTTTGTCGAACGGGCGGGCGACGAGATGGTTGAACTGGGGATGATTATCGTCGTCTACGGCACTCTGATAGCCATCACCTCGCCGGGGCTGGCGCTCCTCACCTTTCTCACCCTGCCATTTGTGATGCTCTCGTCGCGCGTCTACGGCGGACTGGCGCGCGAGCGTTATGCACGCGCCGGTGAAGCATCGAGCAATTTTACGCAGATGCTCGAAAACAATCTGACCGGCATCGCCGATGTCAAGAGCTTTACGGCCGAGCAGAGGGAGACCTATCGGTTGAGCGATTCCGATTCGCAACTATCGGAAACTGCGCTCGACGCCGTCTCGGTCTCGGCCATTCAGGCGCAACTCAACTACACCTTCTTCAACGCCGGATTTTTTCTCACCGCCGGATACGGAGGTTATCTGGCGGCGACAGGCAAGTTGACGAAAGAGCAATATGTGCTCTCAGCCTTCCTGTTTCCGCAGTTGCTCTCTTCGCTGAGAGATGTGGAGCAGATTACTCGTCTCTATCACGGCGCGGCCAACTCGGCGGGGCAACTGGCAGAGGTGCTCGATTCAAGTCCGCAGATTCAAAGCGGCCCGACCCGTCTGCCCGCAGGGAGTGTGCGCGGCGAGATTGTCTTTGAGGATGTCTCCTTCGGCTATGACCCTTCGGTGCGGGTGCTCGAAAATGTCTCCTTCAAATTGAAGGCCGGTGAGACGCTCGCCATCGTCGGCCCCACAGGTTCCGGCAAAAGCACCCTGCTCAATTTGCTCCTGCGCTTCTATGACGTGGACTCCGGGCGAATATTGCTGGACGGCAGGGATATTCGGGAGTTGAATCTACAGGACTTGCGCCGGGCGGTCAGTCTCGTCAGTCAGGAAGTACACCTGTTTCAAGGGACTGTGCGAGAGAACGTGCTCTACAGTCAGGACTATGCCTCGCAGGAGCAGATTGTCGAGGCCATGCGCGACGCCGAGGCGCTCAACCTGCTCGACTCTTTGCCCGGCGGCCTTGAGGCGGAAGTCGGCGAACGCGGGCAACGCCTCTCAGGCGGCGAGAGACAGCGCATCGCCATCGCACGCGCGCTCCTGAAACTCTTTAGCGGCGCGGCGATACTCGCCCTCGACGAAGCGACCTCACAACTCGATAACGAAACGGAGGCGGCCATCAAAAGGTCTCTCCGCAAGGCGGCATCGGGGAAGAGCATCATTATCATTGCTCACAGGCTCACGACGATTCGCTCGGCCGACAGAATACTCGTCCTCGAAAGAGGGAAGATTATTGAAGAGGGAACGCACAAGAAACTTCTCGCACGCAAAGGTCTCTATGCCTCCCTCTGGCAGCTTCAGAATGAAGACCCCTTGAGCGGCGGGCTGGAAGTGCGTATCAGATGACGTACTTCCAAACCCGGAGCGAGATAGCCGCCGTCGCCTAAAGAATCAAGAATCACAGACGAAGTTGAAAGAAAGCTTGAGCGGATAGGTGCATCCGATGATGACTGACGCCGAAGACTGAGCACACCTCACCACCCTTTCTCCTGATTGATATGCAATTCTTCAAACGGCTTCTCCGCGCACACTGGTCGGCGGTTACGTTAGTCGTTTTCTCAATCGCCCTGCTCATCGCAGGCATAGTGTGGCTGCTCGGTAGTCTCTCGGAAAGTTATCCGGCGCTCGCTGCAAAGCCCTTCAGATGGACGGTGCTCGGCCTGTGCGGGCTCTTCTTGCTCGCCTTCGCTTTAAAGAACAGGCTGACGCTGCTGATGCTGTTCGTCGTCGTTCCCAAACTGCGCGCCTCAAGGCCGCGCCCTGCGCGCGACTCTAGTCTCAAGGGTCTGGATGCGCCTGTCGTCGTCACCCTAGACGAGTTCGGGATTCCTACTATCAAGGCGCAAACGCGGCTCGATGCGATGCGCGCTCTCGGTTACGTCTCCGCACGCGATAGGTTCTTTCAGATGGACTTGTTGAGGCGCGGCGCGGCCGGGAGGCTGACCGAAGTTTTCGGCAAGGGACTGTTAGAGACGGACACGGCGCAAAGGGTCATCGGCTGCAATCGCATCGCGGCGGATATCTTTGCGCGCCTGCCGCAAGAACAGAAGGAAAGCTTGCTCGCCTACAGCGAAGGCGTCAACGCGTATCTCTCGCAGATAAGAACACGCCCTTTTGAATTTCTGCTCCTGAGATATCAGCCTGAGACGTGGCGCGGCGAGGATTGCGTGCTGGCCTTGCTGCAAATGTTCCAGAACCTTTGCGCGGAGGAAGAAGGCAAGCGCCGGACGCTGGCGATTATGGAGAGCACGCTGCCGGAGGAGGTCGTCGCGTTCCTGACACCCGATGCGAGTCCCTATGCGACCCTGCTCGGATGGGGCGACGAATCTTACAGACCTATCCGACCGCTCCCACGCGCCCAGATAGCTGCGCTTCTCAGCCGACAAGCGCAGGCGAACGACCCTGCGTCGAAGAGAAAGATTGTGCGTACGGAAGGCGTGGCCGCCGGTTCCAACTGCTGGGCGGTGGATAAATCAAAGACGAGCCACAGCAGAGCCATCCTCGCCAACGACATGCACACGGGTCTCGGCATACCGAATCTCTGGTATCGCGCACGCCTCTGTTATGACGGCGGAGACCTCTCAGGCGTGACCATTCCGGGAATTCCATTGATGCTTGCGGGGTCGAATACGCACGTCGTCTGGGGGCTGACCAACATGCTCGGCGCGTGCCTCGAACTAGTGCCGCTGGAAGTTGACCCGGAGCGACCCGACCATTACCTGACGCCGGACGGCTGGCGAACCTTCGAGGTCATCAAAGAGTCCATCAAGCGCAAGCGCGGTGATTTCGTCGATGTCGAAGTGAAGAAGACGGTCTGGGGGCCGGTGCTGGAAAAGAGATTGATGGGCAAGCCGGTTGCCCTGCGTTGGACGGCGCTTGATGATGGCGGGGTCGATTTCGGTCTGATGCGGATGGAGCAGGCGCGCACGGTCGAAGAGGCGGCGAGTGCCGCCAATAGTTTCGCGGGGCCGCCGCTCAACGTGATTATGGCTGATGAGCAGGGGCGCATCGCCTATACCGTGTGCGGCCGATTGCCTGTGCGCAAAGTAAACGGTCGGACGGCGACGGCGGCCGGTTGGGCTGACGGGAGCGCAGGCTGGACGGGTTTCATCGACCCCGCAGAACTGCCGAGAATTATCGAGAGCGACGAGGGCTTTCTCGTCAACGCGAACAACGTCTCTGTCGGTCGAGATTATCCACACGTCTTAGGCGAGGGCTTCCCGCATAGTTATCGCGCGCACAGGATAGCCGAACGCCTGCGCGAGATGTCTGGCATCAGCGAGACGGAGATGTTCCGTTTGCAGTTCGACACGGCCTGCCACGTCTACGAGTTCTACGCGCAACTGGCGCTGGAAGTGTTGACCGATGAGACGGTCGGCCGCAATCCCGAACTGGCGACGGTGCGGCGCGCCATTCTCGACTGGGATAAGAGGGCTGAGTTGGAGAGCGAAGGGCTAATTTTTATCATCTCTTTCAGGGAAAGTCTGGCGCAAGCAATCTTCACGCCGATGTTGCAGGCGTGCGCGGAAGCAGATGAGCAGTTCGTCTACGCGTGGCCTAATCTGGACACGCCTCTGCGCATCATCTTGACGGAGAGACCGCCGGAGTTGCTCGTCGAAGGAGAGCGCGGCGCGAGTTGGGAGCAGTTCATTCTGGATAATTTGAAGAACGGCGTCGCACAGTTGAAAGCGAGTTACAAGTTGAAGTCGTTGGAGAATCTGCGTTGGGGCAGCGTCAACAAGGCGGAGGTCTTTCACCTGCTGACGCCGAAAGACCGTTCATTTTTCGGAAACCTCTTCAACATGCCTGCCGACCCTCTGCCCGGATGTCTCTTCAGCGTCTGTTCGTCGGAGCCGGGCTTCGGCGCGTCCGTCCGCATGGTGGTCTCGCCGGGTCGAGAAGACGCGGGCGTGCTGCACATCGTCGGCGGACAATCCGGCCACCCGCTCTCGGACAATTACGACGACCAGCATCGGTATTGGGTTCGACAAGAGCCGTTGCCATTTCTGCCGGGACGTGCGAGCCACGAGTTTACTCTGACGCCCGACTCTGCGTCCTGAAGAGGGCGCTCTCTCGGTCTTGCGCGGGAGAGCGATGTGAACAGGCGTCTCTGTCGTGCGGGAGTGACTAAATCAGACATGAGACGAAGTCGATGACGTTGCTCGGGTAGCGCGGGTGTCGTTGCTTATGGCGCTGCCGCCGGTTCCAGCACCAGACGAACAACTCGACAGCCCGGCGCAGGGCGTCGATGCACTTCGAG
>DASZCR010000322.1:0-11864 GCA_035942915.1 Pyrinomonadaceae bacterium | reverse complement strand
CTCGAAGTGCATCGACGCCCTGCGCCGGGCTGTCGAGTTGTTCGTCTGGTGCTGGAACCGGCGGCAGCGCCATAAGCAACGACACCCGCGCTACCCGAGCAACGTCATCGACTTCGTCTCATGTCTGATTTAGTCACTCCCTAGCCCTCACAGATTAAAACAGAAAGCTGAAGTGTGCCCATAACAAGTATGGTGAGTAAGTTTCAGTCAACTCTATCTGGCTGAGACTCCCATATTTAGAAGGAATAAGAGTATGAGGATACGCAGGTATCAGGAGAAATGACCACTTGGAGATGAGTTATAGAACGACTGAATACTGAATCAATCATCCCCCTCATAGAGATATTGATTGATCTGTTGAATCAATCCTACTACTGCACTGTAACAAAGTGAGGCTGGATGCATTGTGGCAGCGGCTTTACTCAACTAGCGTTTTTTAACGATGAAGCAACTAAAGGGGGCGAGAAATGAATAAGGTTATCGGCAGCTTCGTCTGCGTATCGGGCCTGCTGCTGGCTTTTGGAGTTGATGTGAGCACCATCATCGGTGGTGTGACATCCTTCCTCATTATAGGTGGCGCTTTTTACTACCTTTGTCGGGGGAAGCTGCCAGAGAACTTCTGGCTGATGGTCTTTGGCGTGTTTTTTGGCCCCATCCTTCTAGCTTCTCTAATCCGAGCTCTTTGCAGGGCAATCTGGAACTATCTTGTTTCTACCTTAGGCATCTTTGCACCTCTGCCCCTTATCCTCGGAGGACTAGCCGTAGCATTCCTCGCTTACCTCTACGTGCGCCCGCGAATCAGCGCTCTACTTGGTGACCAAGATACGCAGAGTTTCATCAATGAACGTCACCCAGTGCTCCCGCCCCAACAGGAGAGAGGTGAACTTGTATGTATAGAACAGGAATCAGACTCATCCAACGAGTCCGAAGACGAAGATTAAGTGAGGAGACTGAGCAAGTCTTAGCCGAGTCAGCAGGCATTGCCAATCGGCAAGAGGTCAAAGCCTCTAGAGCGCTCGCAAACCTGAGAGACAGCACGTACCCGACAATTACGTTAGGTACTACAGAGTGGGGTCAAGGTGTTGCCTTGCCCCTTGATACCCTCTGGACGCACGGGCTTGTCTTGGGTGCCTCTGGCGCAGGCAAGAGCTACACGGCTCTTTGGATTATGGTGTGCGCCTTAGAGCTCATCTCGCAGATTCTCAAGAACGGTCGTAACGCGCTTTTCCCAGCGTTTGGTGTGCTTGATGCCAAAGGAGAATTATTCGAGAAAACCATAGAGTACATCTATGCCTTCCTCTACCGCTTAGAGCCCGAAGCACGCGAAGCACTCAAAAAGAAGCTCACGGTGATTAGCTTCACTGGCCCTCAGGTCACTCCATACAACATTCTCTCTAGGCGAGAGGGCATGGCAGATGAGCTTATTGTCGCAGACCGTATAGATACGATTAGCGAGCAGTTCTCTGGTCTCTCAGAGATGTCCGTGAGGATGAAGATGATTGCCAAGTACTTCTTCCTACTTATGGCAGAATTTGACTTGCCCCTGCCGTTCTTTGAACGGCTCTGCTCAGACCCTATCTTGCTCGATGGGCTAGTCGAGCGCGCAAAGAACCCTCAGGTGCGAGACTATTTTCAACACCGATTTGGAGACGAGAGCCAATCAACACTATTGGCACTTCGCCAGCGAATAGATTCTCTCCTCATGTCAGAAGGCGTGCGGCTCAGTTTTTCGGCCTCCTCAGCCCCTGACTTTGCAGCACTTCAAGATAACGGGCACCTCACTCTCATTAACACGGCTGGACGGAACATTCCGCGCGGTATAAGCGAACTCATCCAAGGCATCATTATAAGTGACATCAAGCAAAGCACATTTCGCAGGTCACACTCCAACCAGAAATTTCTGTGGTTTGTAGACGAGGCGCAACATCCCTTCAAAAGCGCAGTGAACCGAGAGCACATGGTCGAGTTACTCACCATGAGCAGGTCGTTTGGCTCATTCTTTGTACTCCTCACGCAATCCCTTACTTCGGCTATCAGGGACGCAGATGTCTTAAATTCCATTCTGTCTAATGTGCGATGGATGGTGATGCTGCGTTCAACACTAAGAGATGCTGAGTTGATTGCTCCAGCCATTCCACTCACTGGCACGATGAGCAAACCACGCCACCATGCTCTGGAGCCTATGAAACGCATGAGCGAGAGCGAGGAGCTACGCACACGGCTCAAAGAAATCCCAAAGCTCCCTGACCAAGAGGCATATGTGTGGCTCAAGGCGCACATGCACCAGGCACTGAAGATTCGTACTGAGCGCGTTCCCTCTCCGCTCGACATCGCAGGCTGTACGGCTGAGGAGTTTGATGAATTTGTACGGTCAGAAGAGCTTGGTCAGGGAGTAGCAAAAGAAACAATTATGAAGGAGAGTGCTGAGCGTGAAGAACGACTGAGAGCGATGCTTCGTCCTCAGACCATATACCTACCTACTGTCACAGAAAAGAAACGCACACACACACTCATTAGTACCCTTGAAGCAGAGTATGGAAAGAAGAAGTGAAGATTATGGAGGCATTATGGTGAAAGGAGTACTCATTGCCTGCGCATACATTCTTGCCCTTCCCTTCCTCATTATCTGGGGAATACGGAGGATGGACAAATACATGCGGGTGCTCGTGCTCTCAGTATCTCCTTCCACACCATGCGTAGCTTGTAAGAGCGAGGTCACGTTACTAGGTATCTGGCGGTGCTCGTGCGGATACACCTTCAAGGGTCATTACATGACCCCATGTAGTATGTGCGGCCGCGTGCCGCGGCTTGTGCGCTGTCTGAATTGTAGCGTGACTACTCGGTTGATATGAGGACTGAGGCTATGAGTAACAGCAAGAGCAATGAAGAAGCAGTTCTACTTACTGAGCGCGATGTGAGAATCATCCAAAAGCTTCATGCTGCGGGGTGGCTCACGACACAGCAGATACGTGACTACTTCTTCCCTGATAAAAGTACAAATGCAGTCTGCAAGCGCCTCAGAAAATTGGTTACGGGCGGATATATAGCTATAGCTCGAACAAGCTCAACTGAATCAGGACTGTACCGCGTGGCTGGCAAAGGCAAGATTACTCTCATAGAGCACACTCTCTGCACTGAAGAAGATATCTCTATTCCTACGCAACTACCGCGCAAGCTCAAGCACTTTGTGGCAGTAAATGACCTCCGCTTGTACTTTGAGGAGCATCTTTGTGGAGCAGAGGTTACCCTCCTCTATTTCTTCAGCGAACGAGAACTTGCCCGATACTACGAGCACCCAGAGTTACTTTCTGAGAGCACTATTGTCTATCTGAAGAGGTACAAGATTATCCCTGATGCGCTCGCTAAAGTGAGGATTACTTCTCAAGGAGCAGTGCGCGAGCTCACCCTTGCCATTGAGTATGACGCAGGAACAGAACAGGCGAGCTTTTTCGGAAGAACCAAGATTAAAAAATATGCAGCACTGTGTGAGCAGAACTATGAGCACCTGGGCGAGTTCAAGGTCATTACATTTGCTGAGAGCGTGCGGAGGCTTGTGAGCTTGATGCGGCAGACCATGTTCTACGAGCCTCCGCGCCACTTGTTTTACTTTGCCTCACCAGAAAAGTTGCAGAGACCCCAATGGGCAAAGGCAGATATTTTCCTTGAGCCTTGGGATTTCTTTGTGCCTGTACAACGCGGGAATCATATTGAGGTTTGTGAGCGAGACCTCGAACCCGAAGATGTCCCACAACATGCGCTTGTAGCTCTCCCTGCAATCTCTCCCCGCAGGGTATCCACTCGCAGGGAGAGTGATGAATATATAAGTCACGGGTATCACTCAACTTATGAGCCTAATGACCTACCCGTTATATAGGTCATACCTATAGGTCATGAACAATATAAGAAACACAGAGACAAATCAGCCACAGTTTCTGAATGTGAAAGAGGTTGCTGAGCTACTCCGCCTCAAGCCGAGAACTATTTACGAGATGGTGAGCGAACGGCGCATTCCCTTTCGCAAAGCAGGGGATAGAACCATCTTTCTACTCGACGAAATACTGAAGTGGACGAAACCAGACGACCGAGCGTAGGATGCGTGTAATTCCTTTTACGGGCTGCGATCCGCAGAAAGGAAGAAGCTGATGGCTGTTTTCAGAAGGAGGTACAAGGATACAGACGGGAAGTGGAAACTGACCCGTACCTTTTACTATGACTTCTGGGTGCAGGGCCGCCGCTATCGCGGCTCTATCCCAGGGGCAAGGACAAAGGCGCAGGCTGAGCGCGCAGAGACAAAAATCCGCGACTCAGTCTACGAGGGAAAGTACGGAAAGGCAGTTCACGCACCAATACTCGCAACGTTCGTTGCTGAGACGTATCTGCCCCACTCGCGGCAGCACAAGCGCTCGTGGAAGCACGACGAATTCCGTGTGCGACCACTCCTTCGAGCGTTCGGCAAGTACCAGCTCGATGAAATCTCTCAGATACAGATTGAGCGGTACAAGCGTGACCGCGCGAGGGCGGTCTCAAAGCGGGGGAGAGCGCTTTCACCTGCCTCTGTGAATCGTGAGTTAGAACTTCTCTCAGCTATCTTCAGCCATGCAACGCACCTCGGGGTGTTTGTGGGGACAAACCCGTGCCACAGGGTGAAGCGCTTGGATGAAGATAACGAGCGAACACGCATTCTCTTTTACGAGGAGGAGGAGCGTTTAATGGCTGAGCTTGTGGACCGAAGGGCGCACCTTGCTCCAATCGTCCAACTGGCGATTCATACCATGCTTCGAAAGACCGAGCTTTTGAGTCTCCGTAAGGCGAATCTGGATTTCGAGCGAGGGCTCATCTGGGCGTCAAACTCAGGTGGTCAGAGAACAAAGTCCAAGAAAAACCGCCCTGTTCCCATGAACTCAGTTGCCCGCCAGATGCTCTTTGAACTCTGCCGAGCGAGTGAGAGCGAATATGTCTTCCCAATTAAGAAGACAGGCAGCTACATCAGGGACATTAAGACGGCTTTCAACTCGGCGTGCCGTGACGCACAGATTAAGGACTTCAGGTTCCATGATTTGCGACGAACCGGCGCGACAAGGCTAGGTGAGGCAGGTGCAGACGCCTTCTACATCACGGCTGTACTCGGTCACGCTGATGTAAACACAAGTCAGGTCTACACCATTGCCACAAATGAAGGTCTCCGCCGCGCAATGGAATCGCTGACGCGGAAACCAAAGCCGACCGTCACAGAAGTCCCCACAAATGAAGAACGGCTGCCGGAGCGGACAGCCGTAAGTGCTTGATTTGATTGGTAGCGGGGGGGAGACTTGAACTCCCGACCTTGGGGTTATGAATCCCACGCTCTGACCAGCTGAGCTACCCCGCCACGCGGATGGAGTGTTGGTAGAAGGATTATACGGGTGGGGGACGGAAGGTCAAGTAAGGATAAGTTGATAGCAGGGTAAGTTGGCGAAATGGTTTGCGTGGGTTGGAGGTGGGCGCGTATCATCGCTGGTCAGCGTGGTTGTTGGAATGTTGTTTGGAGGGGAGTGAGAGGGTTTGTATGGCGGAGTTGGTTCATAGGCCGAGGCGTCTGAGGCGGCGCGAGGGGTTGCGTGCGTTGGTGCGCGAGTCGCGTCTGGCGAGGGAGAATCTGGTGCTGCCGCTGTTTGCGTGTACGGGTGAGCGCGTGCGGCGCGAGGTCGCGTCGATGCCGGGCGTCTTTAATCTGTCGGTTGATGAAATCGCGCGCGAGGCATCGGCAGCTTTCGATACGGGCGTCGGGGCAGTGATTCTCTTCGGGCTGCCGGAGTCGAAGGATGAGACGGCTTCGGGCGCTTACGCGCGGCGGGGCGTGGTGCAGGAGGCGATTCGCGCCGTGAGACGTGCTGCGCCGGAGATGGTCGTCATCGCGGACACGTGCCTGTGCGAGTACACGTCGCACGGTCACTGTGGCGTTGTGCGCGAGGGCGAGATATTGAACGACGAATCGTTGGAGTTGATTGCGCGGACGGCTGTCAGTCAGGCAGAGGCGGGCGCTGACATCGTCGCTCCTTCGGCGATGATGGACGGGCAGGTCGGCGCCATTCGTGATGCGTTGGACGGCGCCGGACTCGAACACGTCGCGGTGATGTCTTATGCGGTGAAGTACGCGTCGGCCTTTTATGGCCCGTTTCGTGATGCGGCGGCGAGCACGCCCGCTTTCGGCGACCGGCGTTCTTATCAGATGGACGGCGCGAACGCGCGCGAGGCTCTGCGCGAGGCCGAACTCGACTATTCGGAGGGCGCAGACATCCTGATGGTCAAGCCTGCGGGCGCTTATCTTGACATCATGCGGATGGTGCGCGACCGCTTCGACCTGCCGCTGGCGGCCTATCAGGTGTCGGGCGAGTACGCGATGATTAAAGCGGCGGCCGAGCGCGGGTGGATAGATGAGCGGCGCGTGATGTGGGAGACGCTGTCGAGTATCAAACGCGCCGGAGCAGACATCGTCATCACTTACTACGCGCGTGAGGCCGCGCGCGAATTGAGCCGTTGAGCCGGAGATAAATTTTCGCGTCCGCAGAGAAAAGGAGACGCCGCGCCCGCCACCGTTGCCGTGGGCGCGGCGTCTTTATCTTTTAAGACCGATGAGGAGCAGTCTCCTTATCAGTCTGCACTGGCATCCGGGCGCACGCTCGTCAGACGCGCGAAGCCGACGATGGCGCAGATGCTCCCGATGGCGATGAAGAGGTTGAAGAAGGCTGCGAGGACGAGCACGCTGCGCGTGAAGCCGCGCAGGCCGATGAAGACGACGAGGCCCACCCACTGAAGATGGTAGATGAAGAGGCAGACGGCCGAGAGCGCGAACCAGCGCGTCGTCTGGCCGAGAGCGCGTGCGCGTGCGAAGCCGAGCGCCGCCGCGACGAGCCAGCCGACGCCGCCGACACCGAGCAGCAGTATTGCGACCGGCGCGAAAAACTCCGGCATCACCGTCGGCTCTGCCTGCGCGAAGCCGAGCGCGCCTCCCCACGTCGAAGTGATAAGCATCAACCGTTCTTCTCCCGGTAAGATTTCGTCGAACTATGACGGTAGAAACGCGAAGCGCCGTTCGCGCCCCGCCCGCCGCTCGAACGCGACAGTTCAGCGCAAACGGCGTCGAAACAGTAGACGCGGCCGCCGAGCAGGCGACCGGCGTTCGAGGGCTGCGGCGCGCCACCGTGCCATCGACACTAATCCGCGTCGCCGTCAGCAGCCCCGAACGCTTCGCGGACGGCTACTGCGTGATGTGTATCTCCTCCTCCGCGCCCATGTGGCGGAGGAACAGACCGAGCGCGCAGACGCAGAGCACGACGAAGCCCGCGATGGCCTTCCAGAGATGACCCGTGTGCCCCTCCGCGCCCGGCGAAGTGATGAAGTAGTAGAACTGAACGACCGCAAAGACGAGCGCGGCGAGACCGACAACGACGAGCAAAATGTCCATCAGGTTCTTCATGTTGGAACCTCCAGCGTTCGTTTTCGATTGGAAAAGTAAAGGCTAAAGATAAAGCCCGCGACGCTTATGAGTCCGCCGAATTGCGCGTGTCGCCGCAGCGACTCTGCGCGTGCCTTAGAATATTTGCTCTGATTCGCCGCACATGTTACCTCCGCAGCACGCGAGAATCAAGATGCAAGATGGTTCGGACAAGCGACGGAGGCGCAGTTTGGCGGCGTCCTTCCTTGCTTATCCTTCAGCCTTCTCTTTGAGGATGAGGCGGCGGTCGCCAGCGCGGCGCGTGATGCGTTCGCGGTCGAAATATTCGAGCAGGGGGATGGCGTACTTGCGCGAGACGCCTGAAAGTTCCTTGAAGGCGGCCACGTCGATGAGCCGTTCAGGCTCGTGACGCGCGCCGTATTCGTGCAGCGCGGCGACGAGACCGGAGAGCGCGTCGCGGTGGAAGTAGAGGTCTTCGCGGACGCGCCGGAGCGTGCCGGATTCGATGAGCAGTTGGAGGATTTTGCGCGCGTGCTCGCGCGTCCGCTGCGTGCCGGAGGCCGCTGCGGCGAGCGCCTCGTCGAGCGTCGGCACTTCGAGCGCGGCCTCACGGTAGATTTGTTCCAGACGGTCGCGCAAGGCGGCGTCGGCCGTCGAGAGCGAGAGGCGATGGCGCGCAGAGCGCACCACGTCTTTGTCCGAGACGAGCGCGCCCTGCTCCTCTGCGCGTGCGAGCGCGGCGCGGAACAACTCAGGCGCGACGCGTGAGAAAGCACGCTCGCGCAGAGTCTCGCGCGCAAGCCCACGCGCCAGAGGTTCGCGCGCGTGAAACGCCTCGACCTCCTCGACGGCGCGCGCCATCATCCGCGCGAAAATCTCCCGCCCCGCCGCCACGCCTTCCGCTTCGACCACCTCACCGCGACGCGCGGCCTCGGAGAGCGCCTCGTCAAGACGCTCGTCGCGCCAGCCCGTGCGCGCCGCAATCTCCGCGCGCCGCAGTCCCGTCTCGCCTGCCGCTTCGACGAAGAGCGTCAGACGCGCGGCGGCGTCTCCCTGCTCTGCTGCGCGCAGGCGTCGGCGCACTTCTGCGCGGTCGCGTCCGCGATGCCGAGTCGCGTGTGCGTCGATGATTGTTCCGCCGCCGATGGTCTGTTGCGGCGAATAGCTGCGGAGGATGAAGCGGTCGCCGGGCAGCGCCGCCACAGGCGATTCGAGACGCAGTTGTGCCAGTCCAGTCGCGCCGCCGGCCACCTCGCCCGACTCTTCGAGTACGGAGACGCGCGCCAGAACTTCGGCCGTGCCGACGTGCAGGCGCACGCGCTGGCGCGAGCGCAGAGGTCTCGGCGCATCGGCGAGCATCTCTACGCGCGCGTCCAAGACCTGCGTCGGTGTGAGACGACCGGCGGGCGCAAGCACCATCCCGCGCGCGACCGTCGCGGCCTCGACGCCGCCGAGATTAACGGCCGTCCTCTGCCCGGCCAGCGCGCGGCCGACGCCCGCGCCGTGAACCTGCACGCCGCGCACGCGCACACGCACGCCCTCCGGGAGCAACTCCATCTCATCGCCTTCGGCAATCTCGCCTGAAATGAGCGTGCCCGTCACGACCGCGCCGAAGCCTCGCATCGTGAAGGCGCGGTCGATGGGAAGACGCGCGACCGTCTCTGCGGAACGCGCGGGCAGGCTTTCGGCGACGGCGCTCAACTGCCGCTTCAACTCGTCGAGTCCCGCCCCCGTGCGCGCGCTGACGGCGACCGTCGGCGCGCCTTCGAGGAAAGAGCCTGCGACGAGTTCTTCGGCCTCTGCGCGGACGAGTTCGAGCAACTCTTCATCGACCATATCGGTCTTCGTCAAGACGACGAGACCGGAGCGGACGCCGAGCAGTTTACAGATGTCGAAGTGCTCGCGCGTCTGCGGCATGACGCCTTCGTCGGCCGCGATGACGAGCGCCACGGCGTCGATGCCGTGCGCGCCCGCGAGCATGTTCTTGACGAAACGCTCGTGGCCGGGCACGTCCACGAAGCCGACGCGCACGCCTCCCAAGTCCAACTCGGCGAAGCCGAGGTCAATCGTGATACCACGTCGCTTCTCCTCCGGCAGACGGTCGGCATCGACGCCCGTCAGAGCGCGCACCAAACTCGTCTTCCCGTGGTCAATGTGTCCGGCCGTGCCGACGATAATGGAGGTCATAGCTGATAAGAAGATTGTGATGGGTGATAGGTGATAGGTGATAGGAAGGGAGTGATGGGTGATGGGTGATAGGTGATAGGAAGAAGACAGGTTTTATCCTATCACCTATCACTTATCACCTATCACCTCTCACCTGTCACTTCCATCTTTCACCACTTGAAGACGCTGACGATGTCTGAGAAGTCGTCGCGCCAGATTTCGGGCGGATGTTGCTGTTCATCGACCGGCTGCCAGCGGCCATCCTCGCGCAGCGCGTCGAGGTCTTCGGAGCGGCGCGCGACGGCAATCCACTGCGAGGCTTCTTTGGCCTTCTCCGCGTCGTCCTCGCGGTCGTCGAAGACGAGCGAGACGAGTCCGGCGTCGCGCGCAAGGCCGGAGACGACGCCCTGCAAGTCGAGGCTGCGATTGGAGACGTGGAAGGCGATGAGGCCGCCCGGCGCGAGTTTTTCCAGATAGAGCGCGAGCGCCTCGCGCGTTAGCAGGTGCGGCGGGATGGCGTCGGAACTGAAGGCGTCGAGCAGGATGAGACCGTAACTGCCCGGCGTCGCTTCGCGCAGACGCAGGCGCGCGTCTCCCAGAACGACGCGGGGCGCAGACGGCGCGCAATCGGAAATGTACGTGAAGAGCCGCCGGTCAGCCGCCATCTTGAGCACGGCCGGGTCGAGTTCGTAGAAAGTCCACGTCTGACCGGGGCGCGCGTGCGCGATGCTTGCGCCCGTGCCGAGGCCGACGGCCGCCACTTCGGCCGAAGCGGGGCGCGCGTTGTATGCCTCGACGATTGAGCCGAGCGGCCCTTCGCGGTGGTAGTAAGAGACTGGCTCGCAGCGTCGCGCCTCGTCCGTGCGCTGTCGGCCGTGCAGTGTGCTGCCGTGATAGAGACGATGAAAGTTGTCTTCGGGATTGTCCGTCACGCGCAGGGTGCCGTAGAAGTTGCGCCCTTCGTAGAGCGTGGTGACGGTGGTGTCTGCGAAGAGCGCTGCGGCGAGCATCACTGCGCCGAGGCCGAGCACGAAGCGTAACCGGCGCTTCGTGAAGAAGTGGTTCAGCAGCATCAGCGGCAGTCCGAAGACGATGGCCGTGCGTTCGACCAGACTCATGTCGAAGCGCGCGACGATGACGAGAAGCACCGTCGTAAAGAGTCCGATGACGAGCGGCAGCGCAAGGTCGAAGCGTCGCGCGCGCGTCTCGTCTTCCGGCGTCTTCTCCTCTTCAAAGCGGCTGCGGCGAAAGATGCTCAGGCGTTGTTCCTCTCGTCGGAGCGGCGGGCAGAGGAAGCAGGCGAGCAGAATGACGAGCGGGTATTCGAGGACGGTCGTGAAGACGAGCGGCGCGAGGAGCGCGTTGAAGAGGCCGCCCGCGACGCCGCCGACGGCGAGCCACAGGTAGAACTCCGCGAGATGCTCGACGCCGGGACGGTCTTCCGCGAGTTGCAGGTGGCAGACGTATGCGGCGAGGAAGAAGAAGACGAGGTGGACGAGTATCAGAAACCACGCCGGCTCGGTCGCGCCCGACAGGTAGACGAGCGTGACGAGGATGGCGGCGGCGGGCACCAAACGCGTCATCAGCCCGCGCGGCAGAAAGCGCCTGCGCGCGAAGACGAGGACGAACGTCAGCAGGTAGAGCGCGAGCGGGATGACCCACAGCAGAGGCACGGCCGCGATGTCGGTCGTGATGTAGGTCGTCACGCCGAGGACGAGCGAAGACGGCGCGAAGGCGAGCACCGTCCAGCGCAGACGCCGCGCGTTGTTCAACTCGCCGCCGCGCGTTTCCTCCTGCGCTTCAGACGACGCCCCCGTATCGGCGTTCGCATCGGCGTTCGTCTCTTCCGCCTGCGCGGCGCGTCCGCGCCACAGCACGAGCGCGCAGGCACAGACGAGCAGCAGGAGCGCCACATAGACGCCCGTCCACAGACGGCTCTGCTGTTGCAGCGTCAATTGCGGTTCAAGCAGGAGCGGAAAGCCGACGAGCGCGAGCAGGCTCCCGGCGTTGCTCGCCGAGTAGAGGAAGTAAGGGTCTCCGGCCGACGCGTGGCGCGTGCGCGAGAACCATCTTTGCAGGAGCGGCGCGCTGGCCGAGACGACGAAGAACGGCAGGCCGATGGTCAACAGCAGCGTCTTCAACAACCAGAAGACCGGGTTGCCCTCATTCGGCACGCCGCGCGAGGCCGCTTCCGCCACGCCGAACGGCAGGGCGACAATCGCCGCGACGAGTAACGCCAGATGCAGCAGCGCCTGTCGCCGGT
>DASZCR010000321.1:0-19180 GCA_035942915.1 Pyrinomonadaceae bacterium | reverse complement strand
GAGAGGCGAAGCCGTTCATGCTCGGATTATCTCCGAACTTGATAAAACATCTCTCCGGTCATCTTTTCGTATGAAACAACTTCGCAGAGTCATCTTCTGGTGTCACCTCTTGGCCGGGACACTGGCGGGCATTGTCATCTTCTTGATGTCCATCACGGGCGTACTGCTGGCCTACGAAAAACAGATTAGCTACTGGGCAGATACGCGCGACTATCACATCGCACCGCCTTCATCCGACGCGCGTCGTCTCCCGTTGGAAACGCTCCTCGCACGCGTCCGCGAGACACAGCCCGCAGCCCCCTCGAACATCACCACCCGTTCCGCTCCCAGTGCTCCGGCCACCTTCGGCTACACGGGCGGACGCAACATCTACGTCAACCCTTACACCGGCGAGACGTTGGGCGAGGGTTCGCCGCGCGTACGCAGCTTTTTCCGCAGCGTAACAGACTGGCATCGTTGGCTCGGCGCAAAGGGCGAGACACGCGCCGCCGCGCGTGCCATCACGGGCGCGGCCAACTTCTGTTTCCTCTTCCTCGTGATGAGCGGCTTCTACCTCTGGTGGCCGCGCATCTGGACGCGCAAACACTTTCGCAAAGGTCTCTGGTTCAGGCGCGGCATCTCCGGTAAGGCGCGCGACTTCAACTGGCATAACGTCATCGGCTTCTGGTCTGCGCTGCCGCTCTTCATCGTCGTCCTTTCGGCCGTCGTCATCTCTTACACATGGGCGAGCAATCTCGTCTACCGTCTGGCAGGCGAAGCCCCGCCCCCGCAACGCGCTGCCGCACCCGCGCCGTCGCAAGGCGCGACAGACCAACGCGCAGAAGCCGTTCCCCTAGACGGCCTCGACCGCACGTTTGCGCGCGCAGAGCAACAGGTTGCGGGCTGGAAGAGCATCAGCCTGCAACTGCCCGCGAAGGCGGACGCTCCTTTGACTTTCACGATTGACAGCGGAACGGGCGGGCAGCCACAGAAACGCGCGCAACTCGTGCTCGACAGGGCGAGCGGCGAGGTCTTGCGTTGGGAGCCGTTTTCGAGTTACACGACGGCGCGGCGTCTGCGCTCGTACCTACGTTTTGCGCACACGGGCGAGGTCGCAGGTCTCGCAGGCCAGACCATCGCCGCGCTCGTCTCACTCGGCGGCGCGTTCCTCGTCTGGACAGGTCTGTCTCTGGCGTGGAGACGTTTTCGCGGTTGGTCTGCGCGCAGAAGCGGTACGAAGCAAGTCGGCATCCCGGCGGAAGACAGCGACTCGGAAGGTGTCGCCGAGACGCGTTAGCTCAAAGGGCTGAGATGAACCTCGTGCGAGGCGACCTGCTGGACGCCCCGCACAACGTTAGTCACTTTGTCCTGCCCGCGCTTCTCATCTTCTCCCTGACGAGCTTCTCCGCTGGCCGACGCCCTTCCGGAAAGACGAAGACGTGATAGTGGTCGCGTAGTTCTCTGAGCGCCTCGACCCTTCCCTCCTCTTCGAGACGCGCAATCTCATTCATCAAGAACTCCTGCTCAGCCTGCGTCATGAAGCGATAGAACACGTCGAAGGCCAGACCGGTCGTGTGCGGCGGCACGGAGACATCCGCCGCATTCGGATTCCCGCCCTCTCTCAACCTTCGCTGATACTCTTCTGTTCTGACGAGCGACGTGATGGGCAACGGCCGCTCAAACTTCTCACGATAGCGCGCGCCAAGTTCTTCTACCACAGAGAGCGCGGCCGGTCTCAGATAACTCAGCAGACGCGCCTGAAACTCTCTCGCCGAAGCCTGTTGGCGCAAGTCATAAGCGCGCCCGCCGAAATTGCGCGCAAACTCCGTCAGAAACGCGTACTCATCGAAAAGCATCCGACGCGTCTCTGGGGGGTCGTAAAAAGAGTCTATTGACTTAATCCGATTCTTCACCCCGTCCAACTCTTTGCGCTTCGCAGACTCCTCTGCCGACAACTGCTCGCGCGCCGTCTTGTCACTCTTATCAATCCCCTTCAGCCTTTCGACCACCTCTCGCAACTCATCTTCGAGCCGCGCTCTATCGGCCGCCAGCTCGTCCCTGTAAGCCTTCAACTCCTCTTCGTCCGCGAGGAGCAGCACGCTCCGGCCGCTTCTCGCGTCGTAATGTGTCAGTTCACCTCCTGCCGCCTGACCGACACCGTAGAGGACGTATTCCCGCCCCAGTTTCGGCAACTCGACCAACTGCTGCCCTTCTCTGACTATCTCGGCCAGTTCCGCAAAATCGTGCGGAGACTTTAGCTCAGCCTCCTCGGCCGCCGCCGCTTGCAGCGCGAGGAAGCGACGCGACTCCCTGTACAACTTCAACTCCGCCGGTATCTCAACCGACGCTGCACGCCCCATCGCCTCCCCACGATTCTCCTCCACCCTCGCCAACGCCTGCACATAAGGGTCTGGCGTCGGCCTCACCGGCGCTCCCACGATGGCCGTCCGCACTCTCTCCGCCTGCTCTGCTAAACGCCTCGAATATTTCGAATTGAAAAAGACCCAGACGAGACCCGCCAAAGCACAGCATACGATAACCAGCAGCCAGACTTTTGCACGCCGCGCGCTCCCCGGCTTCGACGCCGCTCCCGCCGCCTGATTCCCCTCCCCGCTCGCAGACCCGGCGGGTGAATGAGCCTCACTCCCATCCTCCAACTCCAACGTCTGCGGCCGCTGCTCGCTCTCCCCTGCCATTTTTTTACTATAACACGATGGATACACAACTGTGTGCTTTGTGTATTCTATGACGAGGTTGATTGGTTTTTGCCTTTCCTATGTGTACTATGCTCTGACGTGAAACCGGAGACCCACGAGAGAGGATTCAGACACGCCTTGAGAGCCACACGCCGCCGTCAACGCCGCATCGACCCACTCGCCTCCCCCGACGCCGTTCGCTCCATCCTCGCGCAACTACGCGCCGCACTGCCCGAAATCATCCCGCAGCGCGACAAGGATTTAGTTCGTATGCTACGCGCTGTGCGCCATATTCAACGCTACACTGCCACTGACACGAAGTCCGGGCGTCCTCCGCGCTGGCCGCGCGAACAACTGTTGAGCGTCGCCGCTCGACTGACAGACATCCTTGAGCGTGAAACGCCATCTCACCTCTCACTCGCCAGTTTCGTAGACCATTACCTGCGATTGCTCGACTTTCCCTCCGAAATCGTCGAAGCCCTCACACGCTCCGACATCAATCTCTTCGAGGCGGAACAACTCGCACGCATCTCTGCGGAAAGGCTCGGCCTAACCACCGCACAGGCCAGACGCACACGCGCAGACCTCCTCTCGACACACCTCCAGACGAAAGCCTCTGGCGAGCGACTTCGTCAACGCGTCAACGAACTACTGCGCACCTCGCAGGTCGCGGCCACACCGACAACGGATGAAGCGAGCCTCGCCGCAGACCTCCCTGAAGACTTCGAGGATTTCGACCCCTATGACTCGACGCACCTCTTCTGGGAGCAAATCAAGCAACTCGGCTTTGCTTTTCGAGAGATTCGCAGAGAGGACGTGACCGACCAGGAGATAGAAGAACTGCTCGCGGCGAGCGAGCCGATTATGGCTGTCCTCGCCAGAATTCAGCGCCGCAAGGAGCAGCTGAAGACAATCAGGATTTAGCCCAAGTTCTTGAGGCCCGTCTATCTCTCGCCCTCACGCCCGCATCTACGAAGCTTCTGCCGCGCTAACTACTCCGCGCTCTCCAACTTGAGCTTTGAATGCGGGCATCTCGCTACGCCCTTCTCAAACCCTTCAGGGTAGTACATGCTGGTACCGAAGCAGTCCGGGCATTTCGACGGGTCAATCTTACGTGCGGGAGTGGACGCTTTTTGCTCGGCGGCCTCCGCTTCGATTTGCCGCTTCTCCTTCTTCCAGAGCCTACGACGCAGATGTTCGGCCAGGAACGCCGGGACGCTTGAGATGGTTGTTCTGCCCGCAGCAATGCGTAGTTCGGTCATGAGCACCTCGGCGACCTCTCCCCATCGCGCAGCCTCCGCCTTCGATGGCTCCTTGCCGGTAATCTCCTTCGCCGTCTTTTTCACTGCGGCCATAAATTCGGCGAACGCCTCATCATCAGTATTTATATCTTTAGTCTTAAAAGAAGTATTAGGGTGACCGGAACCCCCTGTATTTTCAACAACTTCAGTTGTACTAGTACTACTAGTTTCTAGTACATCTAGTACATCTACTTTCTGGGTAATCCTAGTAGAACTAGATGTACTAGGTGTACTAGATGTACTAGTATAGGCCTCCTCCGGAGTGAAAACCTCATATTCATTACCGGCAAATGAGCCGACCGCCGGTTTTACAGCAATCAGCCCAACACTTTCGAGGTGCTCAAGGGCGGCGTCTACCGTGACCATCGAACCGAGGCCGGAACCAGCTTTTATTTCACGCCGCGATTTTCGGGTTGAGCTAACCGGCACTACAGCCCCTCTAGTAACGCTCCATAGGTAATCCCAGACCTGTTTGCTCTTTCCCCTGAATAGCCCTCCGGGGATAGCCTTACGGGTAATTGAATTAGGCACCCGCTGAAAATCCCTTTCCGGCGCTACCGGCGACTTTTTCTGTCTCCTGATGAGAGTGTCCCGTTGTGTATTGTCCTCATGAGTTGTACTAGATGTACTAGTACTACTAGGTGTACTAGATATACTAGATGTACTAGGTGAACTCGGTAGGGCAGTGGCGGTCGGTTGTGCAGTTGGAGTTGTACTAGATGTACTAGATGTACTAGTAGAGGTGGGAGGCGCTATTGGCTTCTGTGCGGGAGCAACTGCTCGGAGGTCGCGGAAGGTGACGTATTTTTTCTCCTCGCTCATACGGCCTCACGCATTCCCTTCATCGTACCTAGTCCAGTGACCCGCTCAGCAGGGTTTTCTTCGGATGGTCGTACAATGTCGCCCGCAGCCAACTCGACTAAATCGGCCGGTATCCTCTTCAGTTTATTGATGGCTGCGTACTGAACCGACATGGCGCAGAGCTTGATGGCTTCGCGTGGGACACCCTTTGACCAGTGATAGACGGCATCGACGGCTTCGGCCTCAAAGGGGTTCTCGACACCTGCGACGGTGCAGCGGAAATCAATCATCCCGCTGGTTTCGTCGAGCGTCAGGGCATCCAGAGATGAGGAGACGGCAATGCGGGAAACGAGAGCACGTTTGCTGCGGTCAGCCAGCTTGTAGCGCAGTTCTACCTGTCCCGCCATCACTATTGAGATGAGTTTCGTCTCATCAGTCTCGAAGTTCAGGATTTGGCGGATTTGCTCGAACATCGGGCCTTTGAGCTGCTGCGCCTCGTCGATGAAGAGCACTACATTTTTGCCCTCTCGATACTGGTCTACAAGAAAAGCCCGCAACTCATACTCAGTCTCACGTTGGCTACGCTTGGTCTTCACTCCGAATTCGGTGCAGATGGCTTTGAGAAACGCGGTTTCGCTCGTCTGCTTCGGGTTCACAATGAAGGCTGTGGTGTGCTCCGGGCTATCGTCATACTCGTTGTAGAGCAGACGGAGCAGAGAGGTCTTTCCTAGCCCTACGTCCCCAATAATCGTCGTCAACCCCTGTCGCGCGCGAATCACATACTGAGTCTTTGCAATCGCAGCCTGCACACTTGGAGTGATGTAGAAGAAGCGGGGGTTCGGGGAGATTGAAAAGACACTCTCAGGAATCATAACCTGCGATATATCACAGTTGATAGCCTGAAAACAATAGAAATCTTGTAGGGGGGTGGGTGATTTGACGGATAAAGCAGTAGAACATTTACAAGTTGTTCTAATTCGCGTAGGGGATTAGAACTTTGAGCATCAAGTGTCAGTGACTTCTTTTCAGATGCAAATCTCTAAGTCGTGTAATTTTATAGCCCGCCTCGTCGAAACTGAAGGTGGCGCACCGTGAGAGTCATCCGCTTCTGCGGCGCGGACGGGTGGGGAGCCTGCTAGATGAGAGCAGACGTGTCGAAAATCGTTTGAAGTGAGGGCGAAATGGGCGCTCTATCGTGACCGATGAGAGATGCGCCAGACCGTGTTCGAGCCGTCGTCCGTGACCATCAACGCGCCATCACGAGCCACAGCTACGCCGACCGGACGACCCCACACGTCGCCCGCAGGTGTGACGAAGCCGGTCAGAAAATCTTCATACACGCCTGTTGCCACCCCTCTGCGCAGTGGCACGCGGATGACTTTGTAGCCCGTGCGGCGCGAGCGATTCCAGGACCCGTGCTGCGCTGCGAAGGCGTCACCGGAGAAGTCTGTGGGAAACTGTGTGCCGTCATAAAAGACCATGCCGAGCGAGGCCGTGTGAGATTGCAGGAGCACGTCCGGCACGATTACTTTGCCGCGCAGGTCTGGACGTTTGCCCGGATGACGCGGGTCTTGGTTCGAGCCTATGTAGTACCAAGGCCAGCCGTAAAAGCCGCCTTCTTTAACGCTCGTGACGTAGTCAGGTACAAGGTCATCGCCGAGTCCGTCGCGCTCGTTGACCGAAGCCCAGAGCACGCCTGTCTGCGGATGGATGGCTATGCCGACGGCGTTGCGGATGCCCCATGCATAGATGCGTTCGCCAGTCCCGTCTGGATTGAATTCGAGAATGGTGGCGCGCCGTTCCTCGTTATCGCTCTCACGCTCCCAGACGTTCGTCAGCGAGCCGACGGAGACGTACATCTTCCGCCCGTCGCGCGAAAAGACAATGTCACGCGTCCAGTGGCCGCCGCCGCGCAACTGTCCACCGCCGGGAATGTTGGCGACGATGGTTTCCGGTTCGCTGCGCGCTTTGAGGTCGCCGTTGCGATAAGGAAAACGCACGACCGAGCCTGTGTTGGCGACGTAGACGTAGCGCGGGTCGGGGCCGGGCGGGTAGAAGGCGATGCCGAACGGGCGTGTCAAACCGGAGGCGAAGATTTCGGTCGTCTCGGCCTTGCCTGCGCCCGCGCCCGCACGCAGGACGCGGATTCTGCCCGGACGGCTCTCGGCCACGAAGAGGTCGCCGTTGGGTGCTGTGCGGATGATGCGTGGATTCTCAAGCCCGTTGGCGAACTCCTCGACCTTGAAACCGGCGGGCGCTTTCGGCCATGCATCGGGCGGTCGAGGGACGAGACGCGGGCCGTTGTCTACAGAGCGCGTCTCGTAAGGCGTCGGCAAGTCGGCCGTCGTGATGCGTCGGCGCACGCCGGGGGCATCCGTCGTCCAGTCTCCGAGCGCGGCCTTGCCGGTCAGCACGCCGCCGCGATTCTGTGCGGCCGGAGTAGGTGCGGGCGTTTGCGGCTGCCGTCTTTGAGGTCGCTGCTGAGCGTTCGTCTCAACTGCCTCGCCGCCGGTGAAGTTGAGCAGCGCAGCGCAGAGAACTGTGAAAACGATTGTCCTGTAGATTCTTCGCAACATCACGACAAGTCCTCTCGACGATTCTATGTAGAGCGTTGACGATTAGAGTGAAAGAGTGTTGCCGGAGTTTGTTCGCAGAGTAGATTTTTAGACCGCCGCAGAAGGTGGACGCGGCCGTGCGTTCATATGCTAATCTCTGAATTAATGAAGAACAAACGGTATCTTTTCGTTCTCCTGTTTATCTTCTCAGGCGTGCTGGCGACCTTCTTTCCGACGGTCAGGAAAACTGCCGCGAGTTTTCAGAATCAGACTTCGACCGCTACCGCCGCGAGTACGCGCGAGGAGGCTTATCGAGCCAACAACATTGGCGTCGCGCTGCTCGAACAGTTCAAGTACAGGGAGGGTGCAGAAGCCTTCCGGCGCGCCTTGAAGCTCGACCCGAAGCTGACGCTGGCGAGAATCAATCTCAGCATCGCTCTCTACAATCTGCCCGACCTGCCGGGCGCGCAACAAGAGGCACGCGCCGCCGTCGCTCTCGCTCCGCGCGCGCCGCAGCCGCACTACATTCTCGGCCTCATCGCGCGTGCCGAGAGCCGCGTGGAAGAGGCGGCGGCCGCCTTCCAACAGGTGCTCAAGATTGACCCCGAAGATGTCGGCGCGAATATCAACATGGGGCAGCTTTACGCGCAGCAGCGACGCTACGCGGAAGCTATCACCTCTTTTCGCGCCGCGCTGCTCGTCGAGCCTTACAACGGAACGGCGCTCTACAATCTCGGCACGGCCTTGCTACGCACCAACCAGCGCGAGGAAGGGCAGCGCCTCATGGCGCGCTTTCAGGAGTTGCGTCTGCGCGGCAGCGGCACGACGCTCGGACAGAACTATCTCGAACAGGGGCGCTACGCGGAGGCCATCGCTTCAACCGGCGCCGAACCAGAACTTGTCGAACGCGCCACGCCCCCCGTCACTTTTAACGACGCGACGACAACCCTGCTGCCGACTGCAAACGTCAACGCTACTGCAAACACCGACGCCTCATCCGTCTCCTCTTCAAACATCTTCGGGCGACGCTTCAACAGAGGCGAGTTCAACGACGCGAGACGCCGCGACATTGTCGCCGCGCTCGGCGGTGTCGTCACGCCGTTCGACTTCGACGGCGATGACGACTTGGACATCTTCTACGCCTCGCCCGTCGCACAACGTCTCTACCGCAACGACGAAGGCAAATTCTCCGACGTGACGGCGCAGTCGGGAGCCTTAGGAGCGCGCCTCTCATCCATCCCGACCGGCGCGGTCGCAGGCGATTACGACAACGACAATCGTCCAGACCTCTTCGTCATCGGCGAAGGTGCGCTCATGCTCTATCACAACGACGGCGGCGGTCGCTTCTCCGACGCGACGATGGCGGCCAACCTTCCGCGCTATCCCGCGCTTCCTTCGTCGGTCGCCTTTGTCGATGTAGACCATGACGGCGACCTGGATGTTTTCGTCGCGGGGCTGGCCGACCTCTCGGCCGCGCCCAGAGGCGAGACGGCAGTCTTCCCAGAAGACTTCGCACCCGCGCCCAGATTGCTGCTACGCAACGATGGCAACGGCAAATTCACAGACATCACGGCCGCCTCCAAACTCGAAGGGGCGGCGCACGCGGTTGCCATCGTCCCCACAGACTTCAACAACCGTCGTGATGTTGACCTCCTCGTGCTCAACTACGGCAAAGCGCCTGAGCTCTTCAGCAACCAGCGCGACGGCACGTTTCGCAACGTCGCTGCGGAAGTCGGACTGAGCGCGAGCGGTCGCTGGACGAGCGCCGCCGCAGGCGACGTGAACAAGGACGGCTTCACAGACTTCTACTTCGGCCGCGCAGATGCTCCCGGCCTCTTCGTCACGAGCGACGGCCGCGAGAGGTTCAAGACGAACGCCGCTGCCGCCGAGACGCAAGGCACGCGCGCTTCCATGATGCTCGACTACGACGCAGACGGCTTGCTCGATTGTCTCACGCAGACCAGCGGCGGCCTGCGCGTGTGGCGCAACATCGGCGACGGTTGGACGGACGCGAGCGCGCGCGCCGTATCGGCGGGGGCGTCCCGTCAACACAACGGGCGACTGTTCGCCGCAGGCGACCTCGACTTCGACGGCGACACAGACCTTCTGGCGCTCAACGCGGCGGGCGAGTTACGCCTTGCGCGCAACGATGGCGGCAATCAGAACCGCTCTCTGCGAGTCGATTTAACGGGCAGGGTGAGCAACCGTAGCGCAGTCGGCGCGAAGGTTGAGACGCGCGCCGGGAGTCTCGTGCAAAAGCTGGAAACCTACTCGGCAAGCCCCGCGCCCGCACCCGCAGATGTCGTCTTCGGACTCGGCAGACGTGCGTCGGCCGATGCCGTGCGCGTGATGTGGCCGGCAGGCATCGTGCAGGCGGAGACGGATGTCGCGGGCGCAAAACCGGCGGGCGCGGTCGCGTCGAAGACGCAGACGGCGCAGACGCTCTCCGTCATCGAACTCGACCGCAAACCCTCTTCGTGTCCCTATCTCTACGCGTGGAACGGCCACCGCTTCGAGTTCATCACGGACTTCATGGGCGGCGGCGAGATGGGGCACTGGGAAGCGCCCGGTCGTTACAACCTGCCAGACCCTGACGAGTACGTTCGCATTCGCGGCGACCAATTGAAGGAGCGCAACGGTCGCTTTGAAATCCGCGTCACCAACGAACTGGAAGAGGCGCTCTTCGTTGACCGTCTGCGCTTGCACGTCGTTGCACATCCGGAGGGCGTCGAGGTCTATCCGAACGAAGGTCTGAGCGCCGTGCCGCGCCGCTTCGTGCTCTACAAGACGCAGGGCGCGCGTCCGCCTCTGGCCGCCTTCGACGAGCACGGGCATGATGTGCTCGCGCGCATCGCGCACATGGACAGGCAGTATCCGGACGACTTCCGGCGCGACCCCGTGCGTGGTTATGCGGAGGAGCACACGCTGACTTTGAAACTTGATGAGGAGAATGCTCCTCTCGGTCGGAGGACGTTGCTGTTGCTGACGGGCTGGACGGATTACGCGTGGTCGAGCGATAACGTCGCGGCGTCGCAAAGCGGCAAGAGTATGTCGATGCCTGCGCTTCAGGTGAGAGATGCGCGTGGGCGCTGGCAGACGGTCATCGAAGACATCGGCATCCCCGTAGGTCGGCCGCAGACCGTGACGGTTGACCTGACGGGCAAGTTTCTCAGTCGCAGCCGCGAGGTTCGCATCGTCACCAACATGCGCGTCCTCTGGGATGAAATTCTGTTCGACACTTCGGCGGGCGAACAGCCCGCGCAGATGACCGCGCTCGACCCCGCATCGGCGCATCTGCGCTGGCGCGGCTTCTCGGCTGAGGTGACGCCTGACGGCCGCGAGCCGTATGGCTACGATTACGAGCGCGTCTCCTTCACGTCGCCCTGGAAGGCTCTGCCGGGGCGTTACACGCGCGAGGGCGACGTGCGCGAATTGCTCCTTGAGACGGATGACATGTTCGTCGTCTCGCGCCCCGGCGACGAACTGTCTCTCTCGTTCGATGCGCGCCGTCTGCCGCCGCTGCCGCGCGGTTGGAAGCGCACCTTCCTGCTCTACGCCGACGGCTTCAGCAAAGAGATGGACATCAATTCGGCCAGCCCGCACGAGGTCGCGCCGCTGCCTTTTCACGGGATGACGAAGTATCCTTACAGCGCGCCGGAAGCCTATCCGTTGACGAAGGAGCGCCGCTCGTATCTTGAGCGTTACAACACGCGGCTCGTCGCCTCGGAAGTCTCTTCGATTGATGCGCTCTTTTTAGACCCGGCGCTGTTCACACGGACGGAGTTTGCCAGATGACAGATGATGCGCGGTCGCCGCTGCTCGAAATGCGGGAGATAACGAAGAGCTTTCCCGGCGTGCGTGCGCTCGACGGCGTGACGTTCGACCTGTACGCCGGAGAGATACATGCGCTCGTCGGCGAGAACGGCGCGGGCAAGTCAACCTTGATGAAGGTGCTCGGCGGCGTCTATCCGCACGGCACATACGGCGGCGAGATACGGATTGACGGCGCGCCGCAGCAGTTTGCCAACGTCCGACAGGCCGAAGCGGCCGGAATCGCCGTCGTCTATCAGGAACTCTCGCTCGTCAAAGATTTGAGCGTCGGCGAAAACATCTTCCTCGGCCGTGAGCCGCGCCGCTTCGGCATCGTCCGTTGGGACGAACTCTACGGGCGCGCGCAAAAACTGCTCAACGATTTACATCTTCAAATCGACCCGCACACGCCCGTCCGTCAACTCGGCATCGGACAGCAGCAGTTGGTCGAAATCGCCAAAGCCCTCTCGCAGAACGCGCGCATCCTCGTCCTCGACGAGCCGACCGCCGCGCTCACCGAGACGGAGGTCGAAACTCTCATCAACATCCTCAACAAGCTGCGCGCGCGCGGCGTCGGCATGGTCTACATCTCGCACAAGCTGGACGAAGTTTTTCGTCTGAGCGACCGCATCACGGTCTTGCGTGACGGGCGCACGGTCGGCACGGAGGCGACCGCCGAACTCACACAGGCGCGCGTCATCGCACGGATGGTCGGCCGCGAGGTCGGAGACATCTTTCCGCGCACGGAGCACGAGCCGGGCGAGGTGGCCTTCGAGGTGCGCGACATCACGGTTGAAGACCCGAACGTGCGTGGCAAACTGCTCGTCGAGCGCGCGAGTTTCAAGGTGCGACGCGGCGAGGTGTTGGGGATTGCGGGATTGATGGGCGCAGGGCGCAGCGAACTGCTGACGGCCATCTTCGGCGCGCACACCGGACGCGCGTCGGGCGAGGTCTTCGTCGGAGGCGAGCGCGTGCAGATTAAAAGCCCTGCCGACGCGATTCGTTGCGGCTTGGGTTTCGTCACCGAAGACCGCAAGCGTTACGGGCTAGTGCTCGACCAGACGATAGTGAACAACACCACGCTCGTTAGCCTGCGACAGATTGCCGGGCGCTTCATTACCGACCCGGACGCCGAGCGCGCCGCCAGCGAGCGCGCCGCGCGCGACCTGCGCATCAAAGCGCCGGACGTGACGACCGTCGCCGGAACGCTCTCCGGCGGCAACCAGCAGAAGGTCGTCCTCGCCAAGTGGTTGCTCACCAAACCGCGCGTCCTCTTTCTCGACGAGCCGACGCGCGGCATCGACGTTGGCGCGAAGCAGGAGATTTACGCGCACATCAACCGCCTCGCGCGCGAAGGGCTTGCCATCGTCCTCGTCTCTTCCGAACTGCCCGAAGTGCTCGGACTCTCCGACCGCCTCATCGTCATTCACGAAGGGCGTATCACAGGCGAGTTCACACGCACCGAAGCCACGCCCGAAGCCGTCATGGCCTGCGCCACAGGCCAGACCCGGCGCGCGGCTTAATCGTCAGTCAGTTTTTGCCTAGACCATTTACTGCGACCAAGAGGCGGGCTGTCTGTCCCAACGATGACGACGTAACTCTGCGCGCAACTCTGCGGGCAGGCGCTCGCCGTCGCTCGCTGCGATGTTGGCTTCGACGTGGCGCGTCTTGCGCATGCCGGGAATGATGGTTGACACGTCAGGGTTGTCGAGGATGAAGCGCAAGGCCATCTCCGGCATCGTCATCCCTTCGGGCACGAGCGGCTTCAGCGCGTCGGCGTGCTCGACGCTCGGAATCAGGTTCTCCGCGACGAAGTACGTGTTGCGCCAGTCGCCCTCCGGCCATGTGGACTCTTTGGTGAGCGTGCCTGTCAACGTTCCTTCGTCGAAAGGAACACGCGCGATGACGGCCACATCATGCGCCCGACACGCTGGAAAAAGCTCGTCCTCCGGGTTCTGGTCGAAGATGTTGTAGATGACCTGCACGGCATCGACGAGACCTGAGCGGACGGCTCTCACGCCGTTCCAAGGCTCCCAACGGTTGAGGCTGATGCCGACGGCGCGCACGAGTCCCTGACCTTTCAACTCGTCCATCTTCCTCGCCCAACGTTCATCTTCGACCCACGCATCTTCCCACGTGTGAAACTGTATCAGGTCGAAGCTGTCAAGCCCCGCGTTTTTGAGGCTGGAATGGACGTACTCTTCGATGTGTTCGGGAGGGAAGCAGTCGTCGAGCGTGTATTCGCGGCGACTCGGCCACTGAAAATTTTTGGGCGGAATCTTCGTCGCCGTGTAGAGACGTTGCTGCGGGTTGGCGCGCACGAGTCGGCCGAGCAGTGCTTCGCTGCGCCCGCGTCCGTAGCCCCACGCCGTATCGAAGAAGTTGCATCCGAGGTCTACGGCGCGTTGCAGAGAGTTGAGCGACTCTTCGTCGTCAGAGCCGCTCCAACCGCCCATCCCCCACATGCCGTAGCCAATCTCGCTGACCTCCCATCCAGTCCGCCCGAAACGCCTGTATCTCATCGCCACACTCCTTCGACACACGTCTTCAACCTACGGAAGTGTGCGGCAAGCTCTTCACGAGGATTTCACACGCGGGGCAAACATCTATCTCGAAGGCAAGGAACAACGTGTGCGCCGCCCGACGTATTAAGTCTCGACCGAATGACGAGTTGAGAGGAGAATTTCCCTGATGAGATGGCGTTTGGTCTCGGCGTGTGCGGCTCTGTGCGCAGTGTTGTCGGTGTCTGCCGTCGCTCCGGCGCAGCAGCAGTGGAAGAAGATGCGCAGCGTCAGGGGGCAGGTCTTGACATCGCCCTATCAGCCGCCCGTGCGTCTGAAGTTTAACAGGGCATTCAAGTACGTCGGCAGGCAGTACTTCGTGCTCTACGAACGGGCGCGCGCAGAGCAGTTCTATTTCGTCGATGCCGACAGAAGCGGACGCATCAGGCGTCTCTACATCGTGCAGTTCGAGGGCTTCCTGTCGAACGCGGAAGGGCGATACGACTATTCGAATCAGAAGACGGTCGAACTCGGCGGCGAGACCTACGCCGCGAACGCTCAAATCGTGCCGAGCATAACGGCCGTGCTCAAGCAGAACCCGGACTCGGACGCGGCACGCGCCGTCGCTTTTTTGCGGGGCAAAGGTTACGAGGCAGGCGAGTCTGTCATGTTCCAGCGTTTCGTGCGCGTGTTGGACGAGACGCGGCGCAATGAGTTTATTATCATCTACGTCGAGGATTTGAGCGGGACGGGTTTGCGCGCGGCCGATTTCGATGAAGGCGGGAAGGCTGCGGCGCAAAAGGACAGAATCTTAGAGGGACTATCCGCACGCGCTCTGAAGGGCTTCGTGATTCTCAAGTGAAGAGGACTAGCGGCCGGGGAAGGCGACCGTGACGAGCGTGACGCCGATGGCCGTGACCAGCGCGCGGCGATTGATGATGCGCGCCTTCGCACGTAGACGTTCGACTAGGCTCTGGTCTGCGATTGGTTCTTCGCCCGCGTCCATGTTGCGCGTCCCGCGCGCGGCCAGCGCGATTCAAGTCTTCTCGCGCGATTGTAAGAGGCCGAGACCGGCCATCCAGATGGGGAAGAAGACGACCACGCGCGACCAGCGCGGCGCGCCGAAGACGACCAGCAGAAAGGCCAGCCCGACGCCCACCGTCAGCGCGACGATGCCGAACAGTCGCCGCTTGCGCCGCTCGCGCGTGCCGATGTTGATGTCTTCGTTCGTCATCGAACTCGAATGTCCTGCGCGCACGCGTCTTTCATGTTCCGTGCGTACGTGTGTTTGATGTCCGGCGCGCAGGTCTGTTTCAGCGTCCGTCGGCTCTCAGTGTCGCCAGCGGTTGACCGGCCGCCACGCGGTCGCCCTCACGCGCGCTGAGCACGCTGACCGTTCCGGCCGTAGTCGCGCGCGCGTAGACGATGTGCTCGGAAGGCGCAGGCGTGGCGGCAGCGGGTGAAACGGCGCGCGGCTGACGCGCGGCGACGAGGCCGGATTGCGCGTCGCGCGAAGCGTCCTGCGCCTGTCTGAGCCGTTGCTGCGCGCGTTCGTAGAGCGCACGCGCGCCGTCCAACTCTCCCTGCGAAGCCTGCCCGCCCGCGACGAGCGGCGCGAGCCTCTGTACTTCGACCTCTGCGCGCACGACCTCTGCGCGCGCCGCTTCGACTTCCGACTCGGCCGCGCGCACGCTCTGACCGGCGCGCGCCACAGGGTCTTCCGCACGCGGCATCGTCGCCGCTTGGTCTCTGACGACGATTTCAATCACAGGGTCGCCCTTCGCCACAGCCATCCCTTCGCGCGCCAGCACACGGCGCACCTCGCCCGCCGTCGGCGCGTTGACGATGATGACGTTGCTCGCCGTCTGTCCTTCGCTGCCCGCGCGTGAACCGCAGGCTACGGACGAGAGGGCGACGAGCGCGAGTGAGAGGAGCGCGAGCGTCGTCCGGCGCTTGAGAGCGCTCGCGCCGCTCGGCCGCTGTTCACTTGTCATCGGGTCTGCTCCCGTTCGGAGAGTTGGACGTGCCCGCCGCTTCCGAGACGTAAGCGGTCGGCGGGGTCACGACGAATTCACGCGAGGGCGTATCGGTGCGAACGGAGACGCGGTTGGCGTCGAGCGTGTTGCCGGTGGCGCGTTGAAATTCAGAGACGGCCTTGTTGAGGTCTGTCTGCGCCTGTAGTTCGCGCCCGCGCGCCGCCAGCAGTTCGGTCTGTCGTTGGAGGACGAGATAGACGGTCGTCGTGCCTGCGCGAAACTGTCTCTGTTCGCTCTCATATTGCTGCTCGGCCGACGAGCGCGCGGCGGCCGCAGAGGCCAGACGCGCTTCGGCCGAACGCAGAGATTGCAGTGCGTTGCGCACGTCTGCCTCGACGAGTTGCTCGGCCTGTGCGCGCTGGTTCTTGATGCGATTGCCGACGGCGACCGAGCGACCGAAGTTCGCTTCGGCCGTGCGATTGCGGAAGGGAAGCGAGACGCGCACGCCGACGCGGTAGGTCGGGAAGTCCTGCTGCACAAGGTTGGCGAGCGACTGCGGAAGACCGCCGACGAGGTTCTGCGGGACGCTGCCACCGCCGGTCGTCGCATCGAGCGGCGGAAGACCCGCCAGCGTCGAGAGTTCGTTGACGCGTTGACGCAAGAGAGCGTTGGCGCTGGGGTTGCCGCCTCCGGTTGTGCCGCCTGTGTTCTGCACGACTGAACCGGCGAGGCCGGAAGTGGTGTACGTGCCGACGAGGTCTACTTGCGGGCGCGTCTGTTCGCGGAAATAGCGCGTGTCAATCTCGTTGATTTCGGCGCTCGTCTGAAGCTGCGCCAGTTCCGGCCGGTTCGTCAGAGCGGCGCTCACGGCCTGTTCGAGAGGCACGCGCGGCGCTTCGAGATTAACAGGCGTGACGGGCAGCAGCGGGCGCGACCAGAGCGGAGCGGAACGGTCTGAAAGAATCAGCGTCTTCAAGGTGTTTTCGGCGCGTGTGACGGCCTCCTGCGCCGTGTAGACGTTCTGCTCGAAGGTCGTCACCTGCGTCGAGGCGGCGACGATGTCAATGGGTGCGAGCACGCCGCGCTGGACGAGCCGCTGGTTGCTTTCGAGTTGCGTGCGCGCCTGTTTGACGGCATCAATCTGCACCTGTAGGTTGCGCAGGGAAAAGACCAAATCCCAGTAAGCCTGTTCGACCTGCGTGATGGTTTCGATGGCGCGCTGGCGAAACTGCGCGTCCGTCAGCGAGAGGTTCTTCTTGGCAATCTCAATCTGGCGGCGATTCTGGTCGAAGCGCAGTCCGCGCAGCAGCGGCTGCGTATAGCCGAAGGTCAGCGCGGCCGGATATTGCGGGTTGAGCGTGACGTTCTGGTTGTTGGTCGTCAGGCGCGTCGTCGAGAAGTCGAGTTGATAAGAGCCGCCCGCCCACGGCGAGAAGCCGCCGAAGCGCAGCGCGCCGGTCGCGTCCTTCTGCGTGACCGAGCCGTTGAGGCCGCCCGCGATGGTCGAACTCGTCGGCGTCGTGCGGCTTTCGTAGTAGCTCTCGGACGAGAAGACCGGGTCGTAGATGCCGCGCGCGGCTCTCAGGTCGTACTCGGCAATCTGCACGTCGATACGCGAGCCGTCGATGTCGTTATTGTTTTGCAGCGCGAGCGCGATAGCATCGTTCAAGGTCAGCGCCGTCTGTTCGGTGATATCAACGCCGACGCGCTCGGCCGACGGCAGCGGACGCGCGGGAGCCTCGAAGTTGGGCGCGACCGGAGGAGGTTCGGTCGGAAGCTCTGCGGGCGCGATGCCTGCGCCCGTGCCGACGTTCTGTCCCGGCGCTTGCGGCACACCGCTCGCGGGCGCGCCGCCGGTGGTCGTTCCGGTCTGCGGGCTTTGTGTGCCTGCGGGCGTGGAAGTCTGCGGCGTCTGGGCACCGGGCGCGGGCTGCTGCGCGGCGGGTGCGCCCTGCGGCGAAGGCGGTCGCGGCGCTCCGGTCTGCGGCGTCGTCTGCTGGCGCTCCTGCTCCGGCCCCGTCTGCGGCTGCTGGCTCTGCTGCGCCTCGTTGCCGGGGCGGATGGTCGAGCCGGGAGCGTTCGGCGGCAGTTGTTGCGTCGAAGGCGGAGGCGCGCCCGGTCGTTGCTGGCCTTGCGTCGTCGAGCCTGCCGGCGGCGAAGGTTGTTGCGTCGTCGAGGGCGGCTGTTGTTGTTGCTGGTTCTGCGCGAGCGCAGAGAGCGTGGACGACGAGAGCGCGGCTATCATCAACGTCGAGACGAACGACTTTGATAAGAGCCGACCGAACCGACGCCGCGCCGTCGCCGACCTGTCAATCACCTGAAGCTTGATCTGCATACCTGTCCTCACGATTGCGACGGGAGACTGCGCCGCCCGCCGTCGTCGGGCGCGGCTTGCGCGAAAAGAGCGCGGCGAAAGAAGCGTAAGCTCTGGCGAAACGTCGCCGCGCGCCTCCGCCGAAGTTGTCGAAGCGGTCGCCGGCCCACGCCCACACGCGCGATTCCTTCACGTCCTCAAACAGAGAGTAAAAGACCGGGACGGCGAGCAGCGTCAGCAGCAGACAGAGAGATTGTCCGCCGACGACGAGAACGCCGATGGAGCGGTTCGTCGCCGCGCCCGCACCCGTGCCGAGAATCAGCGGAACCATGCCTGCGACGAGCGCGATGGTCGTCATCAAGATAGGACGTAGGCGGTCGCGGTTCGCTTGCAATATCGCGCTGTAGCGTTCCATGCCGTGCGCGCGCAGTTCGTTCGTGTGGTCAATCTGCAAAATGGCGTTCTTCTTGACGATGCCGAACAGCAGCAGGATGCCGAGCGCCGAGAAGATGTTCAGACGTTGCCCGGCAAGCAGCGTCGAGAGCAGAGCGAACGGTATCGAGAGTGGCAGCGTCAAGAGGATTGTCACCGGGTGGATGAACGACTCGAACTGCGCCGCCAGAATCAGGTACATGAAGACGAACGAGAGCAGGAACGCGAGCATGAAAGATTGGTTCGCGCGCTGCAACTCTTTCGACTGACCCGTGACGCCCGTCCGGTAGCCCGGCTCCATGTTCAACTCCTGCGCGTAACGCTGGATGGCGACGAGCGCGTCGGCCTCCGAACCGTTCGGCGCGAGACTGGCCGAGATGGTCACCTGACGCTGACGGTTGAGACGGTCAATCGAGGCCGGGCTTTCGCCCTCTTCCAGACGCACCAGCTTCTCTAATCCGACCGTGCCGCCTGTCGATGACGCGACCGTAAAGTTGCTGAGGTGCTCGCGCGTGCGGCGGAACTGTTCTCCGGCGCGCACGACCACGTCGTATTGGTCAGAGCCTTCGCTAAAAGTGGTGACGCGCTGCCCGGCGGCGAGCGTGTTCAAAGCCTGCGCGACATCGCCCGCGCGCACGCCGAGGTCTGCGGCTCGCTCGCGGTCGATGAGAATCCGCACCTCCGGGCTGCTCAGTTGCAGCGAGCGGTCTGCGTCGCGGAAGTTCTCGTCCTTCTTGATGCGTTCGACCAGCTTGTTTGAATACTCGTCGAGCTTGTCGATGTCAGGCCCCGCGATGTAGAAGCCGAGCGCGGAG